>NZ_JBSGHB010000006.1:257332-357460 GCF_053604195.1 Actinokineospora sp. NPDC004072 | reverse complement strand
GTGGTGCGGGTGTCGAGGAGGGAGCCGCCCGCGCTGACGGTCTGGACGGCGGCGACGAGGTCGGTGCCCAGGACCTGCTTGAGCAGGTAGCCCGCCGCCCCGGCCATGATCGCGTCGAAGAGGGCCTCGTCGTCGGTGTACGAGGTCAGCATGAGGCAGCGCAGGTCGGGGTTCTGCGAGCGCAGCTCGCGGCACAGCTCGACGCCGCTGCCGTCGGGCAGGCGGACGTCGAGCACGGCCACGTCCGGCGCGGCGGCGGGCACCCGGACCAGGGCCTCGGCCACCGAGCCCGCCTGCCCGACGACCTCGAACCCGGGCACGTCCTCGAACAGGTCGGCGATGCCCCTGCGGACGATCTCGTGGTCGTCCACCAGGAAGATCCGGGTCATGGGGGTGCCTCCTCGCGCTCCCCGCCCAGCCTAGGCGGGCCGGGCGGCGACCGTGACGGCCTGCACACCCGGGACGGACTCGGCCAGCACCCGCACGACGTGCCGGTCGGCGGCGTCGTCGTGCTCGTCCAGCACCGTCACCGCGCCGTCGGCGACGCTGACCGTCCACCGGCGGCTGTCGCCGTAGGCGGCGAGCTTGCGCCGCAGGTCGGCGAGGATGTCGAGGTCGTCGCGGGCCAGCACGCGCAGCAGGTCGCGGCGGGTGATCATGCCCACCACCCGGCCGCGGTCGACCACCGGCAGCGCGCGGCGGCCGCGGTCGAGCATCAGCCTGGCCACCTTGGCCACGCAGGCGCCCGAGGTCACCTGGTCGGGGTCGGGGGTCATCACCTCCCCGACGGTCCACTTGGGCTGCGGCGGGCGCTCGCGGCGGACCCGGGCGTCCGGGATCACCCGGCCGTGCAGCAGGTCGGCCTCGGTGACCACGCCCACCAGCCGGTCGCCGTCCTCGACCACCGGCAGCGCGGTGAACCCGTGCGCGGTCAGCAGCGCGATGGCCGACTTCGCGGAGGTGCCCGGGGTGACGGTGACGGCCGGGGCCGACATCAGGTCTGCGGCGCGCATGCGGTCGCTCCTTCCATGACGAGGACGTCGCTGAGGGGCTTGCGGGGGGTTGCGGGGGTGGGGGTGCCGTAGCCGACGCGCAGGACGGCCTGCGGGGTGAGCCGGTTGCCCAGCAGCCTGCCCAGCTCGGCGCGGGACTGCGGCAGCTCGACGGGCTGCGACAGCAGCGACGCGGACAGGCCGAGCGCGGTCGCGGTGAGCAGCACCCGCTGCAACGCCTGCCCGGCCTGCAGCTGCTCGGCAGGCCCGTCGGTGAACGACTGCAGGACCATGATCAGCGGGCTGGGCTCGAAGTCCTTGCCGGGGACGCGCTCGCGGGCGCGGCCCGCGCCGAAGTCGCGCATGGCCCACTCGTCCTGCGGCTCCGGGCGCGGCCCGCTGGCCGCGGTGGGCACGCCGTCGGGCCGGGAGCCGTCGTGGCCGGTCCACGCGGCCAGCTCCGCCGCGGTGGCCGCATCGGCCGTCTGCGCGCGGTGCGCCCGGGCGACCAGGTCGCGCAGGCCCGCCCGGTCGGCGGGGTCGTCGACGCTGTGCAGCCAGCACCGCTCGTCGGCCGCCGCGCCCGCGAGCCGGGCCCGGTGGGCGGCGGGCACGGGGGCGTCGGTGAACGGGGTGCGGACGGTGCGCCGCTTCGGGATGGCCCGCTCCAGCGCGGCGGTGGCGGGCAGCATGCGGGAGCGCCCGCCGTGGCGGACGGTGGCCAGCGGCCGGTCCGGGTCGTCGCCGGGCCAGCGCTGGTGGGCCAGCGTCACCAGCGGCCGCACCCCGCGCGCCGCCAGCGCCAGCCGCAGGTTGAGCAGGGCCGCGCCGCAGCCCAGCCGCAGCTCGCGGTCGTCCGGGTCGGTGGCGGGCAACCGGGCGGCGGGGTCGGCGCGCAGCTCGATGCGGTCGGGCAGCACTGCGAAGCGCCACGGCTGGGTGTTGTGCAGCGACGGGGCCATCGTCGCCGCGGTGAGGACGGCGGCGACCTGCTCCGCGGTCAGGCCGAGCGCCGGTGGCACGGTGATCATGGTGGGCACCTCGGGTCGTGGGGTGGTCTGCTTCCACGATCCGTCGGCCCGGGGGGCGGGGAAAGCGACGAAGGTCCCGTCCGGGTGGGGACCGCGGCCGCACCCGGCGAGAATGGCGGGGGGAGAGGAGGCGGGCGATGGCGGACCGCGGCGACGTGCCCGGCCTGGGCGGGTTGCGCCTGGACGAGCTGCTGGCCGAGGTGCAGGACCGCTTCGGCGAGATCGTGCGCACCCGGGACCGGATGCACGGCCTGCTGGGCGCGGTGATGGCCGTGGGCGCGGGGCTGGAGCTGGACTCGACCTTGCAGCGCATCGTCCAAGCCGCCGTCGATCTCGTCGACGCCCGCTACGGCGCGTTGGGCGTGCTGGGCGGCCGGGAGGGCTTGCAGGAGTTCGTCTACGTGGGGATCACCCCCGAGGAGCGGGCGCGGATGGGGCACCTGCCGGAGGGTCGGGGCCTGCTCGGGCTGCTGATCAAGCACCCCACGGTGATCCGGGTGGCCGACCTCGGCTCCCACCCCGCCTCGGTGGGCTTCCCGCCCAACCACCCGCCGATGCGCAGCTTCCTGGGCGCTCCCGTGCGCGTCCGGGAGGAGGTCTTCGGCAACCTCTACCTGACGGAGAAGCGCGGCGGCGGGGAGTTCACCGCCGAGGACGAGGCGGTGCTGCGGGCGCTGGCCGCCGCAGCGGGCGTGGCGGTGGAGAACGCGCGGCTGTTCGAGCAGGGCCGCCGCAGGCAGCGGTGGCTGGAGGCGTCCTCGGAGGTCCGGGCCGAGCTGCTGGGCGGGGCCAGCGCCGAGGACGCGCTGGTGCTGGTGGTGCGCCGCGCGCTGGAGCTGTCGGACGCCGACTGCGTGCTGGTGCTGCTGGCCGACGGCGAGTGGCTGACCGTGCGTGCGGGCACCGGGGAGCGCGGCGAGGCGCTGGTCGGGCTCCCGGTGCACCCGGACACCGCGGTCTTGCGCGACGTGTTGGCCGCGGGCGCAGCGGAGCTGGTGCCGGACCTGTCGGCGGTGCTCGGCGACGTGCTCGGCGACGACGGGTTCGGCCCCGCGCTGGCCGTGCCGCTGCGCACCGAGGAGCGGGTGACCGGCGTGCTGCTGGCCACCCGGGACAAGGGCGGCCACCGCTTCGACCCGGACCTGGTGCCGATGCTGGTCTCCTTCGCCGACCAGGCGGGCCTGGCCCTGCAGGCCGCCCAGGCCCAGCGCGACCGCCGCCTGCTCGACGTGCTCGCCGACCGCGACCGCATCGCCCGCGACCTGCACGACCACGTGATCCAGCGCCTCTACGCCTCCGGCATGACCCTGCAAGGCACCCTCAACCGGGTCACCACCCCCGAGGTGCGCGAGCGCATCAGCCGCGTGGTGGAGCAGTTGGACGAGACCGTCCGCGAGATCCGCACCACCATCTTCGACCTGCACACCACCGGCGACGACCCCGCAGGGAGCCCCCGCAGGCGCCTGATGGACGCCATCACCGACACCGCCGCGGGCAGCGGCATCCTCCCGACGGTCCGCATGGCAGGCCCCATCGACACCCTCGTCCCGCCCACCATCGCCGAGCACGCCGAGGCGGTCGTCCGAGAAGCCGTCAGCAACGCCATCCGCCACGCCGCGCCCACCGCGATCACCGTGACCATCGAGGCCGACCAGGAGTTGGTGATCGACGTGGTGGACGACGGCACCGGCCTGCCGGACCACTTCGCCCGCAGCGGCCTGGCCAACCTCGAACACCGCGCCACCGCCTGCGACGGCGCGTTCACCCTCGCCCCCGGCCCGGCGGGCGGCACCCGCCTCACCTGGCGCGTGCCCCTGCCGTAGCCCTCACTCGCGGAGCGCGGCGCTGTCGGACTGCCTGCGGGCGGCGGGGAGGGTGACCGCGCCGAGGGCGGTCTCCAACTGCTCCCAGCGCGTCACCAGGTCCGACATCATCAGCATCAGGACGTCGGGGAAGGCGTAGAGGAAGCTCTGGTAGCGGTAGTTGTCCAGGTAGTACACCACCGTGTCGTCGGTCAGCGCGGTGACGGAGGTGGTGCGGGCGTTGAAGAAGAGGTCGTAGTGGCCCAGCAGCGCGCCCCGGCCGAGGACGGCGCGCTCGTAGATGCCGCCGAAGTCGACCTCGACCTGCCCGCGCGCGACGAGGAACACCCCGTGGGCGACGGCGTCCTCCAGGCAGATGGGGTCGCCGGTGGTGTAGGGGATCTCGTCGAACATGGAGGCCAGCGTCTCCAGCTCGGACTGGGCCAGCGCGGCGAACAGGCGCACCCCGTGCGGGTCGGCGCTCTCGCGCAGGCAGTCGACGCGCTCGGCCAGCTCGGCGTCGGTGATGTGGGTCATGCGCATCCGCACGAAGCGCAGCATCCGGTCGGTGCTGCGGGACTGGCGGCGCGGCGTGCCCGCGCTGGGCGGGGTGTGCAGCGACGAGTCGCCGGTGATCCGCGCGGCCTCGCGCCTGCCGGACTCGTAGGCGCTGTGCACGCACGCCCAGTGGTAGGGGTTGGTGCCCTCGCCCGCGAAGAACAGCCGGTCGCCCACCGGTTCGGCGAGGGTGGCGATGTCCTTGGCCGAGGAGTCCACGCCGATGCAGGTGTAGGCGCCCCTGGCGTAGGGGTCGCTGGACCACGCCGTGCGCGAGATCCGCTCGGGTGCGGGCGCGTCCGGGCCGAAGATGTCGGTGACGACGGTCGTGGCGTAGTCGGCGACCTCGGCGTCGGTCCAGGTCTCCAGCTCCCGGCCCAGCGACGCGCCGAGCAGCATCACCAGCACCGGCTTCCCGTGCGACTTCCACATGCTGATGACGACCGTGGGGTAGCGGTCGGTGTCGCGGCAGAGGTAGCCGAAGACGTACTGCTCGGTCGGCCAGAAGGGCTCGCGGTAGTGCAGGGCGATCTTGTTGAGGGTGCCGAAGCCCAGCCGCTCGATCGCCGACCGCTTGGCCTCCGGCAGCGGCGGGTCGAAGGCCACCGCGCCCGCCTTGAGCACCCCCAGCGGCAGGGTCACCAGCACCTTGTCGGCCTCGAAGACGCCGCGGTCGGTGGTGACCCTGGCGGGCGACGTGCTCGTGTCGACGTGCGTCACCACGTGCCCGAGCCGCACGTCGACGCCCTCGGCGAGCGCGTCGACCACCGATTGGTAGCCCTGGTGCAGGATGCTGTCGCCGTGGCCGTAGAGCAGGTAGCCCTCCTCCCAGAACTTCAGCGACAGCTTGTCGATGTCCTCGGCGACGTCCTCGCGCAGGAGCACGTTGAGGTGGTAGCGGACCGCCTGCTCGTCCTCCGGGGCTAGCGCCAGCTCGGCCAGGATCCGGCGCACCGCGCTGCCCAGCGGCATGTCCGGCTGCCCGTCCCGGCGCGCCGTGGCGGCCAGCTGGTCGAGCCTGCGCAGCACGTCGTCCACCAGCTCCAGCGTGCGCGCTTTGCGGCGGTGGTTGGCCCTGCGGTTGTCCGCGCCGAAGAGGTCGAGGCTGTCGAAGCCGCCGGTGTAGGCGCTGTCGCCGCCGACGTAGCTGTACGGGATGCCCAGCTCGTCCACCAGCTCGGTGATCGGGTTGCCGTCGGTGCCGTGGATCCAGTGCGCGCCGAGGTCGACGCCGTCGGCGTCGGTCCAGATCCGCCCGCCGACGCGGTCGCGCGCCTCCAGCACGGTCACCGGGTGGCCGCGGTCGCGCAGGGCGCGGGCCGCCGCCAGCCCGGCCATCCCCGCGCCCACGATGGCGACACTGGCTGGGCGTTCGGCGGATTCGCTGGTCATTCGCATGATTCTCGACCAGCGCGTCCCCGGCGCGCAGTCCCCGGATCGGGTGGCCGCGCCCGGCCCCCGCTGCTCCATGCCGGTGATCGCCCCGGTGAAACCGCTATGGCCGGTTGTGATCTCCCGGCCGCCAGCGGCCCGCGCCTACCGTCCAGGTACCCACCGGCGCGCGGGTCATCCCGGTGCCTGCCCCGGTGCGGCCGATCCCTGCACAGCGAGGAGTTCCCCATGCCCTTTGACCTGTCCAAACCAGGCCGGGCGGTGGCGGCGGCGGTCGTGCTCGCGGCGACCGTCACCGCTGGAGCCGCGCAGGCCGAACCGACCCAGGAGCAGGCCGTGCTCGCGGCCATGCAGCGCGACCTCGGCCTACCGGCGGCCGCGGCCGAGGCCAGGATGGCCGCCGAGCGCAGCGCCGCCGACGCCGAGCGGGCCGTGCGCACCCGGGTCGGCCCCGGCCGCCTCGGCGGCGCCTGGTTCGACGCCGGGCGCGGGGCGCTCGTCGTCGCGGTCACCGACGCCGCCACCGCGGCGACCGTGCGCTCCCTGGGCGTGGAGGCCAGGGTCGTCGCCCAGTCGGAGTCCACATTAGACGCGATCATGGCCGATCTGGGCGCGGCCGTCGCGGCCAAGCCCGCCGCTGTCCCCGGCTGGTACGTCGACGTGACCACCAACTCCGTCGTCGTCAAGCACCGCGGCCCGGTGGAGGCGGCCCGCGCCTGGGTGCGCGCGGCGGGCGTGCGCTCCGGCGTGCGGTTCGAGCAGACCTGGGAGCAGCCGCGGCTGGCGATCGACGTCGTCGGCGGCAACCGCTACTGGACCTCCAAGTACGGGTGCTCGGTCGGCTTCTCGGTGCAGGGCGGGTTCATCACCGCGGGGCACTGCGGCGGCGTCGGCGAGACGACCACCGAGCCGTCCGGGCGGTTCGAGGGCTCCAGCTTCCCAGTCGACGACATGGCGTTCGTGCGCACCTCCGCGGGCAACACCCCCATCGCGGCGGTGAACAACTACGCGGGCGGCCGGGTGGCCGTCGAGGGGTCGCAGGAGGCGCCGGTCGGCGCGTCGATCTGCCGCTCCGGCGGCACGACCGGCTGGCACTGCGGCACCATCCGCTCCCGCAACGCCACCGTCGACTACGGCCAGCAGGGCAAGGTGTACGAAGCCATCGAGACGACCGCCTGCGCCGAGCCCGGCGACTCCGGCGGCTCGGCGATCTCCGGCGGCCAGGCCCAGGGCGTGACCTCGGGCGCGGCGGGCGACTGCAAGGGCGGCGCGGCCACCACCTGGTACCAGCCGGTGCCGGAGATCCTCAGCCGCTACGGCGTCACCCTGCTGACCGGCGACGGCGGCGGGGAGGAGCCGCCGGAGGGCTGCGGCCCCGACCGCTACAGCGGCTCGCTCACCGCCCGGCAGAGCGCGGTGCAGCCCACCTCCGGCTACTACCAGGCGGCAGCGGGCGTCCACAAGGCGTGCCTGGCTGGCCCGGCAGGCGCGGACTTCGACCTGTACCTGGAGCGCTGGACCGGCTCGACCTGGGCGGCGGCGGCCTCGGGCACCGGCCCGTCCGCCGACGAGGAGGTCACCTACAACGGCCGGGCTGGGTACTACCGCTGGCGCGTGAACGCCTACAGCGGCTCCGGGGCCTACACCCTCACCGCCACCAAGCCCTGACCCTGCCCTGACCCCGCCCTCTCCCGCTTTGACCTGGCTGCCGCGGTGGGCATCTGCGTCGTCGACCGCGGGACGCGCTCGCCGGACCGGTGCTGCGGGGGCACCGGTCCGGCGGGTCTTCCGGTCCGTCCGCCCCGGCCCGTACCCTCGGCCAGTGCGCCGCCCGAGCGCGCTGGTGGGGAGGTGGCCCGATGCGGTTGGAGATCCGCCACCTGCGCGTGCTCGCCGCGATCGAGGAGGCGGGCAGCCTCAGCGGCGCGGCCAAGCGGCTGGGCATGTCCCAGCCCGCGCTGACCGGGCTGCTCCAGCGGATGGAGCGCGGCCTCGGCGGGCAGCTGTTCGTCCGCTCCGAGCGCGGCTCGCTGCCCACCCCGCTGGGCGCGGAGGTGCTCGACGAGGCCCGGGTCGTGCTGCGCGGGATGGACGCCATCCACGCCCGCGTCGACCGCTGGGCGCGGCGCACGGGCGACGCGCAGCCGGTGCGGCTGGGCGGGTTCTGCGGGTTCCTGCACGTGCCGCTGGGCCAGTGGCTCGGCGCCCAGCCGTGGGTGCCCGACGTGGCGGTGTGCGAGGACGTCGACCCGCGGGTGAGCGTGGACAAGGTCGCCATCGCCGCGGTCGACCTCGCCGTGGTCTACCGCTCGCCGACCGACCCGCAGCCGTTGCCGCCGCACGTGCGCGCCCGGGTCGTGCACCCGGCCGAGCCGGTGTTCGTCGGCATGGCCCACGACCACCCGCTGGCCGACCAGCCCGCGGTGGACCTGGCCGCGCTGACCCGCTACCCCTGGGTGGACGAGCCGCCGGGGGTGACCCCGTGGTCGCGCTACATCGCCCAGGTCTGCCGGGAGGCGGGCATCGACTTCCCGCACGTGCACACCACGATGAGCGTGGTCACCGTCCTGGACCTGCTGCGCGGCTCCACCGCCACCGGCCCGGTGCTGGCCACCAGCCGCGAGCACGACCACGACGTGGTGATCCGCCCGGTGCGCGGCACCCCGCTGCGGTGGGAGCTGCGCCTGCTGTACCGGGCCGACACCGTGGTGGCCGACCACATCGACCAGATCCACGCCCAGGTGCTCGACCTCTACCGCGGCAGGCGCGGCTGCAACCCCGCCTTCGACGAGTGGTGGTCGACCTCGGGGGCCGAGCTGGCCTCCGCGGGCTGAGCGCGCGCGGCCGTTCACCACCCGGGGCGAACCCGCCCGTCTCGATCGGGTGAGGCCGGACATCCGCGGATTCCGCGGCCCGGACCGCGATGGCACCCTCGCCGACAGAGCGGACCCGCTGTGGTCCGGGAGGGGGTCGCCAACGGTGGTGCCTGCGCACTCGGACGCGGAGCTGGTCGACGGGCCGCCCGGCGCGCCGGACACCGCGGCGGCCCCGCTGTTCGACCCCGACCGCGACGTGCTGGCCACCCCGGGTTCCGGCCTGTCCGGGCGCGTACGGGCGGCGCATGACGAGGTGCGGGCCAGGATCGCCGCCGAGGGCGTGCGGGCGCACGGCGAGCCGCTGCGCACCGCGCCCGGCGTCGCCGTCCTGCACCCGCTGGCCGAGCCCGAGCTGCGGCGGCGGGTGGGCAACGCCGTGCGGTGCCTGGAGCGGGTGGTCCGCAGCTACCCGGTCGACGAGGAGCTGCGCGCCTTCCTCGACGTGCCCGAGGTGCTGCGCGGGTGGATCGCGGCCGAGCCGGAGCCCGAGCGGCTGCGCGTCGACTTCTGCCGCCTCGACCTGCTCGGCGGCTCGCTGGCCGGGCTGCGCGTCCTGGAGTTCAACGCCAGCAGCCCCGGCGGCGTGCTCGCCGTGGGCCTGCTCAACCGGTTCTGGCGCGAGTCGTCGCTGGGCGGGCTGCTGGCCGAGTGGGGCGCGGCCCCCGCGCGGTTCGAGGAGCGGGCCTGGTTCGCCGACTGGCTGCTCGGCTTCGGCCGCGCCCACGGGATCCACCACGGCGCGGTTGGGCTGTTCCACGACCCGGCGTGCAACGAGATCGAGACCCAGGTCGGCAGGCAGCTGCGCGGCCGGGGCCGCACGACCGTGGCCCTCGAACCCGCCGAGTTCGACCCCGACGGCGACCTGCGGCTGGGCTACCTCAAGCACATCCCGGTCAACCCGGGCTGCGTGCGGGGCTGGTCGCGGTTCTGCCCGGCGCTGGCCGACAAGAGCCTGGTGGTGCCCAACCCGCTCGCGGCCCGCTGGGTCGCGGAGAACAAGCTGTGCCTGGCCGTGCTCTCCGACCCCCGGTTCCGCCGCCTGTTCACCGGCGCCCAGCGCGCCGCGCTCGACGCGCTCGTGCCGTTCAGCCGCAAGCTGGGCGACGGCGTGGACCCGGCCGAGGTCGTCGCCGACCGCGCGCGGTTCGTGCTGAAGGCCCCGTACGGGCGGTGCGGGGAAGCGGTGGTCCTGGGCCGCGAGACCGGCCGGGACGACTGGGCGCGGCTGGTCCGGTCGCGCCCGGGCTGGCTGGTGCAGGAGGCCGTCGAGCCCGGCGCGGTCGACGGCCAACCGGTCCGCGACCTGATCGTGCCCGTCCTGGGTGGGCAGGTCGTCGGCTACGGCAGCCGGATGGGCAGCGGCCCGCTGCTCAACGTGGCCCGCGGCAGCGCGGTGGCCGCGGTCTTCGGCTCGCTGGGGGAGCTGTGACGCAACCGCTGGTCGACGTGGACTTCGGCCTGGCCGCGGGCGGCGTGGACTCCGTGGCCGGGGCGTTCGAGCAGGTCCGGGCGAAGGCCGAGGCCGTGCGGCAGCGGACGCTGACCCCGACCGGCGCCGCCGACCGGCCCTGGCCGCTCCTGCCGTCGGTGTCGGTGCTCAACGCGGCGGCCGAATCCGTCCTGCGGGAGCGGATCGCCGTCGTGGTGGGCTGCCTTGAGCAGGTCGTGCGCCGGTACCCGGTCGACGCCGAGCTGCAGGACTTCCTCGCCGTGCCCCCGCAGCTGCGCCGCTGGGTGCTGGCCCAGCCCGAGCCGTGGCGGCTGCGGGTGGACTGCTGCCGGGTCGACCTGCTGGGCGACACCCTCGACGAGGTCCGGGCGCTGGAGTTCAACGCCAGCAGCCCGGGCGGCCTCATCGCCACCGGCATGATCAACCGGTTCTGGTGGGAGTCCGACCTCGGCGCGCGGCTGGCGCGGGCAGGCGCGGTCGCCGCGCCCTTCGAGCGGCCCGGCTGGTTCGCCGACTGGCTGCTCGACCACGGCGCGCGGCGCGGGCTCGCCCACGCCGACACCCTGCGGGTCGGGCTGTTCCACCCCGCGGTCAGCAGCCGCGGCGGCTTCGACCTGATCGCCGAGCAGCTGCGGGCGCTGGGCCGGACGCCGGTCGTGCTCCAACCCTCCGATGTGGACGATGCCAAGGAGCTGCGGCTGGGCTACTTCAAGCACATCCCCAGGGACCTCGACGAGATCGCCGCGTGGGACGTCTTCTGCGGCCGGGTCGCCGACGGGGACCTGGTCGTCCCCAACCTGCCCGCCACCCGCTGGGTCGCGGAGAACAAGCTGTGCCTGGCCGTGCTGTCCGACCCGCGGTTCCGCTGGCTGTTCACCCACGAGCAGTGCCGGGCCCTCGACGCGCTGATCCCCTACAGCCGCAAGCTCGGCGACGGCATCAGCGCCGCCGAGGCGATCGCCGAGCGCGCGCGATTGGTGCTGAAGTCGCCCTACGACGCGGAAGGCCGCAGCGTCGTGATCGGCGCGGGCGCCGCGCCGGACGAGTGGGCGGACGCGGTGCGGGAGCGGGCAGGCTGGCTCATCCAGCGGCGGGTCACCACGCGGCCGCTGGCGACCGAGCGCGGGCCGCTCTACCGCGACCTGACCGCGCCGGTGGTCGACGGCGAGGTGATCGGCTACTTCAGCCGGATGAGCGCCATCGACGTGGTGAACATCGCCCAAGGCGGCTCGACCGCCGCGGTGCTGGTGCAGGGGCGTCCCTAGCGCGAGTCGCGCGGGGGAAACCCGAGGTCCGGTGGGTATGCTCGCCCCGACGGGTCGTGATCACGGGGGAGGCCGCAGGTGGGCGTGGACCGGCAGGCGCGGTGGCTCGTGGAGCGCTTCGGGGGCCGGGTCGACCTGGTCCGCGAGTGCATCGTGGACGGGCTCACCGAGGCGCAGGTCAGCAGGCAGCTCTCCCAGGAGGCGGCGGGCATCCGCACCGACCACGCCTACGGCGGCGCGTGGCCCGCGGTCTTCACCAAGCTCGCCGCCCGCTTCCGCGCCGCGGCCGACCTCGACGTCCGGTTCATCAAGCCGTTCGGGGCCTCCTACGACCTGCCGGTGGTCAACGACGCCATCATCGTCCCGTTCCGCCACGCCACCACCCTGGGCGAGGCCATCACCGGGGCGAAGATCACCAGCAAGCACCTGCTCGACCTGCTGCACAGCCTGGAGGCGCTGACGCCGCCGTCGCCCACGCTGTTCGACGAGCACCCCGAGCTGGCCCCGCCCAGCGCCCGCAACATCACCCGGCTGGCGTCGGGCATGTCGGCGGTGCTGGTCCCGTTCGTGGCCAACCCGGGCTCGGACGGCCTGCTGGCCCTGTGGTGGGGCACCGGCACCGTCTACGACACCGGCGCGGTCTCCTGGACCCACCTCGACCAGATCCCGCTGGGCGGGCCGAAGCTGCCCATCCCCGCGCAGCAGGCGACCGGCGGCTTCGCAGGCGGCGAGCTGCCCGGCCTGTTCGCCCCGCACCCGGCCGAACGACAGGTAGCCGCGCGCCGCACCCATGACTGACCAGCTGTCCCTGCCTGCCGACCCCGTCCGGCAGGGGTTCGACCCCGCCCGCCTCACCCAGGCCCGCCACCTCGCGGCGGTCACCAAGAAGGACCTCGCCGACCAGGTGGGGGTGACCGCGGCGGCGATCAGCCAGTACGAGCTCGGCGCCCACCGGCCCCGCCCCGACCACGTCGAGAAGCTGGCCCGCGCCCTGCGGGTGCCCGTCGCGTTCTTCCGCGCGGGCCGCCCGCACGGCAGGCTGGACGCCTCGATGGCCCACTTCCGCAGCCTGCGCGCCACCCGCGTGGCGCAGCGGTGCAAGGCGGCCGCGCTGGTCGAGCAGGTGTGGGAGCTGTGCCACGCCCTGGAGAAGCGCGTCGACCTGCCCGTCGTCGACCTGCCCGGCTTCGCCGACGGCGACATCAGCGCCGCATTCCCCCGCGACCCGGTCGAGGCCGCCCGCGCCCTGCGCGCCCACTGGGGCCTGGGAACCGGGCCGGTCAGCCACCTGGTCCGGCGGATGGAGGCGCACGGGATCATCGTGGTCTGGCCGCCGCCGGACCCCGACTCCGCCAGCGTCGACGCCTTCTCCACCTCGAAGCTGCACCGGCCGATCGTCGTGCTGACCACCAATCGCGCCGACGACGTCCACCGCTACCGGTTCACCGCGGCCCACGAGCTCGGCCACCTGATCCTGCACCACGACATCGCCTCCGGCGACGCCCGCCAGGAGAAGCAGGCCGACGCCTTCGCCGCGGAGTTCCTGACCCCGCGCGATGCCATCCTCCCGCGCCTGCCCGCCCGCGTCGACCTGCGTGAACTCGTGGAGTTGCAGCGCGAGTGGGGGGTGTCGGTGCAATCGCTGGTCTACCGCTGCCGGGAGACCGGCCGCATCTCCGACGCCGCCGCGGCCCGCGCCTACCAGCGGCTGAACGCCCTGCGCGGCGAGCCCGGCTTCCGCCCCGAGCCCGTCACCGACTACCCCGGCGAGCAGCCCGCCCTGCTGCGCGCCGCCTTCGACCTGGCCACCCGCACCAGCGGCCTCACCCTGCCCGCGCTGGCCGACGAGCTGGCCTGGCACCGCCCGCGCGTGCGCGAACTCCTCGGCATCGACGCCCAGCGCCCCGCCCTGCGCCTGCTGCCGTGATGGTCAGTGGTGGTAGGCGTGCACCACGGCGTGCCCGGTGCCGCGGCCGATCAGCCACTTGTTGACCGGCCAGGTGACCAGGAAGGCGACCAGGAACGCGAAGGCGAGCGCGCCCCAGAACAGCCACGTGGCCAGGCCCGCGTCCATCGCGCCGGGGACGACCACCATGACGCCGTTGTCGATGATCTCCATGACGGCGATGGAGACCGTGTCGGCGGCCAGCGCGATCTTCAGCGCCTGCTTGAACCCGACGCCCGCCTTGAGCACGCCCCACATGGTCAGGGCGTAGCCGAAGAAGAAGGCCAGGATGACCGCCAGGACGATGGTGGCGACGTTGCCCCACCCGAGCGCGGTGCCGATCACCATGCCGAGCACCTCGCCGATGGCGCAGCCGGTGAGGCAGTGCAGCGTCGCCGAAGCGGCCACCTTCCACGACGCCGACCCGTGCCCGCCGTGCTCGTGCCCCGAGTGATCGTTGCTCGCGTGCTCGTGCCCCGAGTGACCGTGCGCTGCTTGGTCCTGCCCGGCGTGCTGGTGCCCGGCGTGGTCGTGCCCAGCGTGGTCCTGCCCGCCGTGCTCGTGCGCTGAGTGGTCGTGCCCGGCGTGGTTGTGCCCCGTGTGGTCGTGGGCGGTGTGGTCGGGCGCCTGGGGGTTGTGCGCTGCGTGGGCCGTGTGGTCGTGGCCGGGTTCGTCGGGTGTGGACATGGTTCCCTCCGGTTGATCTGCCGGTGCACCCTATACCGGTAGCGGGTATCAGAGCGAGTCCGTCGGCTCCAAGCCCGCGACGAGGTTGAACGCGCCGGTCAGGTGGTTGAGGCTGACGAGGGCGACGACGTCGGCCAGGACCCGGTCCGGCCAGCCGTGGGCGCGGACGGCGGCCAGGTCGTCGTCGGTGATCGAGGCGGGTTCGGCGAGGATGCGGACGGCCAGGTCGATCAGGGCGGTCTCCCGGGCGTCGGTGGAGACGCCCTGCCGGGCCAGGGCGATGTCGTGGTCACCCAGGCCCGCGCTGCGGGCGGCGGCGGTGTGGGCCTGCAGGCACAGCGCGCAGCCCAGCCACTCCTGGACGGCGAGGGAGATCTTCTCGCTCAGCGCCCGCGGCAGCTTCACCCGCTTCACCGCGCGGGAGAGGTCGAGGTAGCCCTGGAGCAGGGCGGGGGAGTGGGCCATCGTGGCCACCATCGGCCCGGGCTGGCCGCGGAGTTCGGCGAGCAGCTCCTGCGAGCGCGCGGGCGGTTCGGCGGGCGGCTGGATGCGGGTCATGCGGTCCTCCTGGTCATCGGACCACCGCGCACGTGCTGCGTGCGCGGTGGTCGGGGGGCGGTCAAGCGGCGGCGGGCCTGCGCAGCGTGGCCGCGGCCAGCAGCGCGCCCGCGGCGGCGATGCCCGCGGCGCCGATGAAGGCGCTGGACAGCCCGTCGGTGAGGGCGGGCTGGGCTGCCGCGATGGCGGTCATGGCGGCCAGGCCCAGCGCGGAGCCGATCTGGTAGCTGGTGTTGACGATGCCCGAGGCCAGCCCGCCCTCCTCGGGCCGGGCGCTGGAGATCGCGGTGCCCAGCGACGGGATGAACGCCATCCCCATGCCGACCGCGGCCACCAGCGACGCGGGCAGCACCTCGGCCCAGTACGAGCCGTCGGCCTGGGCCAGCCACACCAGCCCCAGCGCGAGCACGACCAGCCCGGTGACCGTCATCGCCTTCGGCCCGAACCGCGCGGTGAGCCGGGGGGCGACGGCGATCATCATCAGCATGATCATGGCCGTCATCGGCAGCAGCGCCGCGCCGCTGGCGAACGCCCCGAGGTCGAGGACCTGCTGCAGGTAGAGGTTCAGGAAGAACCACATCGGGATCCACGCCCCGCCCAGCAGCAGCTGCGCCAGGTTGGCCCCGCCCAGGTTCGGGGTGGCGAAGATGCCCAGACGCACCAGCGGCTCGCGCTTGCGCGCCTGCGCGGCCAAGAACACGCCCAGCAGGGCGACCGCGGCGACCAGGGCGATGACCGTCTCGGCCGACCCCCAGCCCACCTCGGGCGCGCGGACCACGGCGTAGACCGCGATGCCCAGGCCCAGGGTCGCGGTGACCGTCCCGAGCAGGTCGATCGAGCCGCGCTTGGCCGAGCCTGCGGGCATGAGGGCGGGGGTCACGGCCAGGGCGAGCAGCGCGATGGGCACGTTGATGTAGAACACCCAGGGCCAGCTGACGTACTCGGTGATGACGCCGCCGAGGAACACCCCGGCCGTGCCGCCCGCGGGCGCCGCCGCGCCGTAGAGCGCCAGCGCCTTGCCCAGCTCCTTCGGCTGGCCGCCGAACAGCGTCATCAGCAGCGTCAGCGCCGACGGCGCGATCAGCGCCGCGCCGACGCCCTGCACGGCGCGCCCGGTCAGTTCGACCCACACCGCGCCCGCCGCGCCCGCCAGCACCGAGCCGACCAGCAGCACCGCCCAGCCCGCGGCGAACACCCGCCGGGCCCCGAGCAGGTCGGAGAGCCTGCCGCCGAGCAGCAGCAGCCCGCCGAACGCGACGACGTAGGCGTTGAACACCCAGGACAGGCCCTCCTGGGTGAAGCCGAGGTCCGCCTGGATCTGCGGCAGGGCCACCCCGATGATCGAGGTGTCCATGATCACCACGAACTGCGCTGCGGCGATCAGGCCCAGGGCCCACCACCTGCGCGCGGTCCGCGCTTCCACGGTCGACATGACTACTCCATACCGGTAGGGGGTATCTGACAGCGGCGAAGCTAGCAGCGGTGATCGGATACCGCAAGGGGGTATCCGGCGGGGTGGCGTCGCCGCGCGGTTCGCTACGTTGCGGGCATGGACGTCCTCCGGTACACCGCGTTCAGCTCCACCCCCGGCGGGGGCAACCCCGCAGGCGTCGTGCTCGACGCCGCGGGGGCCGACGACGCCGCGATGCTGGCCGTCGCGCGCGACCTGGGCTACTCCGAGACCGCGTTCGCGTTCCCGCAGGCCGACGGGCGGCTGCGGGTCCGCTACTTCAGTCCGCTGGCCGAGGTTCCGTTCTGCGGCCACGCCACGATCGCCACCGCCGTCGCCCACGCGCGCCGCCACGGCCCCGGGGCGTTGGACCTGCTGACCGCGGCCGGGCCGGTCGCGGTGACCACGGCGGCGGCGGACGGCGTGATCACCGCCACCCTGACCAGCGTCGCGCCCCGCACCGCCGACCTGGCCGACGCCGACCTCGCGGCCCTGCTGGCCGCGCTGGGCTGGGACCGGGCCGACCTCGACCCCGCCCTGCCGCCCCGCGTGGCCTACGCGGGCGCGTGGCACCCGGTGCTCGCCGCCCGCACCCGCGCCCGCCTGGCCGACCTCAGCTACGACATGCCCGCCCTCGCCGCCCTCATGGCCGATCGCGGGTGGACCACGGTCGACCTGGTGTGGCGGGAGTCCGCCGCGGTGTTCCACGCCCGCAACCCGTTCCCGCCGGGCGGCGTCGTGGAGGACCCGGCGACCGGCGCGGCGGCGGCCGCCCTCGGCGGCTACCTGCGCGAGCTGGGGCTGATCGACGTGCCCGCGGAATTCACCGTCCACCAGGGCGAGGACATGGGCAGGCCCGGCGTGATCGGGGTGCGCGTGCCCGCGGGCGCCGACACCGGCATCGAGGTCTCGGGCACGGCCGTCCCCATCGGGTAGCGCCCGTCCCGGCTGCGGTCAACGGGCGCAGCGGCGGCCCGGGTGGCCGCCGCGGTGCCCATGCTGCCACCGGGGGCGGCCCGGGTGGTCGCCGCGGTGCCGAGCTGTCGCCGGGGGCGGCCCGGGTGGTCGCCGCGGTGCCGAGCTGTCGCCGGGGGCGGCCCGGCTGTCTGCGACAGTTCCGCGGATCGCGGGGAACCGTCGCATCCCGCCGGTGGCCGGTTGCCTCGGGGAGGGCGATTCTCGAACCGCGGTCGAGGCGCGGTCGAGGGTGCGTCGTGGCTGGGTGGAACCATGCCTGAATCGCCGGGTGCGCCTTCGCCCGCGCCCGTCGGATCTCCGGGTTCCTCGTTCTGTTCGCGTCCAACCCCGCTTCATCCGAAGGGCTTGCCCGTTCACCGTCGAGAGCCCGCGAATGCGGTCGTCCCCACCGTCCGTGGCACTGCGGAGCGCAGGCATAGCCCGGTGGCCTGTCGCCATATCGGTCAATTTCGCGCGGACGCCTGCGTGAGTAGCGTCGGCCCAGTCGATGAACCGCGAAACCCCGGTCGCGCGGAAACCATGCTCTCGGCCCTCCCGCCCGGTGCTTCCCCGTCGAGATCCACCGCGAATGAGCAGGAGCAGAAGATGACCGAAGTGGACGTGAGCACGCCCCGGCGGTCGGCGTCGGAGGTGCTGGAGTGGAGCCGGGCCGCGGTCGACCCCGCGCTGCGCGCCGCGGTCGACCGCCTGCCGGATTCGATGCGCGTCATCGCGGGCTACCACTTCGGGTGGTGGGACGAGCACGGCCTGCCGACCGGGGCGGACGCGGGCAAGGCGCTGCGGCCCACGCTCGCCCTGCTGGCCGCCCGCGCGGTCGGCGGCACCGCGGAGGCGGCCCTGCCCGCCGCGGTGGCCGTGCAGCTGGTGCACGACTTCTCCCTGCTGCACGACGACGTGATGGACGGCGACACCGTGCGCAGGCACCGGCCGACGGCGTGGCGCGTCTTCGGCGTCAACCAGGCGATCCTGGCGGGCGACGCCCTGCTCACCCTGGCGATGGAGGTGCTGGCCGACAGCGGGCACCCGGCCGCGCAGCGCGCGGTGAAGCTGCTGGGCGAGGCGGTGCAGCGGCTGACCGCGGGCCAGAGCGCCGACGTGTCCTTCGAGACGCGCGAGAAGGTCGACCTCGCCGAGTGCCTGCGGATGGTGGAGGGCAAGACCGGCGCGCTCTTCGGCGCCTCCTGCGCCCTGGGCGCCCTGTTCGGCGGCGGCTCCTCCCAGCAGGTCCTGCACCTGCGCTGGTTCGGCGAGAAGCTCGGCCTGGCCTTCCAGTTCGTCGACGACGTCCTCGGCGTCTGGGGCGACTCCGCGATCACCGGCAAACCCATCCACTCCGACTTGGACAGCCGCAAGAAGTCCCTGCCGGTGGTCGCCGCCCTCACCTCCGGCACCCCCACCGCCCGAGCCCTGCGCCTGCTCTACCACGCCGACGCCCCCCTGGACCTCACCCACGCCGCCGACCTCATCGAACGTTGCGGCGCCCGCGAATGGAGCCACTCCCAAGCCGAAGCCCTCCTAACCCAAGCCCGAGTCCAACTCCGCGCCGCCAGCCCAGTAGACCCAGCCGCCCAAGAACTGGAAACAATCGCCCGCCTAGCCACCCACCGCGACCACTGACCCTGATCACGGGCTCGATGTCCTAATAGGAAGGTTCTGACAGCCGAGGCATCGGCCTCGCTTCGATAACCGCTCGACGGACGCGACGGCTGCAACCCGCGGCCGCCGCGTCCATCCCCACGTGTCGCCACGCACCCGACGGTCGCGGCTGGCCGCCGTCGGGGGACCGCTTCCCCCCTCAAGCCCCTTCCTCCCTTCACCCCACCAAACAGTTCAGCGAACCCTGTATAGTTCCGCCCGTGCTGAAGTGTGAGACGCGGGAGGATGCGCTGGCTCGGTTGGGGCGGGCGTTGGCTGATCCCACCCGGTGCCGCATCCTGGTGGCCCTGCTCGACGGCGTGAGTTATCCGGCTCGGCTGGCGGAGCGGTTGGGGGTTGGTCGGTCGAAGGTGTCCAACCATCTCGCGTGTTTGCGGGGGTGCGGGTTGGTGGTGGCGGCCTACGAGGGCAGGCAGGTGCGCTACGCCCTCGCCGATGAGCACCTGGCGCGGGCGTTGGAGGAGCTCGCCAAGGTCGTGCTCGCCGTCAACACCGACGAACCCTGCCTGGACGGCCGATGAGCACCGTCGATGCCGCCGACGACCGCCGCACCGTCCTCACCCGGCGCGTTCGGCTCCTGGTCGCCGCGACCATCACCTACAACGTCATCGAAGCCGTCATCGCCATAGCGGCAGGCACGGTGGCGTCCTCGACCGCGTTGATCGGCTTCGGGCTGGATTCGGTGATCGAGGTGGCGTCGGCGGCGGCGGTCGCGTGGCAGTTCTCGGGGGTGGATCCCCAGGCGCGGGAGCGGGCGGCGTTGCGGGTCATCGCGGTGTCGTTCTTCGCCTTGGCCGCCTACGTCTCGGTCGAGTCGGTGCGGGCGCTGGTCGGGGGTGCGGCCGCGGAACACTCGACGGTGGGCATCGTGCTGGCGGCGGTCTCGCTGGTGGTCATGCCGTTCCTGTCCGCGGCGCAGCGCCGCGCCGGGCGGGAGTTGGGGTCGGCCAGCGCGGTCGCCGACTCCAAGCAGACGCTGCTGTGCACCTGCCTCTCCGGCGTGCTCCTCCTCGGCCTCCTGCTCAACTCGCTGTTCGGCTGGTCGTGGGCCGATCCGGCCGTCGCCCTGGTCATCGCCGCCGTCGCGGTCAAGGAGGGGCGCACCGCGTGGCGGGGCGAGCACTGCTGCTGACTGTCCACTAGAGATCGCTTTGACCAGCGAAAACATGCGATCTTCGCAACGCGCTGGTTAGGCTTCCCCGATGCGGGGAGCGCCGTGAGCGTGCTGCGTCCACCAGTCGAGCCTGCGCTGGCGCGACCGGAGCGCCTCGTGCCCCAGGCCGACCCGCGGTGGGTCTACGAGCCCAAGTTCGACGGCTGGCGGGCGCTGCTGTTCACCACCGCGGGCTTCGTGCAGTCCCGCCGGACCAACGACCTCGCCGCGCGCTTCCCCGAGATCGTCGCCGCAGGCCGGGCGCTCGGCGACGCGGTGGTCGACGGCGAACTCGTCGCCCTGCGCGAGGGCAGGCTGGACTTCGGCGCGCTGACCTCCGCACCCCGCACCCGCCCGGGCGCGGGCGTCGCCGTGTACTTCGTGGTGTTCGACGTGCTGGCCGACGGCGACCAGGACGTGCGCCCGCAGCCCTACAGCGAGCGCAGGCGGTGGCTGGAGGAGGTCTTCGCCGACATCGGCCCGCCGTTGCAGCTGATGCCCAACACCGGCGACCGCGCCATCGCCCTGCGCCGGTGGATGGACCCGGCAGGCGCCCGCATCGGCATCGAAGGCGTCGTGGTGAAGGCCGTCGACCGGCCCTACCGCGCGGGCCGCACCGGCGACTGGGTGAAGGTCCGGCACACCGCGGTGCTCGACGCGGTGGTGATCGGGGTGACCGGGCGCCCGGCGCGGCCGGAGGAGGTCGTGCTGGCCCGTCGGGACGAGCGCGGCGGACTGCGCGGGATCGGCCTGTCGCTGCCCCTGCCCGCGCAGCTGCGCGACGAGGTGGGCAGGCAGGTGGCGGTCACCGGCTCGGCGGCGGAGTGGGTCTCCGGCGGCGGCTTCGGCCGCTCGCGCACCCGCTACCAGCCGGTCGCGCCGACGCTGGTCGTCGAGGTGGAGGCCGAGGCGTCGGCGCAGTTCTTCACCAACCGCCTGCGGCCCGCCGTGCGCAGGCTGCGGGTCGACCTGGCGGCCGAGGACGTCTGAAACGGGCGGAGAGGGCAGGATTCGAACCTGCGCGGGCCAGAGGCCCTTCCTGCGAACAGGAACCCGATAAGCCGCTCCGGGCACCTCTCCTGGTCTTCCTCGCCTTGCTGGAACCACTATCGCAGGCCGCGCTGACAAACCGCTGACCCGTTGGAAACCCCTTCCGGCAACGACGTTCGCCGTTTCGCCGCCCGCGGTCGGCCCCCTGTGCTTGACTTGATCAACCGAGGGCCGCGGAGGTGGTGACCGGTGGCGTGGGGGCGGACGGGGTTCGGCGCGTACCTGCGGCGGACCGAGGGGAGGTTCGCGCTGGTGGCGGCGCTCGTCGCCGGGATGGCCGCCGTGGTCGGCCTGGTCGGGACCGCCGCCGTGCAGTCCAGGCAGGCGCTGCTGGACGACGCGCTCGACCGGCGGGGCGTGCTCACCTCCGCCGCGCTCGACACCTACCGCGCCTTCGCCGACGCCGACGCCACCTCCCTCGACGCCGTGCTGGTCGACGAGCAGCGCTCGCCCGCGTTGCAGCGGGAGTTCCGGGAGAGCATCTTCGACGCCGTGGACGCCCTGCGGGTGGCCGCGACCCGCGGCGGGGGCGGGGATTCGGCCGACCGGGTGCGCGCGCTGACCGACCTCGTGCCCGAGTACGTCCACCTGGTCGAGACCGGCTGGAGCGCCGCCCGGGTCGGGCACCCGGTCAGCACGTCCTACCTCTCCCAGGCCTCGCACCTGCTGCGGCGCACGATCCTGGAGGACGCCGACGGGCTGCATACCGAGCAGGTCGGGGCGCTCACCGCGGCCCAGCGCGACGCGACCGGGCACGCCTGGGTCGTCTACCTGCTGGGCGCCGCGCTGCTCGCCTTCCTCCTCTGGGCGCAGCGGTTCCTGTTCCGCCGCACGCGCCGCAGGGTCAACCTCGGGCTGCTGGCGGCGACCGCGCTCACGCTGGGCGCCCTGCTGTGGCTGCCGATCGCGCTGGCGGTCGCCGCGGGGCACGCCGAGGACAGCATCGTGCAGCGGGAGCGGGTGGTGACCCCGCTGGCCGAGGCCCGCAACGTCGGCCGCTCCGCCGACGGCAACGAGGCCCGCATGCTGATCTACCCGGCCGTCGGCGACCTCGCCGCGCTGGCGTCCGACCTGGCCACCATCGGCCGCCTCGTCGACGAGGCCGGGGTGATCGCCGGGCCCGGCCCCCAGCGCGGGCGCATCGACCAGGCGGCCCAGGCGGTGCAGCAGTGGGTGGCCGCCGACCGGGTCCTGCTCGAACCGCCGGACCCGCCGCTGTCCTACCCGGAGACCGTCGCCGTCGTGACCCCGCCGACCGGCGCGGCGAAGTCGCCCGCCGAGCAGGTGGACGAGCACCTGACCGCGGCCATCGACGGGTACACCCGGGCGTCGGCGGAGGCCACCGCGGCCGCGCGGGCCGCGCTCGGCGGGCTGGACGTCGGGTTCGCGCTGCTGCTGGCTGGGGCGGCCGTCGCGGCGGTGGCCGGGATGTGGCCGCGGATCGCGGAGTACTACCGGTGAGGGCCGCGCTGGTGCTCGTCGCCCTGGCGCTGGCCGGGTGCTCGGCGACCGCGCCCGCGCAGCGGGAGGACCGCGCGGCCCCGGTCGTGCTGCCCGCCGGCTACCACGACCCGGGGATGGCCGCCGCCCCGGTGCCCGAGTGCGAGACCGCCGAGGGCAAGGCCCGCAACGACCCGCGGCGCACGCTCAACCCGGCCGCGCTGCGCCGCGACGCCGAGGGGCGGTTCACCGGCCCGGAGCTGGCGCGCATCCGCCGGGAGGGGCTGGTGGTGGGGGTCAGCCCGACCGCGCCGCTGTTCAGCAAGCGCGACCCGGTGACCGGGCGGATGGCGGGCCTGGAGATCGACATCGTCAACCGCATCGCCGCCGAGCTCTTCGGCCGCCCGCTGGCCCCCGACGACCCGCGGCTGCGGCTGGTGGCGATGCCCACCGGCAGCAGGCTGCTGGCCCTGGCCACCCCCAAGAACGCCGCGCTGCGCCGGGGCGACCCGAAGCTGGCCGAGGTGCCGATGGTCGACATGGTGGTGGCGAACGTGACCTTCACCTGCGACCGGGTGGTCAACCACGGCGTCGTCTACTCCACCCCGTACGTGCGCACCACCGCGGGCATCCTGCACCGCACCGGTGGCGAGCGCGCCACCGAGCTGGCGGACCTGTCCGGCCGGAAGGTGTGCGCGGGCTCGGCCACGACCAGCATCGCCGACCTGCTCGCCGCCCGGTCGAGCACCGGGCTGCTGCCGGTGTCGGTGCCCGACTCCAGCGACTGCCTGATGCTGCTGCAGCGCGGCCTGGTGGACGCGATCTACACCGACACCCAGGTCCTGCAGGGCCTGAGCCTCCAGGACCCCGGCACCACCCTGGTCGACCTGGGCACCGGCGGCGGCCTCGCAGGCGTCGTCATGAGCGGCGAGCACCCGGACCTGATCCGCTTCGTCAACGCCGTCCTCGCCGAGATGCGCGCCGACGGCACCCTCACCGCCAGCGCCACCCGCTGGTTCGTCCACGAGGTGCGGGCAGCAGGCATGCCCGACCTCGGCCCCCTGCCCACCCTGCCGCCGATCACCTACGTCGACTGAGGGATCACGGCTCCTCCACCGTCTCCTCCGCCGCGGCCAGGCCGTCGCGGCGCCAGCGGAGCTTGACCTCCAGCTGGCCCTGCACGCCGGTCCTGGCGATCACCGCGCCGACCTCGGCGTCCAGCTTGACGCCGAACTTCAGCTCGACCTCGTCCGGGGCGCGGGTCATCTCGGCGAACTGGGACAGGGCGGCCGCGGCGGCGTCGCGGACGCCTGCAACCGCCTGCTCGAAGGTCGCCCGCGCCTCGCCGAGCACCCGGCCTGCGCGGCCCGCGCGGGCGACGCCCGCCGGTTCCCGCACCTCCACCAGGATCGAGCCGCCGTCGGCCAGGGGGAAGCGCACGAGTTCGGAATCGGTCACCGGGGCTCCTCGGGGGTCACGCGGTCAGCGGGGTGCGGCAGTCGCCGCAGTAGAGGGCGTTGGCGGGCCACGTCCGGGCGCAGGTGGGGCAGGTGCGGTCCGGCGCGTCCGGGTCGGCGGGGGCGGTGGGCAGGGTCGCGGGGCTCATGCTGGAGACGACCGAGCCCATCGCGGCCGAGAGCAGGTCCTCGGCGGCGAGCCCGTCGCGCAGCCGGACCACGCCGTCCGCGGGGTCGCCGACGACCTCGACCAGCCGCGCCAGGCGCACGAGCACCTTGTCGTTGCCCAGGGCGGTGGCGATGGCGACCGCGCGGCCCCACTCGCGGGCCGCGCCCACCAGGTCGCCCGCGTCGTGGGCGTCGCAGCCGCGCAGCACCGCCTGGCCCAGCTCGGCCTGGTCGGTGTAGTGGGCGACCTTGGGGTCCAGGACGCTGGAGAGCTTCAAGTCCGCCGTCCAGCGCGCGAAGACGTTCGCGGGCGGGCAGGCGCGCTCGAACTCCGCCGCCCCCGCCGCGCGGACCTCCAGGTCCACCCGCGCGATGCGCACGTCGGCGTCCAGCTCGGCGTCGGTGGAGTCCACGGTGAGCCGCAGGTGGTACTCCCGGCTCTCCGCGCCCCACGACCCGGTGGGGAACGCCGTGGCCCGCGCGTCGAGCCCGTCGCCTGCCAGCGCGGCCTCGGTGGGGTAGGTCTGGCGCAGGAAGTCCAGCCGCGCCCGGTTCGTCGTGCGCACCACGATCCGCGCCTCGGGGACGGTCTTGGCCATCGCCGCCGCGGTCATGGCCGCGAAGTCGGCCACGAGGTCGTCGTGGTGGCGCACCGCGTCGGCGGTGCCGTGCAGGGCCTCGGCGATGCGCAGCAGCTCGCGCTTCTCCCAGTCCGCGCCGATGCCGCGCGCGTCGCAGGTGAACACCCGCGCGCACAGCGCCAGCTCCAGGCCGAGCTTGCGGTCGTCGCGGTAGTTGATGCCGTCGGTGAGCAGCAGGACGTGCCGGATGGCCCCGGGGTGCGGGTCGAGCAGGCGGCGGGCCAGCTCCAGCCACTCGCCCATCCGCGTGCCGCCGTTGGCGACGAGCCTGCGCACGGCCTGCTTCGCCTCCATCCGGGTGAGCGCGCCCGCGCGCGCCAGCTCCTGCTGCGGCGGGTAGACCGACCGGGCCAGGTGGGTGCCCTCGACCACGGCGAACAGCGCCCCGTCGCGCAGCGCGTCGATGGCCGCGCACGTCGCCCGCTGCGCCGCGGCGATCTTCGTCGGCGGCGCCGACATCGACCCGGAGCAGTCGATCGCGATCACCTGGGCCACCGCGGGCGCGGCGGCGGGCGCCCCGTCCGCCCCGCCGTCGGCGGTCACCGTGATGACGGCGTGCATCTCGTCGTCCGCTGTGGACAGGTAGCGGTTCTGGCTCACCGCGAGGTGGAAGTCCGTCATCTCATCGGCCCCCGTCGCTCATCGGAAGGTCACCGGCCGGTACCGGTTGGCCAGGTCGACCAGCCGGGACCGCTCGGCGCGGGTGTCGGCCTGCCGGGCCAGCGCCCGGTAGGACCGCTCCAGCCGCCGCCGCAGCCCGTCCTGGCCGTCGCCGCCCGCGGCCACCGCGGCGGCCAGCTCGGCCTCGTGCACGGCGGTCTCCAATCGCACCCGGGACTGGCCCGCGGGCGCGCCGCCGTCGAGGTAGAGCTGGGCCAGCCGCTCGGCCGCCGCGGCCAGGTGCGCCCGCGACGGCGGCTGGTAGGGGGCGAGCACGCCGCTGAGCACGCGGACGGCGGCGATGCGCGCCGCGTCGTAGTAGCGCGAGGCGGGCGGCGTCTCGTCCAGCAGCGCCACCGCGCCGTCGCGGTCGCCGTCGGCGAGCCGGACCCGCGCCAGGCCGAACACCGCGCTGACCACCGTCGCGTCGCGCCGCCACACCGCCAGGTACCGGGACTCGGCCTTGGCGAGGTCGTGGTGGAACTCGGCGCAGTAGGCCAGGGCGAGCTTCGGCGCGTCCTCGCCGGGCAGCTCGGCGCGCACGTCCGCGAAGGCCGCCGCGGCGAGGGCGATCTTGGCCCCGGTCAGCGCGATGAGCCCGTCGTGCCAGCGCAGCCGCCAGTCGCGCCCGTCCAGCAGCTCGCGCGCCTGGGCCAGGCTCGCCGCCGCGGCGTCGAGGTCCAGCGCGGCCAGGCCCGCCCGGCAGCGCAGGAACGCCGTCTCCGGCGTGCGCAGGTCGGCCAGCCGGTCGAGCAGCCTGCGCGGGTCGTCGGCGTCGGCGGCGGCCAGCACGTCGGCCGCCGGGTCGTCCGCGGTGGGGCGCGGCACGGGCAGGCCGACGGCGACCGCGGTGGGCGCGGGCATGCCCAGGTCCAGCGGCGGGGCCGCGGGCCGGTCCGCGGCCCAGCGGCGCAGGTCGGGGACCGCGCCGAGGCCGTCGTCGAGCAGCGTCGCGGTGTGGGTGAACCGGCTCGACGGCTCCGGCCGCGGCACGCCGTCGCGCAGGGACGCGATCTCCCGCAGCACCCCGCGCAGCTGGTCGGCCATGTCGGCGGCCGAGGCGAAGCGCCGGTCCGGGTCGGCGTGCAGGGCCCGGGCGCAGACCAGCTGGAAGGACTCGACGCCCTCCGCGATCCGCCGCAGCTCGCCCTCGCCCGCCTGCCCCGGCCGGTCGATGGTGGCGAGCTGGAGCCTGCGCAGCAACTCGCCGACGGTGTGCAGGTCGGACTGCACCGTGAGGCCGCGCTCGGCGATCTCGGCGTCGGGCACCTGGTAGCCGCGGGTGAGCACGACCTTGCCGGAGCGGTCGCCGACCCGCCGGACCGCGCCGAGGTCGATCAGCTTGATCCGGTTGGCCCGCTCGCCGTGCCTGCCCGAGCGCAGGATCACGTTGTCGGGCTTGAGGTCGCAGTAGAGCAGCCCGCGCTCGTGCAGGTACTCGAAGGCGGCCAGGACCTGCAGCCCCGCGGCGATGACGTGCTCGGTGCGCAGCGGCTCGCCCATCGGCGGGTTGCCGCCGCGCGAGCGGGCCACGACCTCGTTGAGCCCCAACCCGTCCACGTACTCCATGACGATGTACGTGCGCGGCGCGCCGGTGCGGGCGTCGGGGTGGCTGACGAAGTTGAAGATGCGGACGATGTTCGGGTGGTCGATCGTGGTCAGCGCCTGCCGCTCGGCGGTCGCCAGATCGGCGTCGGCGACGTCGATGAGTCCTTTGAGGACGACCGGGTTGTCGTCCAGGTGGGTGTCCCTGGCCAGGTAGATCCAGCCGAGCCCGCCGCGCGCG
The DNA here is from genome assembly GCF_053604195.1 of Actinokineospora sp. NPDC004072. NCBI lineage: Bacteria > Bacillati > Actinomycetota > Actinomycetes > Pseudonocardiales > Pseudonocardiaceae > Actinokineospora > Actinokineospora sp. NPDC004072. The sequence goes on along the minus strand of NZ_JBSGHB010000006.1, from coordinate 330,465 downwards.
AAGCAGCCCACCACCCGGTACTGGTCGGCGACGAGGTCCCCGGGCTCCAAGCTGGGCAGGAAGGAGAAGGGTGCGCCGCAGGCCAGGCAGTACCCGGAGGACTGCGGCGGCAGGGCGGTCGGGTCCGGGCACCCCTCCGCCGCGCACCGCCGGACCCGCACCGGCACCTGCGGATCGGTCAGGATGCGGCTGGTCGGGTCGGGGAAGTCGAAGACCGGCAGCGACAGCGGGTCCGCCCCCCGGGACCGACGGCTGCTCGGCGAGCTCACCTCCGCAGCGACCCGCGTCGAGACCACCGCACTCCCACCCGTCTGGGCTTGGTGCCCGCAGGCGTCGCAGTAGCCGGTCTCGTCGATCCCCCCGTCGCACCCCGGTCGCACGCAGGTCGTCATGGGCATCCTCCTTCCGCAGGCGTTGCGCCCACCGCGGTGCAGGCAGTCATCCGCGTCCCCCTTCCGCGAGGGCCTGTCGCACGGCGTCCTGGTAGGCGCGGGCTGCGGCGTGGGCGGCGGGGAGGTCGACCGGGTCGGCCGCCAGCAGGGCGTGGACCCGGGCCAGGGCGGTGGCGATGCCGATGTGCTCCACCAGGCCGCCGTCGGTCGCCTTCGCCTGCCAGGCTGCCAGGAGGCCGCGCAGGTCGGCGGTCTCGTCCTGCTGCTGGAGCCGGGCCTCGCGCGCCTGCTCGGCGCGGGTGATGGCGCGGTCCAGCCGGGGCAGGCGGTCGGCGACGAGCGCGTAGTCCGCCGCGGCGGCGCGGCGCAGGGCGCTGAGGCTGATCCGCAGCCTGCTCGCCGTGGTGTCCGCCCCCAGCGCGGCGATGCGCCCGGCGAACCCGTCGAGCCGGGCGGTGACGGTGTCCCTGGCCAGGGTGTGGGCCCCGGAGGGGTCGGCCCCGCGCACGCCGACCACCAGCCGCGCGCCGCTGGCGACCAGGGGCCGGAGCACCGAGTCGAGCAGGGCCTGCGGTTCGCCTGCCTGGTCAACGCCGTCGGCGATGATCGTCATCGGCGGGGTGCCCGCCTGGATGCGCTCGGTGCTGGAGCCGTGCACGTCCAGCCCGGCGCGGTCCACGATGCGCCGCGACACCTGCTCGGCGGTCAGCCCCTCGACGTCGATGGTGAGGTCCGGCCCGGCGCCCGCGGTCACCACGGCGTGGCGCAGGGCGTCCAGCGCGTCCCCGGCGACGACGAGCACGCCACCCCCGTCCGCCCGCCGGGCCAGCCAGTCCAGGATCGGCCGGACCGCGGCGGTGGAGCCGGTGGGCGCGGTGGCGGGCGGGTCGATGCCGTCGTCGCCGACCACCCACTCCGACACCAGCGGCAGGTGCGCCTCGATCGCGGCGACCGGCAGCATCCACGCCAGCCCCGCGCCCTCGTCGGTGTACTCGCTGACGACGATGCCCAGCACGTCCCCGGTGGCGTCGTCGGCGACCCCCGAGCCGCTGAACCCGGCGCGGACCCGCTGCTCGCCCTCGGCGCGGCGGTTCATCTGCAACCACTCCGACCCGGCGTGCGCGGCCAGCCGCATCCGCGCCCACACCCCGATGTCGAGCCCCTCGCCGCGCGGGTAGCCCAGCGTGTGCACGTCCCGGTCCCAGGCCAGGGCGACCTTGCGCAGCGTCGCCACGGCCGAGGGCGGCTGGCTGGCGGCCAGCCGCAGCACGGCGACGTCGCCGCGGTCGCCCCGCGGCGGGACGCACGCCAGCACGGCGGCGGCGCTGCTGGGCGCGCCGGGCAGGGCCACGAGGTCGACGGCGAGGTCGCCCGCGTCGAGCACGACGTGCGCGCAGGTGACCACGTGGTCGGGGTCGACCAGGACCCCGGCCCCGAGCACCCCGCCCTGCCCGCGCACCCGCACCCGCCAGCCCTCGGCGCCGTGGGCGAAGGGGCCGGTGACCATCCCCGCACGATAGGGCGGCCGCGGCCCCGGTGATCACCGTTCGACCAGGCGGAACCCGTTCGGCCTAGCGGCGGTTTGCTCGACCGTGCTAACTTTTGCTTGTGCGAGCAAAATCGGTGACCGAGCAGGCGCGGCGCAACCAGATCGTCGCGGCGGCCATCGCCGTGCTGGCCGAGCAGGGCTACGCGGCGACCTCGTTCAAGCAGATCGCGGCGCGGGCGGGGCTGAGCAGCACCGGCCTGATCTCCTACCACTTCGCGGGCAAGCAGGAACTGGTCGACGCGGTCTTCGCCGAGGTCAAGGCCGTGTTCACCGCGTTCGTCCTGGAGCGGATGGACCGGGGGGAGACCGCGGCCGACGAGCTGCGGGCCTTCCTCGTGGCGAACCTGCGCTTCCTGGCCGGGCACCGCGCGCACGCCTTGGCCCTGCACGCCGTGCGCCCGCACGTGTCGGCAGGCACCACGGCCGACGAGGACCACCGGAAGATGGCGGACCTGCTGCGGGCGGGCCAGCGCGCCGGGGAGTTCCGGGACTTCGACGCCGAGGTCATGGCGCTGTTCGTCATGGCGCTGCGCGACGGGGTGCTGACCCGGCTCGGCGACGGCGCGGAGGTCGACCTCGACCTCTGCGAACGCGAGCTGGTCACCGCGGTGGGGCTCGCCACGACGAGGGGATGACGGCATGCGTCGGGCAGGTCTTGCGGCAGCAGCGCTCATGGTGCTGACCGCGTGCGGGGAGAAGGGGGACGACGGGATCGCCACGACGGACACCGGGCAGGTGCGGGGTGTGGTCCACGCCGACCACACTTTGTTCCAAGGGATCCCGTACGCCAAGCAGAGCCGGTGGGCAGCCCCCGAGCGGGTCGCGCCCTGGGAGGGCGTGCGCGCGGCGACCGAGCCGGGCAGCCCGTGCGCCCAGGCCGGATCGTCCTATTCGGACACTCGATCGACCAATGAGGATTGCCTGTTCCTCAACGTCACCACCCCGTCGACCACCGGCAGCCGCCCGGTGATGGTGTGGGTGCACGGCGACGGCGCGGTGGGGGCGGGCCACCACTTCCCCGCACGGGCCCTGGCCACGCGCGGGGACGTCGTCGTGGTGACGATCAACTACCGGCTCGGGGTCTTCGGCGGGTTCGGCTACCCGGACCTGGCCGGGTCGGGCGCCTTCGGTCTGGCCGACCAGCGCGCCGCGCTGGACTGGGTGCGCCGCAACGCCGCCGCGTTCGGCGGCGACCCGGGCAACGTCACGGTGTTCGGGGTGTCCTACGGCGCGTCGTCGGTGGCCGCGCACCTGGTGTCGCCCGCCTCGCGCGGGCTGTTCGACAAGGCCATCATGCACAGCGGGTTCGCGCTGGTCGACCTGCCCGCCGAGGCGTGGTACCCCGGGCTGGAGGCGCTGCCGTGGCTGGCCTGGCGCGACCAGGCCGAGATCGCGGGCATCGGCCAGGCGATCGGGGAGCAGCTGGGCTGCCAGGACCTCGACTGCCTGCGCGCCCTGCCCACCGAGGCGCTGCTCGACCACCCCCAGGTGATGAACATCTTCCAGCCCTACGGCTTCGGCGGCCCCGACCTGCCCGCCGTGCCCGCCGAAGCCTTCGCGGCGGGCGAGTTCGCCCGGGTGCCGGTGCTGGCGGGCAACGCCCGGCACGAGCACCGCGGCCTCGTCGAGCTGTTCCGCGGGCCGGTGTCGGCCGAGGACTACCCGCGCCTGCTGACCGCGGCGTTCGGCGACCGGGCCGCCGAGGTCGCCGCGGAGTACCCGCTGAGCGCGTTCGAGAGCCCGAGCCGGGCGTGGGCCCAGGTGCTCACCGACCGGGTGTGGGCGCGCGCCACCCACCGCCAGCACGAGCTGCTGTCCCGGCACACCCCGGTCTACGCCTTCGAGTTCGCCGACGAGGCCGCCTCCCCCGAGGGCGCGACCCACAGCAGCGACATCCCGTACCTGTTCCCGGAGGGCGACGACGCGCCGGAGCTGTCCGACCTGATGATCCGCTGCTGGACCGCCTTCGCCCGCACCGGCGACCCCAACGGCGACGCCCTGCCGCCCTGGCCCGCCTTCGCCGAGGGCGGCCACGTCCAGCAGCTCGCCCCCGGCGCGGTCACCGGCGTCGACTACCGGCGCGAGCACCGGCTCGACTTCTGGCCGCCGCTGGCCCCCTAGCCCACCGAGCAGGGGATCCCGTTGAGGGTGAAGGCGTTCGGCGGCACGTTCGGGCCGTGGTAGGCGGCGACGAAGCCCGCGTTCACCGTGGCCCCCGGGGCGATCGTGCCCGGGTTGGCCGCGGTGACCGCGGCGCCGGTCTGCGTCCAGGTCGCGCTCCACCCGCTGTCGACCCGCTGCCACGTGGTGGGCCAGGTGAAGGCCAGCGTCCAGTTCTCGACCGGGCGCGTGCCGGTGTTGGTGATGTCGATGCTGCCGACGTACCCGTTGCCCCAGTCGTTGGCGTCGGAGAACACCACCCGGCAGGTCGAGCGCGCGGGCGCGGAGGTGGTGAAGGTGAGCGGGGGAGAGGCCCAGGAGACCCGGCCCGCGCCGTCGCGGGTGATGAGGTTGACGGTGTAGGTCGTGCTCGGGGTCAGGTTGCGGGCGGTGAAGGTCGTGCCGGTCGTCTCACCCCACTGCTCGGTGCGCGCGCCGACCTGGCGGTGCACCTCGTACTTGAGGCCGGGCGCCGCCGCGGGCCAGGTGAGGGTGGCGGTGCGGTCGGTCACCTCGGCGGCGGCCGGGCGGGGCGCGGTCGAGCCCGGGGCCGCTGCCGCGTCGAGCCGCAGGACGGTGATCGAGTAGGGCGCGACGGCCACCGACCCGCTGTCGCCCGTCGTGCGCGTGATGGCGGTGTCGCCGTTGCCGTAGCTCAGGATCTCCGCGGGGCCGGTGCGGTCCACTGCGACGGTCTTGGCGTTGTCCGGGTCGCGGTTGACCAGCATGACCGCCAGGTCGCCGTCGGGCTTGCGCACCGCGTGCGCCCGCAGCATCGGGTCCGACGAGGTGGCGGTGACGAACTGGTCGCCCGGCTCGGCGAAGCGCGACACCAGCGCCAGCGCGTGGTACGGCGCGAACGGCGTGTTCAGCGGCGGCTGGCACACCGCGCCGTCCGGGGTGCAGCTCCCGCTGGAGAGCAGGCCGAAGTCCTCGTAGTCGGTCTGCCCGGCCACCGTCGTGACGTTGCCGATGCCGTTGTGCACGTTCCACCAGTCGATGTTGAACACGCCGTGGGCGAGCATGGTCGCGTAGGCGTCGGCGGCGAACAGCGCGCCGGGCTGGGTGTTGCGCCCGTAGTTGGTGTTCAGCTCGGTGAACGCGATTTCGAGGTCCTTGCCCGCGTACCGGGCGATCTGCTCGCGCGCCAGCCGCAGCATCACCGGCACGCGGTCGACGCTGGCCAGCATCTCCGCCGCGCCCGCCGGGTACCAGTGCAGGATCACGAAGTCGATGTCCGCGCCCGCCACCGACAGCACGACCTCGTTCCACGACCCCGCGTCGCCGGCGGCGGTGATGCCGTCGGGCCACTCGCCCGGGGTGGTCAGCACCGCGCCGACCTTGATCGTCGGGTCCACCGCCTTCATCGCCCGCGCGTAGTCGCGGACCAGCCCCGCGTACCCCGCGGGGCTCTTGTCGGGGTGCTCGTCGGCCTCCCACTCCGCGCCGTAGTGGCCGTTGCCGTAGAGCTCGTTGCCGATCTCCCAGTACTCGACCCCGTAGCCCTTCTCGACGTTGGCGTAGCGCACCCAGCCCGCGGCCTCCTCGGGCGTGCCGGTGCCGTAGTTCGCGGTCACGATGGCCTGCCCGCCCGCGCGGCGGACCCCGGCCATGAAGGTGTCGAAGTCGGTGTTCGGCGCGACGTAGCCGCCGGGGGCGGTGTGGTCCTCCCAGTGGTAGATGTCCGAGTACGACCCGCCCGGGTAGCGCATGGCCTGCACACCCGCGTCGCGCAGCAGGTCGGCCACCTCCGGGGCGCCCAGCTGGCTGTCCCAGATCGCGTGGTTGACCCCGATCCCGACGTCGCCGACGGGCTCCAGCCCGGCGCGCAGGTCGACCGACACCGCGACGGCGGGCTCGGCGAGGGCGGGCGGCGCCGTGAGGAGGGCGGCGGTGAGGGCTAAGACGAGCGGGGCGACGCGACGGCTCATCGGCGTTCCTGTTCGGCCAGGCGACTGGGAGCGCTCTCAAGACTGGGGGGACACGCCCGGGGTTGTCAACCTGCGCCCGTCGGGGCGGGGTGGCAGGATCGCCCGGTGATGGATGCGCAGCGGATCGCGGTCACGGGGGTCACCGGCAGGCTCGGCGGGCGGGTGGCCCGGCGGCTGGCCGCGGCGGGCATCGCCCAGCGGATGCTCGCCCGCGACCCGTCCCGCTGCCCGGACCTGCCCGGCGCGGCCGTCCACCGCGCCGAGTTCGGCGACCGCGCCGCCGTGCGCGCGGCGCTGGCGGGCGTCGACGTGGTGCTCATGGTCTCCGCGTCCGAGTCCGCGGACCGGGTCGAGCAGCACCGCGCGTTCGTCGACGCCGCAGCCGACGCGGGTGTCGGGCACCTGGTCTACATCTCGTTCTACGGCGCGGCCCCCGACGCCGCCTTCACCCTGGCGCGCGACCACTGGGCCACCGAGGAGCACATCCGCGCCACCGGCCTGGCGCACACCTTCCTGCGCGACAACCTCTACGCCGACTTCATGCCCGGCCTGGTGGGCGCCGACGGCGTGATCCGCGGGCCTGCGGGCGACGGCCGGGCGGCGGTCGTCGGTCAGGACGACATCGCCGAGTGCGCCACCGCCGTCCTCACCGACCCCGGCGCCCACATCGGACAGACCTACGACTTGACCGGCCCGGAATCGCTGACCCTGCACCAGATCGCCGAGATCATCACCGAGGTCACCGGCACCCCCGCGACCTACCACCCCGAGACGGTCGAGGAGGCGTACCAGTCCAGGGCGTCCTACAACGCCCCGGACTGGGAGGTCGACGCCTGGGTCTCCACCTACACCGCCATCGCCCGCGGCGAGCTGGCGGCGGTGACCGACCACGTCGAACGCCTCAGCGGGCGCCCGGCCACCCCGCTGGCCGGGGTCCTCGCTACCGCCGCGGGCCGATAGCCAGCCCGGCGACGAGCGCGGCCACCGGGATCAGGCCCAGCACCAGGCTCACCCCGGCGCTGCCGCCGGTCACCAGCGTGAAGTTGGAGACGACCAGCCACAGGCTCACCAGCAGCCCGACGACGGCGGCGATCGGGGCGACCACGGTCGGCCAGACCCGCCCGGCGCGCGCTTCGGGGGTGCGCTGGAAGAAGGCGACCACCGAGACCGAGGTCAGCAGCATCAGCAGGACCATGCCCACCGTCGCCACGCCCGCCATCGAGCCGAAGACGCCGACCAGCGGGTCGAGCCCGACGAGGGTGAAGACCAGCACCAGCACCAGCGCGGTCCCGGTCTGCACCACCGAGGAGAACGCGGGCGAGCCGTGCCGGGCGTGGACCCGGCCCAGCGGCGCGGGGAAGGACCCGCTGTTGGCCAGGGCGAACTGGTAGCGCGCGATGACGTTGTGGAAGGACAGCACGCAGGCGAACACGCTGGTGCACAGCAGCACCTGCATCACGTCGCGCAGGACCACGCCCAGGTAGGTGCCCGCCGAGTCCAGCAGCAGGTTGCCGCCGCTGCTCAGCGCCTCGTTGGCCACCGCGTTCGCGCGGTCGGCGCCGATTCCTTCGATCAGGCTCCAGCAGGAGATCGCGTAGAACACCCCGATGATGACGACGGCGAGGTAGGTCGCCCGCGGGATGGTGCGCTCGGGGTCGCGGGCCTCGTCGCGGAAGACCGCGGTGGCCTCGAAGCCGATGAAGCCGGTGAGCGCGAACAGCACCGCGATGCCCAGCGGCCCCGAGGTGATCGCCTCCGGCGTGAACGACTCGCCGGTGATCCCGTTGGCCCCGCCGGTGGCGATGATCGCGGTGTCGAGCGCGACGACGATGGCGATCTCCAGCACCAGCGCGACGCCGAGCACCTTCGAGCTCAGCTCGATGTGCCGGTAGCCGAACAGCCCCACGATCACCACGCCCGCGATGGCGAAGACCCACCACGGGATCGACGGCCCGCCGTAGTAGGCCACCAGATCCCCGATGGCCCAGCCGAAGTAGCCGTACATGCCTACTTGGATGGCGGTGTAGGCCACCAGCGCCACGTACGCCGTGCCCATGCCCGGCCTGCCGCCGAGGCCGCGGGTGACGTAGGAGTAGAACGCCCCCGCCTCCTTGACGTGCGGGGTCATGGTCACGAAGCCGACGGAGAAGACCAGCAGCACCAGGGCGGCGATGACGAACCCGATGGGCGCGCCCGCGCCGTTGCCCGAGCCGATGGCCAGCGGCACGTTGCCGCCGATGACGGTCAGCGGGGCCGCGGCCGCGATGACCATGAAGACGATGCCGCCGGTGCCGAGCCTGCCGGAGAGCCGGGACCGCCCGGCTGCCGCGGCGTCGGGTGCGGTGGAGTCCCCCGGGGCGGGGGAGGCGGTGGTGGGGGTGCTCATGGTCGGTGGTCCTCACGGGAAGGGGCGTAGAGGCCGGGGCGGCGGTCGGTGAGGTACGGGTTGTCCCGCTGGGCCTGCCGCACCGCCTCCGGCCGCACGTCGGCGACGAGCAGCCGGGCGCCGTGCTCCACCCGGTCGAGCACGTCGCCGTTGGGGGCGATGATGCTGCTGCGGCCCACGTAGTCGAGCGAGCCCTCGGCGCCGTCGTGGTTGATGTAGGCCAGGTACACCTGGTTCTCCCACGCCCGGGTGCGCACGAGGTGGTCGGCGGTGAACTCGAACGGGGTCATCTGCGCGGTGGGCACCGCGACCAGGTGGGCCCCGGCCAGCGCCGCGGCCCGGACCGGCTCGGGGAACTCCACGTCGTAGCAGATGAGCAGCGCGATGGTCAGGCCGTGGAACTCGGTGGTGCAGACCAGGTCCTCGCCGGGGGCGAAGTAGCGGCGGTCGAGCTCGCCGAACATGTGCGTCTTGCGGTAGCGGGCGGTGACCCGGCCGTGGTCGTCGATGAAGTACGCGCTGTTGTAGTAGGCGCCCCCGTCGTGCTCGGGGGCGCCCAGGACGATCCCGACCCCGGTCCGGGCGGCGATCTCGGCGGCCGGGCCCACCAGGTCCTCGTGGGCCAGGGTGTGCACGGCGTCGCCGATGTCGTAGCCGGTGATGAACATCTCGGGGGTGATGAGCAGCCGCGCCCCGGAGTCGGCGGCCGCCTGCGCGGCCTGGTCGAGCACGGCGAGGTTGGCAGGCACGTCCGCGGGGGCGCTGGGCGTCTGGAGCCCCGCGATGCGGACTACCTCGGGGTCGGTCATGCGGAGCACTGTCGATCGTGGACCGCAGGCCGGGCAAGTGACGATCCGTAAAGGGTGCCGTGTGTTCGACGACACAGTGTCAACGGCCGTGGCAATCCCCGGTCGACCCCGCTGCGGTGGGTCACCGCGCCCCCTCGGCGGGCGCGGCCTGGTCGTAGGCGAGCACGGCCAGGTGCAGCGACAGCCGGGTCTCCGCGTCGGCGATGTCGCGGCCGAGCACGTCGGCCAGCCGCTTGAGCCGCGCGTACACCGCGGGCCTGCTCAGGTGCAGGGCGCGGGCGAGCACGGCGACGTTGCCGTTGGCGGCGAGGTAGGTGCGCAGCAGGTCGAGCAGCTGCTCGTCGCCGTGGTGGCGGGCGCGGTGGCTGAGCAGCGGCTGCAGCTGGAGCTCGGCGAAGCGGTGCAGCCGCGGGTCGCCGCGCAGCGACCACAGCAGGCCCCGCGCGCCGATGTCGCGGCTGCGGTAGACCTCGCGCTCGTCGACCCGGCCCGCGGCCACCACGTCGGCGATGTGGGTCGCCTCGGCCAGCGCGGCCGACAGCCCGGTCAGCCGGGTCGCGGGCTCGGCGGCGGCGACCGCGGTGCCCGGGGGCAGCCGCGGCCGGGCGGCGGCCAGGAACGACCGCACGGCCGCGGGCTCGTCGGCCTCGGCCGGGACGGCGAAGACCACCGCGCAGCGGCCGGGCCCGGTGCGCCCGGTCAGCGCGGCCCGGCCCTGGGCGCGGGCGGTGGCGGTCACGACGTCGAGCACGGTGCGGTCGAGCGCGGGCCGGTCGGGGGCCGCCCGGTCGGCCGCGACGACGAGGACGGCGTAGGCGCGGCCGGTGCGCAGGCCGAGCGCGCGCAGCCGCGCGCCCATCGCCCGCTCGTCGGTGAGCTGCCCGGCCAGCAGGTCGCGCAGCAGGCCGCCGTGGGCGTCGGCGGAGACGTCGCGGCCCTCCCCGCGCAGCATGCGGGTGATCGCCAGCGTGTCGGCGGCGCGTTCGAGCACCGCGGCGAGCTGGTCGGTGTCGGCCACCGCCAGCGGCACGACCAGCCTGCCCCAGCGGCCCCGGCGCGGGCCGACCGGCGTGCACAGCCACCGCTCCGGCCCCGCGACCGCGGTCTCCCCGCCCGCCGCGGCCAGCCGCGAGCGGGCCTCCCAGTCGCGCAGCAGCTCGTCCGGGCGGGTGGTGCCGCTGAAGGCGACCGCGTGGTGGGCCAGGTCCTCCAGCACCACCGGGTGCCCGCCGAGGGCGCTGGCCTTGGCCAGGATCTCCTCCACCTGCGCACCCTCGACCGTCAGCGTCGTGAACACCTCGTTCACCTGCTGGGTGAACCGCAGCCGCTCGTGCTGGACGTTGAGGATGCGGGTGTGCACCGCCTCGGTGATCTCCACGAACCGCACGGTCCGGCGCAGCTCGACCAGCGGCAGCCCCAGCCGCCGGGCGGTGCGCACCATCGCCTCGGGCAGCGCGGGCAGGTGCCTGCCCAGCTCGACCACCAGCCCGCTGGCGCCCGCCTCGCGCAGCGCGGCGACGTAGGCGGCCAGGTCCACGCCCGGGTCGGCGGCGACGATGCCGGTGGACAGCAGCAGCTCGCCGCCCTCCAGCGTCCCGGCGACGTTGGCGATCTCGCTGACGTGCACCCAGCGGACCGGCCGGTCCAGCGCGTCGTCGCCCGCGCGGACCCGCGGGTCACCGGCCTGCACTGCCGGTGTGGCGAGGACGTCCGCCACGGTCGGGTACACGGGCCGGACCCTAGCACGCACCGCTTTACACACCGTCGGCCCGCGAACTTGATCAGCGCCATTGTGTAACTGGTTCCGACCGGCCCTCCGGCCCGACGCTTGAGGCATCCGACAGGAGGGACAGTCGATGACCGCGGAGATCGTGGGGCACTGGATCAACGGCGCCGAGCTGGCCGGCGGGTCCGGCCGCGCCGCCGACGTGTTCGACCCGGCCACCGGCAAGGTCGCCCGGCGGGTCGCGCTGGCGGGCGCGGCCGAGGTCGAGCAGGCGGTGGCGGCAGCGGCGGCGGCCTTCCCCGGCTGGCGCGACACCTCCCTGTCCCGGCGCACGCGCATCCTGTTCGCCTTCCGGGAGCTGCTGGAGGCGGCCAAGGACGAGCTGGCCGAGCTGATCACCGCCGAGCACGGCAAGGTGGTCTCCGACGCCCAGGGCGAGGTCGCCCGCGGCCTGGAGGTCGTGGAGTACGCCTGCGGCATCGGGCCGATGCTCAAGGGCGGCTACACCGAGAACGCCTCGACCGCGGTGGACGTGCACTCCATCCGCCAGCCGCTCGGCCCGGTCGCGGTGATCAGCCCGTTCAACTTCCCGGTCATGGTGCCGCTGTGGTTCGTGCCCATCGCCATCGCGGCGGGCAACACCGTGGTGCTCAAGCCCAGCGAGAAGGACCCGTCGGCGGCGCTGCTGCTGGCCCGGCTCTGGCAGCGGGCGGGCCTGCCCGACGGGGTGTTCACCGTCCTGCAGGGCGACAAGGAGGCCGTCGACGGCCTGCTCGACCACCCCGCGATCAAGGCCGTCTCGTTCGTCGGCTCCACCCCGGTGGCCCGCTACGTCCACCAGCGCGCCAGCGCGGCGGGCAAGCGGGTGCAGGCGCTGGGCGGGGCCAAGAACCACATGGTGGTGCTGCCCGACGCCGACCTCGACGTGGCCGCCGACGCCGCGGTGAGCGCCGGGTTCGGCTCGGCGGGGGAGCGGTGCATGGCGATCAGCGTGGTCGTCGCCGTCGGCGCGGTCGCCGACCCGCTGGTGGCCGCCATCGCCGAGCGGGCCCGCGGCCTGCGCACCGGCGACGGCAGGCGCGGCTGCGACATGGGCCCGCTGGTCACCGCCGAGCACCGCGACCGGGTCGCCGGGTACGTCGGCGAGGGCGAGCGGGCGGGCGCCGAGGTCGTCATCGACGGCAGGCACGTCGAGCCCGACGCCGACGGCTCCGGCTTCTTCCTCGGCCCGACCCTGCTCGACCGGGTGACACCGCAGATGTCGGTCTACACCGACGAGATCTTCGGCCCGGTGCTGTCCGTGGTCCGCGTGGCGACCTACGCCGATGCCCTGGCGCTGGTCAACGCCAACCCCTACGGCAACGGCACCGCGATCTTCACCACCGACGGCGGCGCCGCGCGGCGCTTCCAGAACGAGGTCGAGGTCGGCATGGTCGGCGTCAACGTGCCGATCCCGGTCCCGGTCGCCTACTACTCCTTCGGCGGCTGGAAGGACTCGCTGTTCGGCGACACCCACGCCCACGGCGCCGAGGGCGTGCACTTCTTCACCCGGGGCAAGGTCGTCACCTCCCGCTGGCCCGACGGCGGCCAGCGCGGCCTGAGCCTGGGCTTCCCCCGCAACGACTGAGGACGGCAGAGATGACGCTCACCGAGCACGACCCCGCGGCGACCGGCTCGGCCCAGGCGGGCTGGGGGAACCTGTGGCCGCACTTCACCCGCCTGTCGGCCGGGCCCGGCCCGGTCATCACCCGCGGCGAGGGCGCCTACATCTGGGACGACCGCGGCCGCCGCGTCCTCGACGGGCTCTCCGGCCTGTTCGTCGTGCAGGCCGGGCACGGCCGCCGCGAGCTGGCCGAGGTGATGGCCGCCCAGGCCGCCGAGCTGGCCTACTTCCCGGTGTGGGGCTACGCGACCCCGCCCGCGGTCCGGCTGGCCGAGCGGCTGGCGGCGGCCACCCCGGGCGACCTGAACCGGGTGTTCTTCACCACCGGCGGCGGCGAGGCCGTCGAGAGCGCCTGGAAGGTGGCCAAGCAGTACTTCAAGCTGACCGGCCGCCCGCTCAAGCACAAGGTGATCAGCCGGGCCGTGGCCTACCACGGCACCCCCCAGGGCGCGCTGGCGATCACCGGCCTGCCCGCGATGAAGCAGCTGTTCGAGCCGCTGACCCCGGGCGGCTTCCGGGTGCCCAACACCAACTTCTACCGCTCGGACATGGACGACCCGGTCGCGTTCGGCCGGTGGGCGGCCGACCGGATCGAGGAGGCGATCCTCTTCGAGGGCCCGGAGACCGTGGCCGCGGTCGTGCTGGAGCCGGTGCAGAACTCCGGCGGCTGCCTCACCCCGCCGCCGGGCTACTTCCAGCGGGTCCGCGAGATCTGCGACAAGCACGACGTGCTGCTGGTCTCCGACGAGGTGATCGGCGCCTTCGGCAGGCACGGCACGACCTTCGCCTGCGAGAAGTTCGGCTACGTCCCCGACATCATCACCTGCGCCAAGGGCATGAGCTCCGGCTACGCCCCGATCGGCGCGATGATCACCACCGACCGGGTCGTGGAGCCGTTCCTGCACGGCAAGACCACCTTCCCGCACGGCTACACCTTCGGCGGCCACCCGGTCGCAGCCGCGGTCGCGCTGGCCAACCTCGACATCTTCGACGCCGAGGGCCTCAACCAGCGCGTGCTGGACAACGAAGCCGCCTTCGGCGCGACCATGCGCAAACTCCTCGACCTCCCCATCGTCGGCGACGTCCGCGGCGACGGCTACTTCTGGGCGGTGGAGCTGGTCAAGGACAAGTCGACCAAGCAGACCCTCGACGCGGACGAACGCGAGCGCCTGATCCGCGGCTACCTCCCCCGCACCCTCTTCGACAACGGCCTCTACTGCCGCCCCGACGACCGCGGCGACCCGGTCGTGCAGGTCGCACCCCCGCTGACCTGCGGCCAGACCGAGTTCGACGAGATCGAGTCCATCCTCCGCCACACCCTCACCGAAGCAGCCAGCCTGCTCTGACCCACACCCCGATCCGGCCGGTCCCCGTTCCCACGGGTGACCGGCCGGTTCTGGTCGGGGTTCAGGATTCGGCAGCCGCCGCGGTGCTCTTAGATCCCTGCGACGGCTGAGCGGTGACCTTGCGGCTCAGGTCGGCTAGTTGCGTGCGGACTCGGGTGGCGTCGGTGTCTCGGCCCTGGGCTTCGTACAGGCGGAGGGCTTCCTGCCAGACCTCCCGCGCGCGGTCGTGGTCGCCGAGGGCGGTGTGGGGGTGGCCGAGGTGGTCGAGGATGTCGGCGGCTCCGCTGGCTGCCCCGGTCGCGCGGCGTAGGGCTAGGGCCTGTTCGTAGTGCTCGATGGCTGCGCGGTGCCTGCCGCTGTGGTGGTCGATGTAGCCGAGGCTGTCGAGGGCGTCCGCTGCGCCGCCGGGGTTGTCGTGGGTGCGGTTGAGGGCGAGGGCGGCTTGGCAGCGCTCGCGGGCCAGGTCGTGGTTGCCGCAGCGGGCGGCGTACCAGCCCGCGGCGTTGAGGGCGGCGGCTCGGGCGACCGGCTGGTCCACCTCGCGCAGCAGGTCCAGGGATGCCTGGGCGTGGTGCAGAGCGCGTTCGGCGTTGCCGCTGCGGTCCCAGACCCAGGCCAGGGATTGGTGGATCGGCGCCAAGGCGTCGGGCTGGCCATCGGCCAGGGCGAGGGCCACCTGCAGGTGCTCGACGGCCGCGTCCGCGTCGCCGCAGTGGGCGGTGGCGAGTCCGAGGTGACGGTGGGCCAGCATGCGGGCGGTCGCGTCGAGGTGCTCGGCCGCCGCCACCGCGGCCGACCACACCACGCGCATGAGGTCGTGCTGCCCTCGGCGGAACAGGAACGTCGACGTGCCCCATGCCAACCGCCACGCGGTCGCGTCATCGGAGACCCGCTGCGCATCGACCAGGTTCGCCAGCTCGGCGTCGAGCCAGGACAGCGCGGCGGCGGCGTCCGGCAGCGGGTGCGGGTCGGCGGCGGGCGGGTCGAGCTGGATGGGCTTGCGGTGCGGGATCAGCAGCCGGTCGGCCGCGACGGCGGTGTGGGCGTAGAAGTCCAGGACGCGCCGCAGCGCCGGGGCCGGGTCCTCGGCGGTGGTGGCGGCGTAGGCGCGGACCAGGTCGTGCATCCGGTACCGCCCGTCGCCGTCGAGCAGGGACGCATCGACCAGCCCGTCCAGCACCCGCCGCAGCCGGTCGACGGCGATCCCGGTGAGCGCGGCCGCCGCAGGCAGCCCGATGTCGCGCCCGGGCGCGACCCCCAGCAGCCCGAACACCCGCCGCTGCTCCGCGGTGAGCCCGCGGTGCGACCACGACAGCACGGCGGTCAGGCTGGTCGCTGGATCGTCCCCATCAAAGCCGCCGTCGCGGCGCAGGTCGGCGGCCAGCGCGGCCAGCGGCAGCCGCGGGTGCACCCGGGCCCGCCCGGACGCGACGGCCAGCGCCAGCGGGAACCCGCCGCACCCGGCGAGCAGGTCGGCCGCGGCGGCGGGCTCGGCGTCGACCCGCTCCCGGCCGATGCGGGCGGTCAGCAGCCGCCGGGCGTCGCCGTCGGGCAGGGCGTCGAGCAGCACCGGCAGCGCGCCGTGCGCGGCCACCAGGCCGGTCAGCCGCCGCCTGCTGGTCACCAGCACGGTGGCCCTGGGCGTGCCGGGCAGCAGCGGGACCACCTGCTCGGCGGACGCGGCGTTGTCCAGCACCACCAGCAGCCGCTTCCCGGCCGTCAGGCTTCGGTACAGCCCGACCTGGGCGTGCGGGTCGGGCGGCAGGCGGCGCGGGTCGACGCCGAGGGCGTCGAGGAAGCCGCGCACCGCCTCGGCGGCGGGCATCGGGTCGGCCCCGGGCGCGAACCCGCGCAGGTCCACGAACAGCTGCCCGTCCGGGAACCGCTCGGCGTTCCGGTGCGCCCAGTGCAGCGCCAGCCAGGTCTTGCCGATCCCGCCCGCCCCGGCCAGCGCCGAGATCACCACCGCCCCCGCCGCCCGGTCCAGCTCGGCCAGCTCGGCGTCCCGGCCGACGAACCCGGCGGGGGCGGCGGGAAGCTGGCGCGGCACGGGCCGCTCGGCGGGCAGGACCACCGTGTGGGCCTGCACCACGACCTCCGGTGCGGTCCCCGCGATGAGGATGTTCCGCACCGACCCGTCGCCGCGCGCCTCGCCCGTGGCTACCCCCGCATCCCCTGCTCGATCGCCGCGATGACGCGCGGGCGCAGCTCGGCCGCGGTGATGATCGCGTCGACCGAGCCGACCTCGACGGCGCGCTGGATGCTGTGCACGCGGTCGAATTCGGCGGCGACCTCGCCCAGCTTCTCGGCGCGGACGGCGGACTGGAGCTCGGCGAGCTGGGCGGTCAGCGCCGCGCGCTCGGCGCCGCTGGCCGCCGACACCCGGGCCTGCAGCTCGGTCACCCGCGGGTCGGTGGCCGTGCGGTTGTTGACCTCGCTGGAGAACACCACCGCCGCGGCGGGCGCGCCGCCGAGCACGGAGGCGAAGGAGCCCTCCAGCGCCAGCACCGTCATGTTCGGGTTGAGCGCCTTGGAGAACACCACGAACGCGCCGCCGTGGTAGCGGGAGATCACGCAGAACACGATCGGGCCGTCGAAGTTGACGATCGCGCGGCCGATCTCCGCGCCGTACTCCAGCTGGAGCTTGCGCATCGACTCCGGCGAGCCGTCGAAGCCCGACAGGTTGGCCAGCACCACCAGCGGCCGGTTGCCGGAGGCGGAGTTGATCGCCCGCGCGGTCTTCTTGGACGACTGCGGGAACAGCGTGCCCGCGGTGTAGGTGTCCGGGCCGTCGGTGGGCGGGAAGCCGCGGCGGGGCACCGCGCGCGACTCGATGCCGACCAGGCAGACCGGCCAGCCGCCGATGTGCACGTCCTGCACGGCCGCGGTGTGCGCGTCGGCCATGCCCGCCCAGCGCTCCAGCACCGGGTGGTCCTGGTCGGACAGCGCCCGCATCACCGTGCGGATGTCGAAGGGCTTCTTGCGGTCCGGGTTGTGCTCGGCGGAGAAGATCTCCCCGACCGTGGTGAAGTCGCTGTCCACCACTGCGTGCGGGAACCCGGAGATGTCGCGGTCGGCCGGGTCGGTGGTGACCGCGCGGCGCGGGCCCTTCTCGCCGGGCACGACGTAGGTGTGGTCGTAGTGCGCCATCAGCACGTCGCGCGCCCCGGCGAGGTTCGGGGCCCAGTACTGCGCCTGGCCGTTGGGGCCCATCACCCGGTCGTAGCCGCCGATGCCGAAGTTGTCCTCAGCGGACACCCCGCCGGAGAAGTCCAGCGACTGCTTGCCGGTCAGCACCATCGCCGAGTCCGGCGTCATCACCAGGATCCCCTTGGTGTGCATGAGCATCGTGGCCTCGGCGTTCCAGTACGGCTGGGCGCCGACGTTGATGCCCGCCACCACGACGTTGATCTCGCCGCCGTCCTGGGTGAACGTCACGATCCGCTTGAGCGCCGCGGCGACCCAGTCCATGTTCTCGGTGCCCGAGGACATCGAGATGCGCGCCCCGGCCGACAGGGCGAACCACTCCAGCGGCACGCCCATCCGCTCGGCGAGGTCGAGCGCGGCGATCACCCGCGTGCACTCCGGCTCGGCCAGCGCGCCCAGCGCCTTGGTCGGGTCGCCCAGCAGCACCACCCGGGTGACGCCCTCGGGGTGCCGCTCGGTCGGCGTGCTCACCACGCCCGCGATGATCGCGGCGGTGTTGCGCCCCTTCGGCCGCTCGACCGGGACGAGGACGCCGTGCACGTCGAGGTCGTGCTCGACGAAGCTGCCCTCGGGACCGGCCAGCAGCCCGGTCAGCTCGTAGGGGTAGGTGGTGCCGCGCTGGGCGGCGCGCAGCACCTTCTGCCGGTAGTCGTCCAGCGGCTCCACCGGGTCGGTCGTCGGCTCGCCGACGTCGAGCCGGAACTCCCCTCCGGGCTCCAGGGTGATCCGCGCGGCGACCTCGGTCAGCTCGCCGGTCTCGGTGCGCTGGCGGGCCAGGAACTGGACCTCCTCCAGCCCGGCTCCGGCCGTGGTCGGCAGGATGCGCTGGACCAGCGTGTTCAGCTCGTCGCGGGTGACGTCCGTGGCGGGCCAGACGTACATCATGATCCGGTTGGTGTCGAAGCGCTTGTTCTGCGGGCGCTGCGCCTGGATGTTGCGGATCGCGTCGAGGCAGCCCGCGAAGGTGTCCTCCACCGCGGGCAGCGCGACCAGCCTGCCGTCGGCCTCGCGCAGCGGGGTCAGGTCGCGGACCTGGCTCATCGCGAACAGCCGCTCGTCGGCCGGGTTGCTGCGCGCCACCGCCTTGAACAGGTAGATCTCCTCGTCGGCCGAGGGCAGCCGGGTGAGGTCGAACTCGCGCAGCCGGTGCAGCTGGAGCCGCTGGGCGATCTGCGGGTGCAGGCCGCGGATCAGCCGGTCCTCGGCGAAGCCCGCGCCATCCGGGCGGAAGGTGAAGTGGTGGTGGAACACCGCGCCGCTGGTGCCCGCGACGGTGGTGGTGATCCGGCGCAGGCCCGCGGGCAGCGGGTGCTCGGCCAGCAGCTCGCCGAGCCGCTGGACCATCCCGTCGGCGTCGGGCTGGCCCTCCCAGGTGACGTAGAGGTCGGCCACCATGCCGCGGTCGGCGGCGTCGGCGGCGAGCTTGCCCACCGCGCCGATCGCGTCGGGGAGCTGCGCGATGTCCACGGCGGTGGCGATCACCCGGGTCTGCCCCGCGGCCGAGGCGTGCTCGGCGGTGACGAACCGGCAGCCCGCCGCGTCGCGCGCGGTGACCTCCGACAGGCCGCGGTTGCCGTAGTAGCGGCGGGTCAGCACCTCCAGCAGCGGCGCGTGGTCGCGGCCGGGCCGCCCGATCCGCTGGCCGAGCAGCCGCACCAGCGGCTCGGCGCTGGCCACCATCGCCTGGATGCGCTCGGCGCGGTCCGGGGCGTCGGGGTTGCGGTCGAGGTAGCGCAGGCCGTCGCGCACCGCGGCGTAGACCCGGGCCCGGTTGCGGCGCAGCAGCGGTTGGGCGAACCAGCGGAACACCACGCCGCGGGCCAGGTCCGACACCGCGGGGAAGCGCACCTGGGTGGCCTCGACCAGCCGCTCCAGCGCCAGGCCGACGCGCTGGCTCAGCGCCTCGGTCGGCGGCGCGCCCGCCAGCCAGTGCCGCAGCAGCGCGGAGACGACCCCGGCGTCGGCGGCCATCCGCTGCTGGGCCAGGAAGATCCGGAAGACCGCGGCCTCCAGCTCCGGGGTGCGGTCGAGCTCGGTGACCCCGTAGTGGGCCAGGACCTGGCGCAGCTTGGCTTGGAAGCCCTCCGGCAGGCCCGCCCGCTCGACGTCGAGGCTCTGCAGGTAGCTGTGGAAGTACTCGCGCGGGCTGTGCACCGGGCTGCCGGGCTCGGCGTCCAGCTCGCCGCCGGGCTTGTTGCGGCTGAGCTCGGAGAGGTCGGCGAACACCGCGAGCAGGTCCAGCTCGCCCGGGATCGGCCGGGCGCCCAGCTCGGCGCGGGCGGCCAGGTAGTCGGTCAGCACCCGGTCGCGGTCGTCGGGGTCGACGTCGAAGCCGAGCAGCAGGCTGCGCAGGTCCCGCAGGCCGCGCTCGACCCGCTCGGCGGCGGTCGGCTCCGCGGGCGCGGGCAGGTCGATCTCGGCGGTCTGGCCGGTCTCGGCCTCGGCGCCGCCGTCGGCCAGCGGCTCCAGGCGCATCAGCGGCGCGCCGGTCTCGACCTGGCTGCCCACCGACACCGGGCACTCGCGGACCCGGGCGCGGAACGGCGCGCGCAGCACCGTCTCCATCTTCATGCTCTCCAGCACGAGGATGGGCGCGCCCGCGTCGACCTCGTCGCCGACGGCCAGCGGGGTGGCCACGACCAGCGCGGGGGCGGGGGAGCGGACCACGCCGCCCTCGTCGCGGCTGATCCGGTGGGTCACGCCGTCGACCTCGACCAGGTGGATCGGGCCGTGGGTGGCCGAGACCAGCCGGAAGCGCCTGCCGTTGACGCTGATCTGGCCGCTGTGCGCGTCGAAGCGCTCGACCTCGGCGTCGACCAGGTGCTCGTCGCCGCCGCAGGCCACCCCGACCCGGAAGCGCTTGGGCCCGACGCGGGCCACCCGCACCCGGTAGCCGACGCCGCGGAGCTTGAGGTCCAGCGGGCGCCCGCTCTCGTGGCGCGCCTGCGGGCGGCCGCCGTGCGCGGTGGACAGCAGCCGCTGCCGGTTGATCTCCTCCTCGTCCTGGTACGCCTCGATGGCCGCGGCGACCAGGGCGACCGCGGAGTGGCGGTGGCTGGTCAGCCTGCCCTCGGCGCGGACGCGGTCGATCCAGCCGGTGTCGGCGGTCGCCTCGACCACCTCGGGCTGGTCGAGCAGGTCGAGCACGAAGCTCTTGTTCGTCGCGCCGCCCTCGATGATCACCGTGGTCTCGGCCATCGCCCGGCGCAGCCGGGCCAGCGCCTCGGTGCGGTCGCGGCCTGCGGCGATGATCTTGGCGATCATCGAGTCGAAGTCGGCGGGGATGGTGTCGCCCTCGCTGACCCCGGTGTCCACCCGGATGCCGGGCCCGGCGGGCAGGGCCAGGCGGGTGATCCGGCCGGGGGCGGGGGCGAAGTCGCGGTCGGGGTCCTCGGCGTTGAGCCGGGCCTCCACGGCGTGGCCGATCTCGACCGGCTGCAGGCCCTCCAGCCTGCCGCCTGCGGCCACGTGCAGCTGGAGCTTCACCAGGTCGGTGCCGGTGGTGATCTCGGTGATCGGGTGCTCGACCTGGAGCCGGGTGTTGACCTCCAGGAAGGCGAACAGCTTCTCCCCGGGGTGGTACAGGAACTCCACGGTGCCCGCGCCGCGGTAGTCCACCGCCAGCGCCAGCCGCTCGGCCGCGGCCTTGAGCTCGGCGGTCTGCTCGGCGGAGAGCACCGGCGATGCCGACTCCTCGATGATCTTCTGGTTGCGCCGCTGCACCGAGCAGTCGCGCACGCCCAGCGCCCACGCCGTGCCCTGGCCGTCGGCGATCACCTGCACCTCGACGTGCCGCGCCCCGGTGACCAGCCGTTCGAGGAAGACCACGCCGGAGCCGAAGGCGCGCAGCGCCTCCTGGCTGGTGCGCTCGTAGGCCTCGGCCAGCTCGTCGGCCGAGGAGACCTTGCGGATGCCGCGCCCGCCGCCGCCCGCGGTCGCCTTGAGCATCAGCGGGTAGCCGATCCGCTCGCCCGCGGCCAGCGCCTCCTCCAGGGTGGCGACCTCGCCGCGGCTCCACGGCGCGACCGGCACGCCGACCTCCTCGGCGATCAGCTTCGCGCCGATCTTGTCCCCGAGCTTGCGCATGGCCTCCGCGCTCGGGCCGATGAAGGTCACCCCGATCCGGTCGCACAGCTCGGCGAAGGCCGGGTCCTCGGCGACGAAGCCCCAGCCGACCCACGCCGCGTCGGCCCCGGTGGCCAGCAGCGCGCGTTCGAGGGCGGCGTGGTCGAGGTAGGGGCGGGCCGCGGCCGGGCCCAGGTCGTAGGCCAGGTCCGCCTCGCGCACGAAGGTCGCGCCGCGGTCGGCGTCGGTGTGCAGCGCCACCGTCTCGATCCGCGCCCCGGTCTCGGCGGCGAGATCGCGGACGGCGTGGATGAGCCGCATCGCGGCCTCACCCCGGTTGACGATGGCGACACGACTGAACACCGGTTGGTCCCTCCCAAGTACCACGCGCAGAAGGGCGACGCCCGGGTCCTGCGGGCGTCGCCTGCGCACTGCCAAGACCCTGCTCGATTACCGGCGAGTACACCAATGGTCCACATCGCGCATGCCGAGGCTGCCAAGTTGTGGAGACCCTACAAAACGCGAGCTTGGCCACACCATCCGGCCGCCGTTTCTCGCACTGTTTGCGACAACTCGGCACGGTCGTGCTACGGGCGGGTGACCACCGGTGGAACGACGCGCGACCACCCGTGCGGATGTGCTGTGGAGGTCCGGTGGGGGTCTGGTGGGGGTGTTGTGCCGAGGCCGCTGATCGCGGCGGCGCGGCAATACGTTCCGGCGGCATGGAGAAGGTGGATGTGCTCGTCGTCGGCGCCGGGCTCGCGGGGTTGCGGACCGCCCGGCTGCTCGCGGCCAGGGGGCTGGCCGTCGTGGTGTGCGAGCGGCGCGGCAGGCTGGACGCGGGGATCAGGACGACCGGCATCTTCGTGCGGCGCACGCTGGCCGACTACGCACTGCCGGACCGCCACCTCGGCCCGCCGGTGCGCCGAGTCGTGCTCCACCCGCCGTCGCTGCGCGCCCCGGTCGAGCTGGTCAGCCCGCGCGAGGAGTACCGGGTCGGCGACATGGCCGGGATCTACGCCCACGCGCTGGCCGAGGCGACGGCGGCGGGCGCCCAAGTGCGTCTCGGCACGGCGTATCCGGTGGCTGGCTTGGCGGCGCGGTTCACCATCGGCGCGGACGGCGCCCGCTCGACGGTCGCGCGCCGCATCGGCCTGGACGTCAACCGGCGGCTGATCGTCGGGGTGGAGGAGGTGTACCCGGTCGCCGGGGGCGGCCAGCCGACCTTCCACTGCGTGGTCGACCCCCGGCTCGCCCCGGGCTACCTGGCCTGGGTCGTCGACGACGGCGAGCACGCCCACATCGGCCTCGCCGGGCGGCCCGACCGCCTGGCCGCCCCGCTGCCCGAGCTCCTGCGCCGCTTCCGCGACCGCTTCCCGGCCATCCCCGAACCCGCGGGCCCGGTCCGCCGCCGCGGCGGCCCCATCCCGGTCGGCGGCGTCCTGCCCCGCATCGCCTGCCCGGACGGCCTGCTCGTCGGCGACGCCGCAGGCGCGGTGAGCCCGCTGACCGCAGGCGGCCTCGACCCCTGCCTGCGCATGGCCGACCTGGCCGCCACCGTCACCGCCGACTACCTCACCACCGGCGACCCAGCCGCCCTGCGCCGCTACGACGGCACAGCGCTGCGCACCCGCTTCCGCCTCCGCCTCCTCCAGCGCGACGCCCTCTCCACCCTGCGCGGCCCCGGCGCGACCGAAGCGGCCTTCACCCTCCTCCGCACCCCACCCGGCCGCGCCGCCGCCCACCGCATCCTCTTCGGCGACGGCTCCTTCCCGGATGTCTGAGCCTGCGAGGCATTGCGCGTCAGGTTTGCCCACCGGAAGCACTTCGGCAGGGCTCCTGATACGGCAAGGCGTTGCGGGTCTGCCTGCTCCTGCGCCGTGCGTTCGCGGTCCCGGTGGGGCGGGTGCTCCGGCGCTCGCGCTCGGTCGGTGGGCGGTCGTTGACCGGGGGGTTAGGCTGCCTGTCTCTCGTTGGTCAACGGTGGTCCGGGAGCGCGCATGGCGGTCGAACAGGGTTCGCCCACCTTCCCGGTGGCGTTGCGTGCGGCGATCGCCGCTCGCGGGCTCGGGTTGGAGCGGCTGCGCGACCGGCTGCGGCAGCGCGGGGTTCGGGTGAGCGTGGCGACGCTGAGCTATTGGCAGTCCGGTCGCAGCCGTCCGGAGCGGCGGGAGTCGATGGTGGCGCTGCGGCACCTGGAGGAGGTGCTGGAGGTGCCCGAGGGCGCGCTCGCCGGGCTGCTCGGGCCGACCAAGCCGCGCGGGCGGTGGCGCTACACCGCAGGCGGGCTGCCCGCCATCGGCGCGCTGTGGCCCGATCCCGCCCCGGTGGAGGACGCGCTCGGCCGGGTGGACACCCGGTGGGACGAGCGGCTGACCCGGCTGAGCCAGCACGACCGGGTGCACGTCGGGCCGGGCGGGGCGGCGGGGTCGTTCCTGTCGCGGCAGGTGCTGCGGGCCGAGGCCGACGGGCCGGACCGGTGGGTCGTGATCATGCACACCGACGAGCCCGGCCACCCGCCCCCGCTGGTGCGCCCGCTGCGCGGCTGCGCGCTGGGCCGCGTCGCCGAGGACCGCGACGGCGGCTTGGTCGTGGCCGAGCTGCTCTTCGACCGCCCGCTGGCCCGCGGCGAGACGGTGATCACCGAGCACGAGCTGGTCCACGTCCCGCCCGGCCCCGTGGACGACCACTACGAGCGCAAGTTCCGCCTGCCGGTGCGCGAGTTCGTGCTGGAGGTCTGCTTCGACCCGGCCGCCCTGCCCGCCTTCTGCGAGCAGTACACCCGCGACGACCGCGGCGTCGAGGACAGCAGGCCGATCACCCCGGACTCCGCGGGTTCGGTGCACGGCGTCGCGCTGAACTTCGGGCCGGGCTGCTTCGGGATCCGCTGGGGTGGCCCGAGTTAACAGTTGATCCTTCCCCGACCCGGGTGGCCGCGGCGATCCTGGCCGCGTGCAGTCGGTGCTGGAGCAGATCGCCGCCGAGGTGGCGCCGCTGGTCGGGCAGGGGCGGCAGGCCGGGTCCATCCCGGCGCTGCTGGACGTGCCGGTGGACCGGTTCGGGATGGCCGTGGTCGACGTCGACGGCCGGGCGTTCGGGGTCGGCGACTGCGACGCGCCGTTCTCGGTGCAGAGCTTGTCGAAGGTGTTCACCCTCGCCCTGGCCGGGGACGTGTGGGACCGGGTGGGCCGGGAGCCGTCGACGCTGGCGTTCGACTCGCCCGTGCAGCTGGAGCAGGACCGGGGTCGCCCCCGCAACCCGTTCCTCAACGCGGGCGCGCTGGTCACCACCGACCGGCTGCTGAGCAGGACCGGCGACGCGGTGGGCGCGCTGCGCGCGTTCCTGGCCGCCGAGTCCGGCTCCCCGGTGGCGGTGGACGCGGCGGTGGCGGAGTCCGAGCTGGGCGCCAACCACCGCAACGCCGCCCTGGCCCACCTGGTCGCCGGGTACGGCAACCTCGACAACCCCGTCGACGACGTCCTGCGCCACTACGCGCACGGCTGCGCCATCGCCATGTCCTGCCGCGACCTGGCGCGGGCCGCGCTGTTCCTGGCCCGCGGCGGCGCGGGGACCACCGGCCGGGTGCTGGCCGCGGCCGACGTCAAGCGGCTGAACGCGACGATGCTGGTGTGCGGGATGTACGACGGCGCAGGCGAATTCGCCTACCGCGTGGGGCTGCCTGCCAAGAGCGGCATCGGCGGCGGTGTCCTGGCCGTGGTCCCCAACCGCTGCGTGGTGTGCGTGTGGAGCCCCGGCCTGGACCGCTGCGGCAACTCCATCGCCGGTGTGGCCGCCCTGGAAGCCTTCACCAGCGCGACCGGCTGGTCGGTGTTCTGACCCGCACGGCGCCGCCCCGGCCCGGTCAGGATTTCACCGCACCGCCCAACCCGGCCGCCAGGTGCCGCTGGACGAGGATGAAGAACACCAGGACCGGGATCGTCATGAGCGTCGACCCGGCCATGATCGCCCCCCAGTCGTTCTGGTCGGGCTTGAGGAAGACCTGCAGCGCCAGGGGAAGCGTCTGGTTGTCGGCGTCGGAGATGATGAAGGTCTTGGCGAACAGGAAGTCGTTCCAGGCGTGGATGAACGACAGCACGCTCGTCGCCACCAGGCCCGGGGCCACCAGCGGGAACAGCACCCGCCAGAGGAAGCGGAAGCGGCTGGCCCCGTCCAGGGTCGCCGCCTCCTCCAACTCGTCGGGCACCGCGGCGACGAACCCGCGCAGCATCCAGATGGCGAACGGCAGGCTGAACGCCAGGTGCACCAGCACCAGCGAGCCGAGGTGGTTGAGCCCCAGCGCGGGCACCGTGTCGCCGACCGAGCGCATCAGGAAGAACAGCGGCACGGTCAGCGCCTCGACCGGGACCATCTGCACGACCAGCAGCATGATCAGCATCGTGGTGCGCCCGCGGAACCGGAAGCGGGTCAGCGCCGTGGCCGCCAGGAACGCCATGAGCATGCTCAGCGCCACCACCGCGACCGCGACGACCACGCTGTTGGCCAGGTACCGCCCGAAGTTCTCCACGGTCAGCGCGCGCACGAAGCTGTCCAGCGTCGGGCGCAGCGTCCACGGCCGCGGCTCGGCCGAGATCACCTCGTCCTCGGGCTTGAACGCGCTCAGCACCATCCAGTACAGCGGGAACGCCACCACCGCGGCGATCACCACCGTCACCGCATCCGCGACGCCCCGCCTCACAGCACCTCCCCCGACCGGCGCAGCGCGCGCAGGTACCCGATCGTGAACAGCAGCAGCAACGCCGTCATCACCACCCCGATCGCCGCCCCGAGGCCGTACTCGCTGGCGGCGAACGCCTGTTGGTAGGCGTAGACGTTGAGCACCAGGTTGCGACCGGCGATCCCGCCGCCGCCGGTCATGATGTAGATCTGGGTGAACACCTTGAAGTCCCAGATCACCGACTGGATGGTCACCACCAGCAGGATGGGCCGCAGCAGCGGCAGCATCACGCTCAGCGCGATCCGCCGGGTGGAGGCCCCGTCCAGCGCGGCGGCCTCCAGCACCTCGGTCGGGATCGCCCGGATGCCCGCGTACAGGGTGATCATGACGAACGGGAACGAGCACCAGATCACCTGGGCGGCGACCAGCGCGAACGCCGTCCACCGGCCGTAGGTCCAGGAGAACCCGGTCGTCCCCAGCACCTCGTTGACGTAGCCGAAGTTGGCGTCGAACAGGAACAGCCAGATGGTCGACCCGGCCACCGCCGGGGTCGCCCACGCCCCGAGCGCGGCCAGGAACAGCACCGTGCGCGCCCACGTCCGCACCCGGGTGGCCAGCACCGCCAGCGCGGCGCCGACCAGCAGGGTGCCCGCGACGCAGACGGCGGCGAAGCCCACCGTCTGCGCCAGCACGGCCCAGAACTGGCCGCTCTCCACCAGCGCCGCGTAGTTGCCCAGACCGAGGAACTCCAGCGGCGCGCCGCCGCTGACCTGCTCCTGGCCGTAGTCGTGCAGCGAGATCAGGACGAGCTGGTAGACCGGGTAGCCGAGCAGGCCGACCAGGACCAGCAGGGCGGGGGCGAGGTAGGCAAAGGCGGTGCGCCCGTGCCCGGCCCTCACGATGCGAACGCGGCGTTCATCGCTTCGGCCGCGGCCGCCGCCGCGGCGTCGACGTCCTGCTCGCCGGTGGCCACCTGCTGCAGCAGCGTCGGCAGCACGGCCTGGGCGTCGATCTTCGCCCACGCCGGGGTGACCGGCACGAACCGGGTGCCGTTCTCCAGCGTGGCGATGAACGGCGCGAGGAACTCGTCGGCCTGCGCCACCTCGCGCTGCACGTCGGAGAAGGTCGGCAGGTTGCCCATCGCGTCGTACATCTGGCGCTGGTACTTCTTGCCGGCCAGCACCTTGAGGAAGTCCGCGGCCAGGCTGCGCCGCTCGGTCCCGGCCAGCACGCCGAGCAGGTTGCCGCCCGCGAAGGCGGGGGCGATGGAGCCCGCGGTCGTGCCCGGCAGCGGGACGACGGCGTACTTGCCCGCCGCCGCGCTCGCGTCGACGGACTTGCGGTTGAAGTCGCCGCCGATGGTCATGGCCGCCTTGCCTGCGCGGAACGCCTCGACGCTGGCGTCGCCGCCGTTGCCCGCGCAGGACTGCGGCGGGCAGATGTCGTCGCTGAGCAGCTCGGTGTACTGGGCCCAGCCCGCCTTGGCCTCCGCGCTGTCCACAGTGGCGGTGTAGGCCGCGCCGTCGCGCTTGGCGATGTCGCCGCCGTTGGCCCAGACGAAGGGCAGCGCGCCGTAGACGTACTTGCCGCCCACGGAGATGCCGAGCAGGTCCGGCTTGGCCTTGCGGATCTTGCGGGCCAGCGGCGCGATCTCGGCCAGCGTGGCCGGGGGCTTGAGGTTGAGCTCCTTGAACACGTCGGTCCGGTAGTACAGCGCCCGCACGCCCACGTACCAGGGCACGCCGTAGAGCTTGCCGTCGACCTTGGCCGTGTCCAGCACCGACGGCAGCAGGTCCGCGCCTTCGGCCCAGCCGCCCACGTCGGCGGTGATGTCGGCGAACCCGCCCGCCGCGACGTACCCGGCCAGGTCGGTGTTGCCGAACTCGGCGACGTCCGGGGCGCTCTTCGGGTCGCTGAACGCGGCCTTGAACCGCTCGGCCCTGGTCTGCACCTGGATGTACTGCACGTCCACGGTGACCCCGGCGTTGGCGGCCTCGAACTCGGCCACCGCCGCGCGCACCACGGCCTCCTTGGCCGGGCGGTTCACCTCGTCGAACAGCCACACCCGCAGCTGCCCGGTCCGCTCGTCGCCGCCCACTTCGGACGGACCCGACTGGACCGGGGCGCAGCCCACCACCGCCGCCGCGGCCACCATCGCCACCGCATGCCTGAGGCGCATCGCGAACCCCCATTCCGTTGCGTCGAACGCAACTAGCGTTTTATGCAGAGCAACGCGAGGAGTTGATGTTATGAGCGCCGCCGTCGCGCGGCAAGGGTCTGTACCAATTGAGCGCGGCGATCGCGCCGGGCGACCGTCCACCCGCGGCCGATACGATCCGGCGGTGACCTTCGACGGCGACCTCGACCACCTCGACACCTCGGCCCTGCCGCCCCGGCAGCGGCAGATCCTCGCCGCGGTGC
The DNA here is from genome assembly GCF_053604195.1 of Actinokineospora sp. NPDC004072. Lineage (NCBI taxonomy): Bacteria > Bacillati > Actinomycetota > Actinomycetes > Pseudonocardiales > Pseudonocardiaceae > Actinokineospora > Actinokineospora sp. NPDC004072. The sequence continues at coordinate 302,135 of NZ_JBSGHB010000006.1, read as the reverse complement.
GGGACTGGGTGGTCGAGCACGGCTACTCCCCGAGCACCCGGGAGATCGCCGACGCCGTGGGGCTGCGGTCGGCCTCGGCGGTGTCGCGGCACCTGGCCCGGCTGGAGGACCTGGGCTTCATCCGCCGCGGGCGCGCGGTGACGCGGCCGATCGACGTGCGCCTGTTCCTGCGCCCGGCCGCCGAGGACAGCGGATCGGTGGCGGTGCCGGTGGTCGGCGACATCGCCGCGGGCGCGCCGATCGCCGCCGACGAGCACGTCGACGAGGTCCTGCGGCTGCCGGGCGAGCTGACCGGCCGCGGCGCGGTGTTCGGCCTGCGCGTGCGCGGGGACTCGATGGTCGACGCCGCGATCTGCGACGGCGACATCGTCGTCGTGCGCAGCCAGCCCGAGGCGCACACCGGCCAGATCGTCGCGGCGATGATCGACGGCGAGGCCACGGTCAAGGTCTTCCGCCGCCGCGGCGGCCAGGTGCTCCTGGAGCCCCGCAACCCCGCCTACGCGCCCATCGACGGCGCCGACGCGGTGATCCTGGGGATCGTGGTCTCGGTCCTGCGCAGCATCTGACCGCCCGCTAGAGCCATCCCCGGCGGCTCGCCTGCAAGGCAGCCTGGAACCGGGTGGTCGCGTCCAAGGTGTTCATCAGCTCCGTCAGCCGCCGGGTGACCGTGCGCTCGGCGATGTTGAGCGCGCGGGCGATCGCCTTGTCCTTCATCCCCGCCGCCAGCATCGTCAGGATCTCCCGGTCGGTCTCGCTCGGCCCGCGCTCCGGCGCCTTGCCCGGCTGCGGGCCCAGGGGCGTCGCCCGCTCCCACAGCATGTCGAAGCAGGCGACCAGCGCGCTCAGCAGCGGCGACTGGTGGACGATGATGCGCACGCCGGTCTCGGCGGCCTCGAAGCTCAGCGGGATCAACGCGATCCGGGCATCCACGATGGTCATCTTCATGTGGACGTCGGGCAGCGCCCTGGCCTGCTCGCCCGCGGCCATGTAGCGGTGGATCTCCGCGATCCGCTGGTGGTCGGCGATGGCCGGGGTGTGGTAGATCGAGCGGTAGGCCACCCCGCGGCTGAGCCCCTGCCACTCCGGCGGGTTGTCCATCGGCTTGCCCGTCATGTACGGCGGGCAGTCCACAATGCACACCTCGTGCTGCGCGCCGAGCTGGATGCGGGCGAGCTGCTGGCGCACCGCCTGCTCGCCCTCCACCAGCTCGATGAGCCCGGCGGCCCGGCCCGACGGCGCGGCGTCGAGGCGGCGGCCGAGGTCGCGGGCGGTGACGCGCAGGTTCTCCAGCTCCTGCCTGCGGCGCACCACGAGCGCGTCGATGGCCACGTCCGGCGGGGCGGGCACGTAGCGGGCCGGGCTGCCCGCGAGCCGGGTGACCAGCCCGCAGTCCATCAGCCGCGCCAGCGGGCGGCGCAGCTGCGCGGCGGTGTGGTCGGTGCGGGCGGCCAGCTCGGCGACGGTCGTGTGCGGGTGGTCGATCAGCGCGACGTACACCGCGCTCTCGGCCGGGCCGAGCCCGACGGGTTCCAGCATGGCGTCCATGCGGGCGCAGGCTAGCACCGGCTGCTGGCCAGTTCCCGCTACTGGCGGAAACCCGCCACGGCGGAAGCCCTGATTCGGGTTATGTTCCCCATCGGACGTTTTCCACCTTTCAACGGAGAACACAGATATGCACCCTGCAAAGTTCCGACGGCGCAGCAAGATTTATGGCGTCGCCGTTGCCGTGGTCACCCTCGCCGGACTGACCACAACCGCCTCGCCCGCGATCGCGGAAGGCGCCATCCTCGGCGAAGGCGGTCCCGGCGCCGTCGCCGACCGCTACATCGTCAAGCTCAAGGACGAGGCCGCGGCCGTCTCCGCGAGCGCCAACGACCTCGCCGCCGCCTACGGCGGCCAGGTCAAGCACACCTACGAGCACGCGCTGCGCGGCTTCTCGCTCGTCATCGGCTCCCGCGGGGCGCGGCGGCTGGCCGCCGACCCGCGCGTGGAGTACGTCGAGCAGGTCACGATGGCCCGCATCGCCGACACCCAGTCCAACCCGCCGTGGGGCCTGGACCGCATCGACCAGCGCGACCGGCCGCTGAGCACCACCTACACCTACCCGTCCAGCGGCGGCAGCGGCGTCACCGTCTACATCCTCGACACCGGCGCGCGCATGACCCACCGCGACTTCGCGGGGCGGATCACCGCGGGTCCGGACTTCATCGACGGCGACAACAACCCCAGCGACTGCAACGGCCACGGCAGCCACGTCGCCGGGTCGGCCGCGGGCACGACCTACGGCGTGGCCAAGAAGGCGCGCATCGTCCCGGTCCGCGTGCTCGACTGCGCGGGCAGCGGCCCGTGGGACACCATCATCGAGGCCGTCGACTGGGTGACCGCGAACGCGGCCAAGCCCGCCGTGGCCAACATGAGCCTCGGCGGCGCGGGCACCCAGACCGCGCTGGAGAGCGCCGTGCGCCGGTCGATCGCCTCGGGCGTGACCTACGCGCTGGCGGGCGGCAACAACAACGGCGACGCCTGCACCTTCTCCCCGGCCCGCACGCCGGAGGCGATCACCGTCGGCAACAGCACCAGCTCCGACGCCAAGTCCGGCACCAGCAACTACGGCCGCTGCCTGGACATCTGGGCCCCGGGCACCAGCATCCTGTCCGCCTGGTACACCAGCGACACCGCGACCAACACCATCACCGGCACGTCGATGGCCTCCCCGCACGTCGCGGGCGCGGCGGCGCTGTACCTGTCGGCCAACCGCAGCGCGACCCCGCAGCAGGTGCGCGACGCGCTGGTCAACAACGGCAGCACCGGCAAGCTGACCGGCATCGGCACCGGCTCGCCCAACGTGCTGCTCTACACCGGCTTCATCACCGACGGCAACCCGGACCCGACCGGTCCGTCGGTGACCTCCCCGGGTGACCAGTCCACGGCGGTCGGCGCCCCGGTGAGCCTGCAGGTGCAGGCATCCGGGGGCACCACGCCGTACCGCTGGTCGGCCGAGGGCCTGCCCGCGGGCCTGGCGATCAACGCATCGACGGGCCTGATCAGCGGCACGCCGACCACGGCCGGGGACAACAAGGTCGTGGTCACGGTGACCGACGCGGGCGGCAGGACCGGCCAGGCGTCGTTCTCCTGGACCGTCACCGACGGCGGTGGCGGCGACTGCGGCGACCACGAGTTCACCGAGACCGGCCGCCTCGCCACCGGGGCGAGCGCGTACGAGCCCAACGGGTCGTACTTCCAGTCGGCGGGCGGCGTGCACCGCGCGAACCTCTGCGGTCCCAGCGGCAGCGACTTCGACGTCTACCTGCAGAAGTACAACGGGTACGGCTGGACCACCGTCGCGCAGGGCATCACGCCCGGCGCCGAGGAGACCATCAGCTACACCGGCACGGCGGGGTACTACCGCTACCGCGTCCACGCCTACAGCGGCAGCGGCGACTACACCTTCGGGTACTCCACGCCGTGATCGCCGGGCTCCCCTTCCCGACCAGCCGAGCTCCCCGAACCCGGCGCCCTGAGTTGCGGCTGGTCGGGGCGGGGGAGCCGGGGCGCAGCGGCCCTCATCGACGGTGACCTGCGCCCCGCGGGCGGCCTCCCGGCAGATCAGCCGGGAGGCCGCCTCCCCTGTGGACGGCCACCGCTAGGGTGATCTGTCGTGTCCTCCCGCGAACTGGTCGTGCTCGGCACCGCGAGCCAGGTGCCCACCCGGCGCCGCAACCACAACGGCTACCTGCTGCGCTGGGACGGCGAGGGGCTGCTGTTCGACCCGGGGGAGGGCACGCAGCGGCAGCTGACGCTGGCGGGCGTCGCCGCGAGCGGCATCACCCGGATCTGCCTGACCCACTTCCACGGCGACCACTGCCTCGGCGTCCCCGGCGTCGTCCAGCGGTTGGCGCTGGACCGGGTGGCCCACCCGGTCACCGCGCACTTCCCGGCCGCCGGGCAGGCCAACTTCCACGCGCTGCGCCACGCCTGCGACTTCCACGACGTGCTCGACCTGCGCGAGGAGCCGGTGCACCGGGACGGCACGATCGCCGAGGGCGCGTTCGGGACCTTGGCGGCGCGGGCGCTGGACCACCGCGTCCCCGCCTACGGCTACCGGCTGGTCGAACCGGACGGGCGCACCATCCGGCCGGACCTGCTGGCCCGCCACGGCATCGCCGGCCCGGCTGTGGGCGCGTTGCAGCGGGCGGGGGAGATCGCCGTGGACGGGCGGACCGTGCGGCTGGCCGACGTCAGCGAGCCCCGCCGCGGCCAGCGGTTCGCCTTCATCATGGACACCCGGCTCTGCGACGCGGTCTTCGCCCTGGCCGAGGACGCGGACCTGCTGGTCATCGAGTCCACGTTCCTGTCCACCGAGGCCGACCTCGCCGCCGAGTACCGCCACCTGACCGCGGCCCAGGCCGGGCGCGTCGCGGCCGAGTGCGGCGTCCGCACGCTCGTGCTCACCCACTTCTCCCAGCGCTACGACGACCCCACCCGCTTCCACGCCGAGGCGGCCGAGCACTTCGCCGGGCACATCGTGGTCGCCGAGGACCTCATGCGCGTGCCGGTCCCGAAGCGGCGCCCATGACGCACCCCTGCCGCATCGCGCCGACCCACCAGACAACGGTGAACGCGATGCCCGTCGGATTCTTGATGAACAGGAGCGCGGCGAGGCGGCTAGCGGCCCTGCGTACCCGAGCCGCCCCCGAAAGCTGGTGAGGTTGTGGCTGCTGCGGCGTCAGCCCGATGATTCGCCCGACGGGTGGCCGCCGTGCTCCGCTGTGGTTTCCTCCGGGTCGATGTCCTGTTCGTGAGCCGGGCCGGTTGGCTGGTCGCGCTGTTGGTCTTGGCGGTGGCCGAGGACGCGCTCCTCCAAGGCGTCCACAGTCTTGGCCGGGTCGTCAGTCTCGGCTGCGTCGTCGTGCTCGGGGGTGGTCATGCGTCCTCGCGGTTCGGGTTCTCCAGGCGGAAGAAGTTGCTTGGGGTGCCGTCGGAGCGCTCCTCCTGGTAGATGAAGTTCAGGCCGCGCTCGTCGAAGGTCTCGAACCACTCGTCCCACGCGACGCGGCGCAGCCTGCCGCCGCCGCCGTAGCCGGGGAAGTCGAGGCGCAGCACGCCGAGGTGGTCGTCGTGCTCGGTGCCCTCGACGGTGGCGGGCGCGGCGTCGCGCTCCTCGGCCCACCGCCGGATCACGTCGTGGTTGGTGGTGACCAGGCTGCGGCCCGGCCGCTCCGGCGCGTCCCCGGGGGAGGTGATCTCCTGGGCGTACTTCAGCGACTCCGAGGTCGCCGAGCCGCGCCGCACGCCGCCGCCGGTGTCGCCCTCGCGGCGCGGTCGCGGCGCGGTCCGCCCGCCCGCCTCGCCGATCGCGTGGACCAGCTCCTCCTTGCGCATGCCGTGCGCGCCGCTGATGTGCATCTCCTTGGCCTTCGACCGCAGCTCCGCCACCGTCATCCCCGCCAGGTCCGGCGCGGCGGGGGAGTGGTTGTCCTTGGTCTGGGCCCGCTTGGTGGCCATCGCATCCTCCTTAAGGCGCGGCCTTGGCCTACCCCGCCCATCCGGGGGCCAATCCCCACGTTCGGGGTTCGCGGCCTGCCGCCCCGGGTAGCCCGGGCGCGCCAAACCGATGCCGTCGAGGGGATCGCCATGCACAACCGCCGCCCGCGGGTCGTGGTCGTCGGGGCCGGGTTCGCCGGGTACCACTGCCTGCGCACGCTGGAACGGGTGCTGCCGCCGGAGGCCGCGGAACTGGTCGTGGTGAACCCGACCGACTACATGCTCTACGTGCCGCTGCTGCCCGAGGTGGCGGGCGGCAGCCTCGACCCGCGCCGGGTGGCCGTCCCGCTGCGCGGCACGCTGCCGCGCACCCAGCTGGTCCTCGGGCACGCCGCGGGCGTCGACTTCGCCGAGCGCACCTGCACCGTGGTCGACGTCGAGGGGGCCGAGCGGACCGTCGATTGGGACTACCTCGTGCTGACCGTCGGCAGCATCACGCGGCTGCTGTCCATCCCCGGCGTGGCCGAGCACGCGATCGGCTTCAAGTCGGTGGCCGAGGCCATCTACGTCCGCGACCACGTCCTGCGCCAGCTGGAGCTGGCCGAGCAGGCCGACGACCCGGCCGAGCGGGCCGCCCGCGCCACCTTCGTCGTCGTCGGCGCGGGCTACACCGGCACCGAGCTGGTCGCCCAGGGCCAGGAGCTGACCCGCCAAGCGCTGCGCAACCGCTCCGGCAGGCTGACCGAGGACGACGTCCGCTGGCTGCTGCTCGACCTCGCCCCGCGGGTGCTGCCCGGTCTGGACGAGCGGCTGGGCGGGCCCGCCGAGCGGGTGCTCCGCGAGCGCGGGGTGGACGTGCGGCTGGGCACCAGCGTCAGCGAGGTCACCGCCGACTGCGCCAAGCTCAGCGACGGCAGCCAGATCCCGACCCGCACGGTCGTCTGGTGCGTGGGCGTGCGGCCGGACCCGCTGGTGGAGGCCGTCGGCCTGCCCACCGAGAAGGGCCGCATCACCGTCGACACCCGCCTGCGCGTGCCCGACCACCCCGGCGTCTACGCCGCAGGCGACGTCGCCGCCGTGCCCGACGTCTACCACCCGGGCAAGGCGACCCCGATGACCGCCCAGCACGCCCAGCGCCACGGCCGCGTCGCCGCCCTGAACATCGCCGCCGACCTCGGCCACGGCCACGCCCGCGAGTACCGCCACCGCGACCTCGGCTTCGTCGTCGACCTCGCGGGCCCCGACGCCGTGGCCAACCCGCTGCGGATCCCGCTGCGCGGCCTGCCTGCCAAGGCCGTCGCCCGCGGCTACCACCTCCTCGCCCTCCCGGCCAACCGCCTCCGCGTCGCCGCCGACTGGTTCACCGACCTGGTGGCCCGCCGCCAGGTCGTGCAGTTCGGCCTGATCCCCGGCAGCGGCGTCAGCCTCGCCGAGGCCGACCAGGCCCCGCGCCCGGTCCCCCGGCCGCGGGCCGAGCGCGCCAAGTCGTCCAGCTAGCCCCGCCGACCGGGTGGGGCCGGGTTTGCCCGCCCGGCGGCCGGGTAGCTCCGGGGCGTGCACCAGCCCACCACCGCCATCGGTCCGGCGCAGCCGCGGTTCCCGGACGTCGCCAGGATCGCCGTGCTGCGCGGCGGCGGGCTCGGCGACCTGCTGTTCGCCGTGCCCGCCATCGACTCGCTCGCCGCCGCCTACCCTGACGCGGAGATCGTGCTGCTCGGCACGGCCTTCCACCGGGACCTGCTGGCCGACCGGCCCGGGCCGGTGTCCGCGGTGCTGCCGCTGCCGCGCGCGCACGGCGTGCACGACCCCCAGGGGCTCGGCACCGACGAGGTCGCCGTCGAGCGCTTCGCCGAGCGGGCAGGCCACTTCGACCTCGGCGTGCAGGTGCACGGCGGCGGCCGCTGGTCCAACCCGTTCCTGCTGCGGCTGCGGCCCACGTGGACGGTCGGCTGCCGCACCCCCGACGCCGCCGAGCTGACCCGCTGCCTGCCGTTCACCTACTACCAGCACGAGATCATGCGCGCCCTGGAGGTCGTGGGCCTGGCGGGCGCGCCGCCCGCCGCGCTGGTCCCCGCGCTGGCGGTGACCGAGGCCGACATCGCCGCCGCGGCCCACGCCGTCGGCGAGGTCGCCCGCCCGCGCGTGGTGGTGCACCCCGGGGCGACCGACCCGCGCAGGCGGTGGCCAGCCGAGCGCTTCGGCGAGGTCGCCGCCGCCGTCGCGGGCGCCGCCGACGTGGTGGTGATCGGCACCGCCGACGAGGCCGACCTGGCCGCGTCCGTGGTCGCCGCCGCGCACGAGCGGCTCGCGCCCGCGGCCCGCGCGTCGGTGCGGTCGCTGGCGGGCAGGCTCGACCCGCGCGCCCTGGTCGGCGTCCTGGCCACCGCCCGCGCCGTCGTGGCCAACGACAGCGGGCCGCGCCACCTGGCCGAGGCCGCCGGCACCCCGACCGTCTCGGTCTACTGGATGGGCAACGTCATCAACGCCGGACCCCCGGGCAGGCTGCGCCACCGCCTGCACATCTCGTGGACCTCCCGCTGCCCGGTGTGCGGGGTCGACTGCACCCGCCAGGACCTGGAGCGCTGCCCGCACCAGGTCTCGTTCGTCGCCGACGTCCCCGTCGACGGGGTGCTCGCCGACACCGTCGACCTGCTGGACCGCGCCGACACCGCTGACGAGCCCGCGGCATGATCCTCGTCCTGCGCGCCCTCAAGCTCGGCGACCTGCTGGTAGCCGTCCCGGCCCTGCGCGCGCTGCGGGCGCACTGGCCGGGGGAGCGGGTGCTCTACGCCTGCCAGCCCTGGCTGGAGCCCGTCCTGCGGCTGACCGGCAGCGTCGACGAACTGCTCCCCGTCCACGGCCTGGAACCCCTGCCCGAGCGCCTGCGCGGGGTCGACGTGGCCGTCAACCTGCACGGCGCGGGCCCCACCAGCACCGAGATCCTCGACGCGCTGGACCCCGTGCGGCGCATCGGCCACGCCCCCGCCTGGCCCGGCCCACCCTGGCGCGACGACCTGCACGAGCGCGACCGCTGGTGCAGGCTCCTCACCGCCCACGGCATCCCCGCCGACCCCACCGCCTTCACCCTCGACCACCCCGGCGTCGCCTCCCCGGCTCCGGGCGCGGTCCTGGTCCACCCGGGCGCCGCCTACGGCAGCAAGCGCTGGCCCCCCGACCGCTTCGCCACCGTCGCCCGCACCCTGCGCGCCGCGGGCCACCATGTGGTGGTCACGGGGGTGGAGCGCGAACGCGAGCTGGCCGAGCACGTGGCGGCCGAGGCGGGCGCGGACTGCCTGGCAGGCCGCACCCCGCTGGACACCCTGGCCGCCCTGGTCGCCGACGCCCGCCTGCTGATCAGCGGCGACACCGGCGTCGCCCACCTGGCCACCGCCTACCGCACCCCCTCCGTAGTCCTGTTCGGCCCCGTCGGCCCCGAGCAGTGGGGCCCACCCCCCACCGGCCCCCACCGCACCCTCACCCACCCCACCCTCCGCCGAGGCACCCCCTTCACCAACGACCCCGACCCCGCCCTCCTCGCCATAACCCCCACCGAAGTCCTCACCGCAGCCGAAACCCTCCTCTCCACCCCCCGAGCCGCCTGACCCAGCCCCACCCCACCCGTCCCGCCTGGCCGGCTCCTCCGCCGAGGTCCCTGGCCGCAGCCGAGTTCCCCTGCCCACCCCGTGCGCAGCTTGACCCAGCCCCCACCCCATTCCACCCGTCCACCCGTCCCGCCTCGCCGCCTCCTCCGCGCTTCCTCGCCGCAGCCGAGTTCCTCCCGCGCACCCCGTGCGCAGCTTGACCCAGGCCCTACCCCATCCGTCCCGCCTCGCTGCCTCCTGCGCCGTGGTCCCTGGCCGCAGCCAGTTCCTCCTGCGCACCCCGCGCGCAGCTTGACCCAGCCCCCACCCCATCCCACCCGTCCCGCCTCGCTGCCTCCTGCGCCGTGGTCCCTGGCCGCAGCCAGTTCCCCCTGCCCACCCCGCGCGCAGCTTGACCCCGCCCACCCCACCCGTCCCGCCGCCCCTCCGCCGCGCTCCCTCGCCGAAGCCCAGTTCCTCCTGCCCACCCGTGCGCAGCTGACCCAGCGGCCCGCCCACCCGGCCCGACTCGCGTGTCCGCCACGCGACCGAGCGCCCCCGTGCCGCGCACTCCGCGCTTGAACCCGGGCCACCCGGTTGGGGAAAGGGGGCATGCGCTTCGCGGGGGTGGGGTACTCCGGCCAGCGCCCACCCCTCTGCACCGGGGGGAGAACCCCGTGACCCTGATCGAGAAGCCCGTTCCGGTCCGGCCCTACCCGTCGACTAAGCGCAGTCGGGGGTCGGTGTTCCTGTCGTTGGTCCGGACGACCGACCACAAGCAGATCGGGCTGCTGTACCTGACCACCAGCTTCGCCTTCTTCCTCGTCGGCGGTCTGATGGCGTTGCTGATGCGGGCCGAGCTGGGGCTGCCGGGGATGCACTTCCTGTCCCACGAGCAGTACAACCAGCTGTTCACCATGCACGGCACGGTGATGATGCTCTTCTACGCGACCCCCAACGTCTTCGGGTTCGCCAACTTCATCCTGCCGCTGCAGATCGGCTCGCCGGATGTGGCGTTTCCGCGGTTGAACGCGCTGTCGTACTGGCTGTACCTCTTCGGCGGGGTCGTGGCCATGTTCGGCTTCGCCACCCCCGGGGGCGCCGCCGACTTCGGGTGGTTCGCCTACACCCCGCTGTCCACCGAGACCTTCGCCCCCGGCCCGGGCGGCGACCTGTGGGCGGCCGGGCTCATCATCAGCGGCCTGGGCACGATCCTCGGCGCGGTCAACATGCTCACGACCGTGGTCTGCCTGCGCGGCCCCGGCATGACGATGTGGCGGATGCCCATCTTCACCTGGAACATCTTCTTCACCAGCATCCTGGTCCTGCTGGCCTTCCCGATCCTGACCGCGGCCCTGTGCGGCCTGCTCGCCGACCGGCTCATCGGGGCGCACGTGTTCGACCCGGCCAACGGCGGGGCCATCCTGTGGCAGCACCTGTTCTGGTTCTTCGGCCACCCCGAGGTCTACATCGTCGCCCTGCCCTACTTCGGCATCATCAGCGAGATCATCCCGGTGTTCAGCCGCAAGCCGCTGTTCGGCTACAAGGGCATGGTCTTCGCCACCGTCGCCATCACCGGCCTGTCGATGACGGTGTGGGCGCACCACATGTACGCCACCGGCGCGGTGCTGCTGCCCTTCTTCGCCATCATGTCCTTCCTCATCGCCGTGCCGACGGGCATCAAGTTCTTCAACTGGTCGGGCACGATGTGGAAAGGGCAGCTCACGTTCGAGACGCCGATGCTCTTCGCCGTCGGCTTCCTGGTGACGTTCCTGCTCGGCGGGCTGACCGGGGTGCTGCTGGCCGCGCCGTCGGCGGACTTCCACGTCACCGACACCTACTTCGTGGTGGCGCACTTCCACTACGTCCTGTTCGGCACGATCGTGTTCGCCACGTTCGCGGGCCTGTACTTCTGGTTCCCCAAGATGACCGGCCGCTACCTCGACGAGCGGCTGGGCAAGCTGCACTTCTGGACGACGTTCATCGGCTTCCACACGACCTTCCTCGTCCAGCACTGGCTCGGCAACGCGGGCATGCCCCGCCGCTACGCCGACTACCTGCCCACCGACGGCTTCACCGGCATGCACCTGGTCTCCACGATCGGCGCGTTCCTGCTGGGCGCCTCGGTGGTGCCGTTCATCTGGAACGTCTTCCGCAGCTACCGCTTCGGCCAGCTCGCCGAGGCCGACGACCCCTGGGGCTACGGCAACTCGCTGGAGTGGGCCACCAGCTCGCCCCCGCCGCGGCACAACTTCACCGAGCTGCCGCCGATCCGCTCCGAGCGGCCCGCCTTCGAGCTGCACTACCCGCACATGGTGGAGCGCTTCCGCGCCGAAGCGATGTCGGGCAAATCCGGCAGCCGGGTGCCCGCGCCCTCGGAGATGGCCGCGGCGGGCACCCAGCCCGACGAGCAGGACGACCGGGAGGACCCGCGTGGCAAGTGATCGCCCGGTACTGTGCCGCCTGTGAAGCCAGCCAGTGACGAGCGCACACCCGACGGGGGTGAGAGCCACGCCGTCCCCGACCGGGAGCAGCTGCTCGCGGTGCGCGGGACCGACCGCCCCGACGCCATCGTGCTCTCCGTCTCCGGCGACATCGATGTGCTCACCGCGCCGCGGCTGGCGGCGGCGGTCTCCACGGCCTTCGACCGCCTCGGCGAGCGGCTGCTGGTGATCGACCTCTCGCAGGTGGGCTTCATGGGCTCCACCGGGCTGCGCGTCCTGCGGGAAAGCGCGACCGAGGCTGTGGAGCGCCGCGGCCTGGCCCAGCTGCGCGTGGTCGTCGACCACGCCAGGCCGGTGATCCGGCCCATCGAGATCGTCGGCCTCGACCAGGTCCTGCTGCTGTTCCACTCGGTCGCCGACGCCCTCGCCCCCGAGCCGCGGTGATCGGCCGTGCCGCCCAGCTCCGACCAGGAACGGCGCCCGGCGGGCGCGCAGGCCGACGCCGACGCCGAGCCGGAGCTGCGCTTCTGCCTGCCGGTGGACTGGGTCTCGCCCTCGCTGGCCCGCGAGCGGCTCAAGGCTTGGCTGCGGCGGCACCGCTGGTCGCCCGCCCAGATCGATGACCTGGTGCTGGTGGTGAACGAGGCGGTGACCAACAGCGTCGAGCACGGCTACGGCGCCTCGGCCGAGCGCGCCCGCCCGCCCGCGGCCATCGAGGTGGCCTGCCGGATCCGGGTGGACGCGACGGGCGACCGCCAGGTGGAGATGACCGTCCGCGACCGCGGCCGCTGGCGCCCGCCGACCGAGCCGGGCAACCGCGGCAAGGGCCTGAGCCTGATGCGGGCGTGCAGCGAGCGCATGGAGCTGGTCCACGACGACGAGGGGACCACGGTCACCGTCCTCAGCCGCCCGATCCCGCCCGCCGTCGGACCCCGCTGAGGCGAAGCGGGACGGTGTCGGCCTGCTCACGACTTGACCCCTGCCCGCAACACGGCGGCGGTAGGCTGCAACCCCGCGATCTCGCACCACACGCAACAGGAGGACCCCGGTGACCGAGTTGGCCGCCGACGCGCAGGCCCCCGCCGCCCGCCGCGTGCTCGTCGCCGAGGACGAGGCGCTGATCCGCCTCGACCTGGTCGAGATGCTCCGCGAGGAGGGGTACGAGGTCGCGGGCGAGGCCGCGGACGGCGAGCAGGCCGTGCAGCTGGCCGGGGAGCTGCGCCCGGACCTGGTGATCATGGACGTGAAGATGCCCAAGATGGACGGCATCGACGCGGCCACGATGATCGCCAGGGAGCGCATCGCGCCGGTGGTCATGCTGACCGCGTTCAGCCAGCGGGAGCTGGTCGAGCGCGCCCGCGACGCCGGGGCGATGGCCTACCTGGTCAAGCCCTTCGCCAAGCACGACCTGGTGCCCGCCATCGAGCTGGCCGTCAGCCGCTTCGCCGAGCTGCACGCGCTGGAGAACGAGGTCGCGGGCCTGACCGAGCGGCTGGAGACGCGCAAGGTCATCGAGCGCGCCAAGGGCCTGCTGATGAGCAAGCAGGGCCTGAGCGAGCCCGAGGCGTTCCGCTGGATCCAGCGCACCGCGATGGACCGCCGGACCACGATGAAGGCCGTCGCCGAGGCCGTGCTGGAGCACATCACCTGACGCTTCACGTGATGGTGAAGCGGGTGAGCGTGGAGGAGCTGGACCCGTCCGCGCCCAGCACCTTGGTCTCCAGCACGTGCTCGCCCGCCTGCATGCCGCCGAGGGCGAGCGCGACGGTGTAGCGGCCACCGGGGGCCGGGCCGTCGATCGCGGTCGGCACCGCGGCGACCAGCCGCCCGTCCACCCGGACCTCGAACCCCGCCACGCCCGCGAGGCTGCCGGAGTCCCACTGGGCGGCCCGCCCGTCCAGCGTGATGCCCAGGACCAGCCTGCTGCCCGCGCGCACGCTCGGCTCGGCCAGCGGCGTGCCCGCGGAGTCGCCCAGCACGACGCGGGTCTGCGGGAGCGCGTCCGGCTGCGCGCCGCCCACCCCGCGCAGCGGCTGGTCGGGGAAGGCCGCCGCGGTGGCGGGCTCGATCTCCAGGTAGGACTCCAGCACCGTCGCCCCCGGCCCCGCGCCCGGGGCGCGCACCGCCAGCGGCGACAGCGAGTCCGGCCCGCCCGGCCCCAGCAGCTCGCTGGGCACGTCGGCGATGACCGTGGCGACCGCGCCCCGGCCCGGCCGCACCGGGGCCGCGAGCCGGGCGGGCAGCCGGGCGCCGCCGAGCTGCACCACCGCCCGCGCCAGATCGATGCCCGCGGGCGCGCCCACCGTCACCACCACCCGCGCCGCCTTGGCCGCGGCCAGCGGCCCGCGGGCGATGCCCAGGGCGGGCGCGTGCGCGGCCGGGTCGAGCACCTGGCGGGTGGCCACGTTCACCGGCACCTCGACGACCGGCGGCACCGGCACGGCCGGTCCGCTGAACCCCGCGGCGGCCACGTGCACCCGCGCCTGCCTGCCGACGGGCCCGCGCAGGCCCACCAGGACGTGCGCCTGCGACCAGGTCGGCGCGACCGGCGAGAACGCGGCGATGCGGCCGTCGACCAGCAGGCGCACCCCGTCCGCCGCCACCACCACCTCGACCAGGTGCAGCACGCCGACCCCGCGGCTGGGCGGGCGCGCGGGCTCCCCGCCCGGCAGCACCCGCGCCTGGTCGCCCAGCTCGGCGCGCACCGCCCCGACCGCGCCCGCCCCGATCCGGTCGGCCGGGCCGGGCACCAGGTCGACCGTCAGCAGCCCGCCAGGACCGGCGGCGTCGGTCAGCACCGCCACCCGCCCCGCCCCGCCGACCAGCCGCATCGGGGCCCGGGCGCGCAGCACCGCGATATCCGATCCGCAGCTCAACTCGACCGCCAACCCGACCCGCGGCTTGCCCAGATCCACGCACCCGCGATAGCCGGACAAATGCCACCGGGAGCCGAGGATCGCCGGATTAAACGTCCTATCATCGGAGAAATCGTCGAACAGGCCGGTCAGTCCCGAACGCCACGGGAAATCCGGGTCGAACGCCGCGCCCGCCACCGACACCGCTGGCGAATACCGGCCGAATGCGCTCACCGCGCGTACCGAGACCGGAATGCCTTCACCCATTTGGTCCAGTCGGATCTCGGGCTCGGTCACCAATCGCGCACCACCGGGCCAGCGCACCTCGTATCCCGGCGCCGAGCCGGTCCAGCTGATCGTCTGCCACGACGGCCCGGGGGTCACCCGCACCCCCTCCGGGGCGGGCGGCGGCTCGTCCGGGGCGGGGAGGACGACCGAATCCGCCGCATAGCGGACCACCTGAGCAGGCGATGGGCGTTCGTCCACCCGGCTGGCGGTGTCGTCACTGGGAGTACGCATGAGCACCACCGCGCCGGCGAGCAGGGCGGCCACCCCCACCCCGGCGAGCAGGCGCGCGCGGTCTGGCATTCGATCAGCCTAGAACGCACTCATGCCCAGGTCACCACTTGTGTTAACGGGGAAAATGGCAACGCATCGACCACCCTGGTCACGCTGTTCGGCGGCCGGACACGATCGGGGGATTTCGTTGCAGTCTGGTCACGAGGAGCGCAGGGGCGTGACTACACCGCGTTCTGTGATTACGTTCCGCCCCAACCCTCCAACAGGTATGAGGGCGGGGTTCGGCATGCTCTACCCGCATTGCCGAACGCAAGCGGAGAAGGGACATCACGTGCGTAACCAGACGGTGAAGGCCGCGGTGCTGGTCACCGGCGCGTTGTTGCTCGCAGCCTGTGGCACCAACAAGACCGAGGAGCCCGGCGCAGGCGCCGGCGGGGGGCAGGCGTGTGACACGAGCAAGGGCACCCTGGTCATCGGCGTGATCGCGCCGCAGTCCGGTGGTCTGTCGGCGCTCGGCCTCGGCATCAAGAACTCCGCCGAGCTCGCCGCCGACCAGGCGAACGAGAAGTGCACGGTCAAGGGCTACCAGATCAAGGTCCAGACCGAGGACGACCAGGCCACCCCGCAGGTCGGCGGCCAGGCCGCCTCCCGGCTCGCCTCCACGGAGAACATCGTCGCCGTCATCGGCACGCTGAACTCCGGCGTCGCCCAGAGCGTGCAGCCGATCCTGGCCGGGCAGAAGATCCTCATGGTCTCCCCGGCCAACACCAGCCCGACCCTGAGCCGGGGCGAGGAGTACGCCACCGCCCCCAAGCGCCAGTTCGAGAACTACTTCCGCGTCTGCGCCACCGACGACATGCAGGGCCCGTTCGCCGCGGACTACCTGGTCAAGGACGCGGGCAAGAAGAAGATCGCCATCGTCACCGACGGCCTGACCTACGGCGAGGGCCTGGCGGCCGAGTTCAAGAAGCGCGCCGAGGCCAACGGCGCCCAGATCGTGGCGACCGCGCGCGTCAACGACCGCGAGACCGACTTCAGCGCCGCCATCACCGCGATCAGCGGCGCCAAGCCGGAGGCGGTCTACTACGGCGGCCAGTACCCGCAGGCGGGCCCGCTGTCGAAGCAGATGGTCGACAAGGGCCTCAACGTCCCGGTCATGGGCGGCGACGGCATCTACGACCCCGACTTCATCGACCTGGGCGGCAAGGAGGGCGACCTGGCCACCTCCGTCGGCGCCCCGACCGAGACCCTCGACAGCGCCAAGGCGTTCGTCGAGGCCTACAACGCCAAGGGCTACAAGGACGGCTTCTCCGCCTACGGCGCCTTCTCCTACGACGCGGCCAACGTCATCATCACCTCCCTGGCCGCGACCATCGGCGACGGCACCTGGAGCCCGGACCAGCGCGACGCCCTGATCAAGAACGTGCAGGGCTACAGCGCCCAGGGCGCGACCGGCGAGGTGAAGTTCGACGAGTTCGGCGACAGCACCAACAAGCTGCTGACCGTCTACAAGGTCTCCGGCGGCAAGTGGGCGGCGGACAAGACCGGCACCTTCGCAGGCTGAGCGACCCAACCCCGGTCCCCGGGTCGGTGACTACGGCGGGGGCAGGCGAACCAGCCTGCCCCCGCCGCGTATGGAGGTAGAACGTGGCCACGCTGCTACAGCAGCTGATCAATGGTCTGGTGTTCGGCGCCGTGATCGCGCTGATCGCACTGGGCTACACGATGGTGTACGGCATCATCCAGCTCATCAACTTCGCCCACGGCGAGGTGTTCATGGTGGGCGGCTTCGCCGCCCTCGCGGCGCACGGGTACCTGCTGCCGCTGGTGCTCTCCCAGGAGACCATCGACGAGTGGTGGTGGCTGTCGCTGCCGCTGATGATCATCTTCGGCGCGCTGATCGCGATCATCCTCGCGGTCGTCATGGAGCGGTTCGCCTATAGACCGCTGCGCAACGCACCACGGCTGGCGCCGCTGATCACCGCGCTCGGCGTGTCGGTGATCCTCAAGGAGGCGGTCCGGGTGTGGTACCCCGGCGCCACCGCCGCGGTGCCCTTCCCGCGGGTGTTCCTCGACGCGCGCATCGAGATCCACATCGGCGAGCAGACGGTCGTGATCGGGTCCACCGCGATCCTGATGGTCGTCGTGTCGATCGTGGGCGCCATCGCGCTGCAGCTCTACATCGACCGCACCCGGATGGGCCGGGCCATGCGCGCCACCGCGCAGGACCCCGACACCGCGCGGCTGATGGGCGTCAACCCCAACCGCACCATCGTGGTGACCTTCGTGCTCGGCGCCGCCCTCGCGGCGCTGGCGGGGACGCTCTACGGCGTGCACCTGACCAACATCGACACCGAGATCGGGTTCCTGTTCGGCATCTTCGCCTTCACCGCCGCGGTGCTCGGCGGCATCGGGTCGATCAAGGGCGCGGTCATCGGCGGGTTCATCATCGGCCTGATCAAGTCGCTGTCCGGCCAGTACATGTGGGGCGGCATCGCCTACGACATCGTGTGGATCTTCGTCCTGCTGATCGTGGTCCTCGTGTTCCGCCCGCAGGGCCTGTTCGGTGAGCCGGAAAGGGTGCGCGCATGAGCGGGATCAAGGACATCATCAAGCCGCACCTGGCCAAACCGGTCGCCGCGGCGGGCGGCGTGCTCGCCATCATCGCCGCCCTGCTCCCGTGGGTGACCTTCCAGCTCAACGACGGTCTCTACCCGGCCCAGGCCACCCTCCAGTTCTTCGACGCGCCCTTCGGCGTCAGCGAGTACCGGCTGCACATGCTGCTGCTCGGCGTCGCGGTGCTGGTGTTCGCCTTCGCGCCGCTGCCCGCCCGGTTCCGCTCGATCCGGGCGCTGGGCTGGAGCACGGTCGGCATCGCCCTGGTGAACGCGCTGTTCATCGTCGGGCACGGCGGCGGCCTCGGTGCCATCACCCTCGCCGACGGCGCCTTCGCCTACGGCAGCGTGGTCGGTCTCGTCGCGGGCGCGCTGATGATCGCGGCGGCCACCGCGGCCGGGCCCGAGCCGGTGCCGACCTGGCAGGCGGGCGTGCCGCGCCCGGTCGCCTACCTGGCGCTGGTCCTGTCCTTCGTCGGGCTGCTGTTCGTCGTGGCCTGGCTGCTGACCGCGGGCGGCGGCTCCACCTACGGCGGGGCGATGTTCCTGTCGGTGCTGGCCTTCGTCGCGGGCATCTTCGGCGTCCTGCACGCCACCGGGGTCGGCGGGTTCATCTCCCGGCTTTCCGACCAGCACCGCGTCTTCAGCGTCGTGGTGCTGCTGGTCTGCGCGCTGGCCCTGCCGCTGACCGACGCGGGCACGTCCTACTGGATGAACGTCGCGGCCAACGTCGGCATCTACGCCGCGGTGGCGATCGGCCTGAACATCGTCGTCGGCCTCGCGGGCCTGCTCGACCTGGGCTACGTCGCCTTCCTGGGCATCGGCGCCTACGTGGCGGCCAACCTGTCCGGCGCCGCGGCGGCCAAGTACGACATCCAGCTCCCGTTCGTGCTGGTCGTCGTCATCGCCGCCGTCATCGCGGGGATCTTCGGCGCGGTGGTCGGCTCGCCGACGCTGCGGGTGCGCGGGGACTACCTGGCCATCGTGACCCTCGCCTTCGGCGAGATCTTCAAGAAGTCCGCGCAGAACGACATCGGCGGCTGGACCGGCGGCGCGAACGCCATCCCGAACGTCCCGCCGATCGAGTGGTTCGGCCAGCCGTTCAACGCCGAGCTGGAGATCGGCGGCATCAAGCTGCCGACCGGGGTGCTGTACTACGTGCTCATCGTGGTGATGGTCGCGCTGATCATGCTGGTGTTCGCCAACCTGAAGAACTCCCGCATCGGCCGCGCGTGGATCGCCATCCGCGAGGACGAGGACGCCGCGCGGGCGATGGGCATCAAGACCGGGCAGACCAAGATCCTCGCCTTCCTCATCGGCGCGATGCTCGCGGGCATCGCGGGCGCGGTGTTCGCCCACAAGACCTCGACGGTGACCTTCGAGAGCTTCCAGTTCATCGAGTCGGTCACCCTGCTCGCCGCGGTCATCCTCGGCGGCATGGGGTCGATCCCCGGCGCGGTGCTCGGCGCGTCGCTGCTGCTGATCCTGCCGGAGAAGCTGCGCGAGTTCGACGAGTACCGGCTGATGCTCTTCGGCCTCGCGCTGGTGATCATCATGCGGTTCCGGCCGCAGGGCCTGGTCCCCGACGCGCACCGGCGCGCGGAGTTGGCCAAGCAACCGGATGCGACCGATGAGCAGCCCAAGACGGCGCAGGCGGGGGTGGCGGGATGACGACCACGACGAAGATCGGCGCGCCGGTGCTCACCGCCAGCGGCGTCACCATGGTGTTCGGCGGCCTCACCGCGCTGCGGGAGGTCAGCCTGACCCTGCACGAGGGCCAGATCCTCGGCCTGATCGGGCCCAACGGTGCGGGCAAGACCACGTTCTTCAACTGCCTGACCGGGCTCTACACCCCGACCCGGGGCACCGTGCAGCTCAAGGGCGTGCGGCTGCCCAACGACCCGGCCCGGGTGACCATGGCCGGGATCGCCCGGACCTTCCAGAACATCCGGCTGTTCCCCAGCATGACCGCGCTGGAGAACGTCCTGGTCGGGCGGCACCCGCGGATGAAGCAGGGCCCGCTGGCCTCGTTGTTCCACGGCCCGTCCTTCCGCAAGGGCGAGCGGGCCGCGCGCGAGCGCAGCCTGGAGCTGCTGGAGTTCGTCGGGCTGTCCGGTGTGGAGGACGAGCTGGCGCGCAACCTGCCCTACGGCGACCAGCGCAGGCTGGAGATCGCCCGCGCGCTGGCCACCGACCCGGCGGTGCTGCTGCTGGACGAGCCGACCGCGGGCATGAACCCCCAGGAGACCGAGGCCTCGCGCCAGCTGATCCTGGCGATCCGCGAGCTCGGCGTCGCGGTGGTGGTCATCGAGCACGACACCAAGTTCATCTTCTCCCTGTGCGACCATGTGTCGGTGCTCGTGCAGGGCGAGCTGCTGGTGGAGGGCTCGCCGGAGACCGTCCGCGAGGACCCCCGGGTGATCGAGGCGTACCTGGGCAAGCCGCCGGAGGAGGTCGAGGCCGAGGTCCGCGGCTACGCCGAGGAGACCCGCGCCGACCGCGAGGGAGGACAGGCATGAGCGCGTTGCTGGAAGTGCAGAACCTCAGCGTCGCCTACGGCGCGATCGAAGCCGTGCGCGACGTGTCCTTCAGCGTGGGGGAGGGGCAGATCGTCTCCCTCATCGGCAGCAACGGCGCGGGCAAGACGACCACGCTGCGCACGATCTCCGGCCTGCTGCGGCCCAAGTCGGGCAAGATCCTCTTCGACGGCGCGGCCATCGACAGCTGGCAGGCGCACACGATCCTGGAGAAGGGCATCGCCCACTGCCCGGAGGGCAGGCGCCTGTTCGGCCGGATGACGGTCGAGGAGAACCTGCAGCTGGGCGCCTACGTCCGCCGCGACCCCGCCGGGGTCGAGAAGGACATGCAGCGGGTCTACGAGCTGTTCCCGGTGCTGGGCCAGCGCCGCACCCAGAAGGCGGGCCTGTTCTCCGGCGGCGAGCAGCAGATGCTGGCCATCGGCCGGGCCATGATGTCCCGCCCCCGCCTGCTGATGCTCGACGAGCCGTCGATGGGCCTGTCGCCGATCATGACCCAGAAGATCTTCGACACCATCTCGGACCTGAAGGCCCAGGGCACGACCATCCTCCTGGTCGAGCAGAACGCCCTGGCAGCCCTGGCCCTCTCCGACCGCGGCTACGTGGTCGACCTGGGCCGCACCACGCTGGAAGGCCCCGGCCACGAACTCCTGGCCGACCAGCGCGTCCGCGCCGCCTACCTCGGCGAGGGCTGACCGCCAGCACCACGAGCAGGGCCCGCGACCACCCGGTCGCGGGCCCTTCCTCGTTGAACGCGCTTGGCCGGAGGGAGCAGCACGCTGCGACCGCCCGGGCTCTCAGCCGCGCCCGGCTCCGGGCGGCCGGAAGCGAACCGGTCAGGGGCGGTTACGGCGTCGGCGCTCCCGGTCGCGGGCTCTGCACCGTCAGACGCGCTCGGCCAGGCGGTGGGCGGTCGGGGGGAGGCCTGCGAGGGCGCGGTCGATGACGGTGAGTACGCCGTCGGTGATCTCGTCGTCGCTGAGCCAGCGGGTGCGGCCTGCGTAGCCGACTTCGCCTAGGACGACCTGGTGGGTGGTGTGGTCGGCCAGGACCGGTGGTTCCGCGCGGGCGGCGTGGATCTCCACGACGGGGGCTTCGGGGCGCAGCAGCGGGCCCACGGCGCGCAGGACCGGTGTGCGGACGGTGTCGGCGACCCAGGCGACGAGCAGGTCCGCCTGCCCGCCGAGCACGCGGGCGGCCTGGCAGGCCAGGTCGTTGGGGCGGGTCCAGTCGGCGCGGACCCAGCGGGCGCGGCCGGTGCCGTCGACGGCGAGGGGCGCGTAGCGCCTGCTGGGCAGCACGACGTGCCAGCCCGCGCCCACCAGCGCGGTGGACACCCCCGCCAGCATCCCGGTCCCACCCAAAATGAGCCCTCGTCGACTGGTCACGTTGGGGAATGTACCCCCGGCCAGCCGCCCCAACCGCCGGGAAACCGCAGGCATCAGCCGTCGGGGGTCAGAGCGAGCGGGCGCTGCGGCTCGGGTAGCGCTCCCGGTGGACCACCGCGTCCAGCGGCAGCCGCCGACGCCACTGGTGGCGTTCGAGGTCGGGAACCGTGTGCAGCGCGGACACCGGCCCCACGCACAGCCACGCCACCGGCCGCACCGGGGCCGGGATGCCCAGCAGGTCGCGGACGAAGTCCTCGCGGTAGAAGCTCACCCAGCCCACGCCCAGGCCCTCGGCCGTCGCGGCCAGCCAGAGGTTCTGGATGGCCAGGCAGACCGAGTACAGGCCCGCGTCGGCGATGGCGTGGCGGCCGAGGACGGCGGGGGAGCCGCGGTCGGGGTCGTAGGTGACCGCGATCGACACCGCCGACTCCAGCACGCCGTCGATCTTGATGCGCTCGAAGGCCGCCCGGCGCTCGCCGGGCAGCGACGCGGCGAACGCGGCCCGCTCGGTCTGCACGTGCGCGTGGAAGGCCGCCTTGGTCGACGCCGAGCGGATGACGATGAAGTCCCACGGCTGCGACAGGCCGACGCTGGGGGCCGCGTGGGCCGCCCCCAGCACCCGGGTCAGGACCTCGTCGTCCAGCGGCGTGTCGGTGAACTCGGCGCGGACGTCGCGGCGGCGGGTGATGGCCTCGTAGAGGTCCATCTAGTGGGCCGCGTGCCACGAGCGGCCGTGGCCCACCGAGACGTCCAGCGGCACGCGCAGGTCGAACGCGCCCGCCATCTCCGCGCGGACCAGCGCCTCGGCGGACTCGCGCTCGTCGGCGGCCACCTCGAACACCAGTTCGTCGTGCACCTGGAGCAGCATCCGGCTGGCCGTGCCGCGCAGCGCCTTCTGCACCCGCAGCATCGCCACCTTGATGATGTCGGCCGCGCTGCCCTGGATGGGCGCGTTGAGCGCCATCCGCTCGGCCATCTCCCGGCGCTGGCGGTTGTCGCTGGTCAGGTCCGGCAGGTAGCGGCGCCGCCCGAAGATCGTCTCGGTGTAGCCGTCCTTGCGCGCCCGGGCGACCACCTCGTTCAGGTAGTCGCGGATGCCGCCGAAGGTTGCGAAGTACTCCTCCATCAGCCCGCGCGCCTCCTCGGTGGAGATGCGCAGCTGCTGGGACAGCCCGAACGCCGAGAGCCCGTAGGCCAGGCCGTAGTTCATCGCCTTGATCTTGGCCCGCTGCTCGCCGGTGACCGCGGACGGCTCGGTCGAGAACACCCGGGCCGCGGTCGCGGCGTGGAAGTCGTGGCCGGAGCGGAACGCCGAGATCAGGCCTTCGTCCTCGGAGAGGTGGGCCATGATCCGCATCTCGATCTGGCTGTAGTCGGCCGACATCAGCTCGCCGTAGCCGGGCCCGACGATGAACGCCTCCCGGATCATCCGGCCCTCGGTCGTGCGGATCGGGATGTTCTGCAGGTTCGGGTCCGTCGACGAGAGCCTGCCGGTGGCCGCGATCGTCTGGTTGAACGTGGTGTGGATGCGCTCGTCGTCGCCGACGGACTTGAGCAGGCCGTCGACGGTGATCTTCATGCGCATCGCGTCCCGGTGCTCGAGCAGGTGGCGCAGGAACGGGTGCTCGGTCTGCTCGTAGAGCGTGGTCAGCGCGTCGGCGTCGGTGGTGTAGCCGGTCTTGGTCTTCTTCGTCTTGGGCATCTGCAGCTCGTCGAACAGCACGACCTGCAGCTGCTTGGGCGAGCCGAGGTTGATCTCCTTGCCGATGACGTCGAAGGCGGCCCGCTCGGCCTCGCGCACCCGCGCGCCGAAGTGCGACTCCAGCTCGGCCAGCCGGGGCACGTCCACGGCGATGCCGTCGGCCTCCAGCTCGGCCAGGACCAGCAGCAGCGGCAGCTCGATCTCGGCCAGCAGCCGGTCCTGCCCCAGCTCGACCAGCGCCGCGTCCAGCGCGTCGGCCAGCTCGGCGATGGCCCGGGCGCGCAGGATCTCGCCAGCGGCCTGCCTGCGCTCGTCCTCGCCCTCCTCGTCCAGCAGGGAGAGCTGCTGCTCGCCGTCGGCCTGCTCGACCCGCAGCTCGCGCTGGAGGTAGCGCAGCACGAGGTCGTCCAGGCTGAACGTGCGCTGCCCGGGCCGGACCAGGTAGGCGGCCAGGGCGGTGTCCATGACCAGCCCGTGCATCTCCCAGCCGCGGTGGCGCAGCGCGTGCAGGGCGCGCTTGACGTCGTGGGCCAGCTTCGGCCGCTCCGGGTCGGCCAGCCAGGCCCGCAACGCCGTCTCGTCGGCCTCGGTCAGCTCCCGCACGTCGAAGTAGGTCCCCGCGCCGTCGGCGCCCGACAGCGCCACCGACCGCAGCTCCACCGCCTGCCCGGACACCCCCACCGGCAGGTAGCGGAAGGACAGGCCCAGCCGCCGCCCCGGCCCGGCGTGCTCGGCCAGCCAGCCCGGCAGCTCGCCGGGGGCCAGCGCGCCGCCGCTGACCTCGAAGCCCTCCTCGGCCTCGGGCTCGGCGGTCGACAGCGTCTCGAACAGCCGGTCGCGCAGGACGCGGAACTCCAGCTCGTCGAACAGCCGGTGCACCGCGTCGCGGTCCCAGGGGCGCACCGCCAGCTCGTCGGGCTCCACGCCCAGCGGCACGTCCCGCACCAGCTCGGTGAGCTGGCGGTTGAGCACCACGTTGGACAGGTTGGCGCGCAGCGCGTCGCCGACCTTGCCCTTCACCTCGTCGACCCGGTCGATGATGGCGTCCAGCGAGCCGAACTGCTGCATCCACTTGGTGATGGTCTTCTCGCCGACGCCGGGGATCTTCGGCAGGTTGTCGCTCGGGTCCCCGCGCAGCGCGGCGAAGTCGGGGTACTGGGCCGGGCTGACGCCGTACTTCTCCAGCACCAGCTCCGGGGTGAACCGGGCCAGCTCGGAGACGCCCTTGACCGGGTAGAGCACCGTCACCTGGTCGGTGACCAGCTGCAGCGCGTCGCGGTCGCCGGTGCAGATCGCCACCTGGAAGCCCTGCGCGGTGGCCTGCGTGGTCAGCGTGGCGATGCAGTCGTCGGCCTCGTAGTTCTCCTTGGACAGCATCGGGATCTGCAGCGCGGTCAGCACCTCCTGGATGAGGCTGACCTGGCCCTTGAACTCGTCCGGGGAGGTGGTGCGGTTGGCCTTGTAGTCGGCGAAGGCCGCCGAGCGGAACGTCTGCCGGGACAGGTCGAAGCACACCGCGAGATGCGTGGGGGCCTCGTCGCGCAGCAGATTGATCAGCATGGACGTGAAGCCGTACACCGCGTTGGTGTGCTGGCCGGTGCCGGTGGAGAAGTTCTCCTTGGGCAGCGCGAAGAAGGCCCGGTACGCCATCGAGTGGCCGTCGATGAGCAGCAGGCGGCGCGCCTCGGCGGGCTCGGACGCGGCGGGCGGTGGCGTGGCAGGCTCGGTCTTCGCAGGCACGGGCCGAGTCTAGGGTGAGGCACCGACAGTCATCTCGTCACCCGATGGAGGGCTACATGAGCGGCACAGCTGATCGGTTCCCGATGCGCGAGGAGCTGACCGGTCAGCTGCTCGAGGACCGGATGGGCATCAAGATCACCGAGTGGGACAAGGACCGCCTGGTGGGGACCATGCCCGTGGCCGGGAACCTGCAGCCCTACGGCCTGCTGCACGGCGGGGCCAACGGCGTGCTCGCCGAGTCGCTGGGCTCGGTCGCCGCCGCGCTCAACGCCCCCGAGGGCAAGGCCGTCGTCGGCCTGGAGCTGTCCTGCACCCACCACCGCGCGGTGCGCGAGGGCGAGGTCACCGGCATCTGCACCCCGCTGCACGTGGGCCGCAGCTCCTCCACCTTCGAGATCGCCATCTACGACGAGGCGGGCAGGCGCACCTGCACCGCGCGGCTGACCTGCATGGTCCTGGACCGGGCCCCGGGCGCGCGGTGATGCGCTGGGCGGCGGGGGCGCTGCTGGTCGTGGCGGGCTGCTCCGCCGCGCCCGCCCCGCCGCCCGCGCCCCCGCCGCCGGACCCGGTCGCGGTGTGCGCAGGCGGGCTCGCCTACTGGGTGGGGGAGCGCCTCAAGGGCAACACGGAGTTCGAGTACCAGGCGATGGGCCTGACCGGCGACCAGCTCAAGGCGTTCTACCGGCTGCTCGACGAGGCCGAGGCGATGGCCGCGCCGCCCCCGGGCTGGCTCGACCGCCGGGCGACCGAGCTGTGCCGGGAGGTGGTCGCCGCCGAGGCGGCCGAGTCGCCGGAGCCCGGCTGGCCCTGAGCTCAGCCCGCCCGCAGCCCGCGGACGAGGCCGAGCACGCTGTCGCGGACCTCGTCGCGGGTCTGCTCGGGGGAGAACACCTGCCAGTCCAGCGCGAGCACCAGCACCGTGCCGAACAGCGCCGACGCCGCCGTGGGCACCCGCACGCCCGCCGGCAGCCCGCCCGCGTCGGCCAGCCGCTGGAACTGGTCGCGGATCAACGCGGTGATCCGCTCGCGCAGCAGCGTCAGCGTGGCCTGCCACTGGCTCGGCGTCCGCCACAGCTCGCTGACCAGCAGCTGGGCGAAGGTCGGGTACTCGGCGAAGAAGTCGAGCAGCCCGTCGACCAGCCGCGACAGCGTGCTCTGCACGTCGCCGCCGTCTGCGCCGTCACCCGCGTCGGACAGCCGGAAGGCCAGCACGTCCACCCCGTAGCGCAGCAGGGCGTCGATCAGCCCGTCCTTGCTGCCGAAGTTGTAGTACACCGTGCCCTTGGCGACCCCGGCCTCGGCGGCGATCTCGTCCACGGTCAGCCCGACGACCCCGCGCGTGCCGACCAGCCGCAGCGTCGCCTCGAACAGCTTGCGCCTGGTCGCGTCGGCGCGGCTCACAGGACCAGCTCCGGGCGCAGCCGCGACGGCGTCCACACCCGCTGCTTGCGGGCGGCCAAGGTGGACACCACGAGCCCTCCGATCAGGTAGGCGCACAGCACGCCGATGTCGACGCCCAGCCCCGACAGCGAGCCACCGTAGATCAAGTGCCGCAGCCCGTCCACGACGTACCCCATCGGCAGCCCCATGTGCAGCGGGTACAGCGCCTCGGGCAGGGTCTGCCACGGGAACGTGCCGCCCGCGCTGATCAGCTGGAGGATCAGCACCACCAGGGCGATGAACTTGCCGACCGCGCCCAGCAGCGCGTTGAGCGCGTGCACGATCGCGGTGAACGCCAGCGTGGTCAGCGCCAGGAACGCCAGGGTGCCCAGCGGGCGCTGGATGTCGACCAGGAACGACACCGCGCCGAACATCACCACCACCTGCGCCACCCCCAGCGCCGCGGCGGGCAGCCAGCCGCCCAGCGCGGTGCGCACGGCGCTGTGGCCCGCGGCCAGCGCGCGCGAGGACAGCGGCCGCAGCAGCAGGAACAGCACGAACGCGCCGATCCACGTCGCCAGCCCCAGGAAGAACGGGGCCAGGCCCGCGCCGTAGCTGCCCGCGGCGTTCTCCCCGATGGTGCGCACCGCGACCGGGTCGCCGATCGCGCGGGCGGCCGCCTCGCGGGTCTCGGCGTCCTGGTGCGGGATGTCGCCCAGGCCCGACGCCAGGCCGTCGCGCAGCTCCTTGGCCCCGCCCGCGACCTGCCGGGTGCCGTCGGCGAGCCGGTTGGTCCCGTCGACGGCGGTGCGCTCGCCGTCGCGCAGCTTCACCGCCCCGTCGCGCAGGTCGGCGGTGCCCTTGGCCAGCGCGGCGCCGCCGTCGGCCGCCTGGGCGATGCCCTGGGTCAGCGCGGGGGTGGCGTCGGCGAGGGTGTCGGCCCCCGCGGCGACCTTCTGCGCGCCGTCGGCGAGCTTGCGCAGGTCGCCCGCGGCCTTCTGGACGTCGGCGTTGGCCCGGTCCAGCGGGGCGCGCAGCTCGCCCACGGTCTGCTTGATGACGTTCTCGGGCACGCCCGCGGCGCGCAGGTGCTTCTCGACCTCGGTCTCCACGGTCGTGACGACCCGGTTGACCCCGGCCGCGGCCGTCTCGCCCGCGACGGCCACCCGCTCGTTGCCCGCGGCGACCTGCGCCGCGCCGTCGGCGAGCTGGCGGGTCTGGGCGGGCAGCTGCTTGGTGTTCGCGCGCAGGGTGTTCAAGCCCTGGGAGAGCGTCGCCGCGCCGTTGGCGGCCTTGTCCGCGCCTGTGGCGAGCTGCGTGGCGCCGTCGAGCAGCTGCCGCTGGCCCTTGGCCAGGTCGCCCGCGCCCTTGCTGGCCTGGTTCGCCCCGTCGGTCAGCTTGGTGGCCCCGTCGGCGGCCTCGCGGGTGCGGTCGTAGATGGTGCCGAAGCCGACCAGGAACTTCTCCGCCGCCTGCGTGCCCACCTCGGTCGCCACCGACCGGCGCACCTCGGCCACCACCCGGTCGGCGATCGTGCCGACGAGGTAGTTGTTGGCGTCGTTGGTGGTCACCGTGATCAGGCCCTGCCGGGGCGAGTCGCCCTCGGCGGAGGTCAGCGCGGCGGTGAAGTCGGCGGGCAGGGTCAGCGAGAAGGTGTAGCGGCCCTGGCGCACGCCGTCCTCGGCCTCGGGCGCGCCCACCTCGTGCCACTCGAAGGCCCCGGACTCGCGCAGGCTCTCGGCGACCTTGTGGCCGGAGTCGCCGGTGTCCTCCACGACCAGGGCGGCCGGGATGTGGTCGAGCCGGTTGTAGGGGTCGGCGTTGGCGTAGAGGTACAGCGACCCGTACAGCAGGGGGACCAGCACCAGGGCCAACACCGCCAGCCGCGGCAGCGTCCCCGCGGTGATCCGGCGCAGTTCCGTTCGGGCTAGGCGGACGACGCTCACCGGGTCTCCAAGGGGTCGGGCTGGTCGGTCTCGCCGAGCCGGGCGGGGGTGATGGGCAGCAGGCGGGCCGTCGCGCTGCCGCAGAGGACGACGACGGCGCGGCCCTTCCTGGCGTGGCGCAGGGCGGTCGGCCACCAGGTCTCCGGGTCGCCGCTGTGCCGGTCCGGGGTGTCGAGGACGAGCAGGTCGGTCGCGGCCAGGTCGGCCAGCAGCGCGGTGCGCGCCGCGGCGGGCACGGTCTCGAACACGTCCCGCGGGTCGATGCCGTGGCGGCGGGCGATCTCGTTCGGGTTCCCCCGGCCGCCGAGCAGCGCCAGCGCCTCGGCCACCACGTCGGCGGCGCGCAGCTTGGCCTCCGGCTCGCTGACCCCGGGCGCGTCCACCACCGCGGACCGGCGCGGCTCGATGCCGCTCACCGTGCCCGTCGAGGGGCGCAGCCTGCCGGTGATCGCCAGCCCGAAGGCGGTGTGCCCGTCGTCGGGCTCCCCGGCCACGACGGCGAGCTGGCCCGAGGCCACCCGCAGCGACGTGGCCGCCAGCATTCCCGCGACGGCCACCGCCTCGGCGCGCATCTCCATGTCCGAACCCCCGGATTTAGACTGACCGGTCAGTTCAGATTGTGCGGCGAGGCCGGCCGGGCGGCAAGTTGACGACGGGTGATGTTCAGCGCAGGGCGTCGGCCGGGCGCAGCTCCCACACGGTCCACAGCGGTCGGTAGCCCTGGCGGGCCCAGAACGTCGGCGACAGCGGGTTCGGCGGGTTGTAGTACAGGAACGCCCCGGCCGAGCGCGGCCCGAGCAGCGCGGCGTGCGCGGTGTCCATCAGGGTGCGGCCCACGCCCAGCCCGCGCGCCTGCGGCAGCACGGACAGGCAGTTCACGAACGCCCAGCGGCCTGCCCGCACCCGGGTGCGGGCCCAGCTGCCCGGCTGCGCGTCGGTCTCCCACGCCTCCACCATGCCGACCGCCACGCCGTCCAGCTCGGCGATCCACGTCGGATCACCCCGGTCGAGGTGCCCGGAGACCGTCGCGCGCTTGATCGCCCGCGCGTCCGGGCGCACGACCCCGCCGCCGACCAGCGCCGCGTACTCCACCTCGGCCATCGCCAGCTCGACCAGCGCGTCGAGGTCGGCGCGCCCGGCCAGGCGCACCGCGCACGCGCCCGCCCCCGTCGGCGCCCGCCCGGTGCGCACGGCCAGCACGGTCAGCGGCACGAACCCGTGCGCGAGCAGCGGGGCGGTCGCCTCGGCGTCCCGCGACGGCCAGGTCACCACGCACGAGGAGTCCGGGCCCGCGGGCTCCAGCCGCTGCCGCCACCGGCTCAGCAGCGCGTCCATCCCCGCCCCGCCGCTGCCGCCGAGGATCGGGTGCAGCTCGCGCACGTCGCGCGCCGACCACAGCGTCTGCGCCGCCCCGGGCTGGTGCAGCGTCCGCACGACCACCCCGGCCACCCGCTCGCCCCCGGGCAGCGCCGCGGTCAGCACCCCGCCGTCCGGCGGGGGAGCGGGCTCGGGCAGCAGCGGGTCGAGCCCGGCGAAGCGGGCCGCCTGGGCGCGCAGCAGGGCGTCGAGGATCACCGGACGCACCGGAAGATGGCCGTGCCCGGGAACAGCCGCCCCCGCAGCGGGCTCCACTGGCCCCACTCCCGGGTGTGCCCCTCCGGCCACTCCGGCTCCACCAGGTCGAACAGGTGGAACCCGGCGTCGTCCAGCGCGGCGATGTAGTCGCCCAGGGTGCGGTGGTGCTCGACGTAGGTCGCGCGGCCCTCGGCGTCCACCTCGACGTACGGCGTGCGGTCGAAGTACGAGGTCCGGGCGGTCAGCCCGTCCGGCCCGGGGTCGTCGGGGAAGATCCAGCGCATCGGGTGGGTGACCGCGAACGTCCACGTCCCGCCCGGCCGCACCACCCGTGCGACCTCGGCGAAGACCGCCCCGACGTCGGGCACGAACGGCACCGCGCCGAAGGCCGAGCAGACCAGGTCGAAGGCGCCGTCGGCGAACGGCAGCCGCTCGCCGTTGGCCTGCACCAGCGGCACGTGCACGCCGGTGGCCGCGTTCGCCCGGCGCGCGTGGGCCAGCATCCCGGCCGACAGGTCGAGCCCGACGGCGTAGGCGCCCTGGGCGGTCAGCCAGCGCGCGCAGGGGGCCGACCCGCAGCCGACCTCCAGGACGCGCCGCCCGGCGACCTCGCCGAGGAGGCCGACGTCGGCCTCGGTCAGCCCCTCCGGGCACCAGCGGAACTCCAGGGGGCCGATGAACTCGCCGTGCTCGGCGTGGTAGTCGTCGGCATCGGCGTCCCACCAGGCGATGTTCGCCGCCTGGGACTCCGCGGACCCGACCTGGCGCCGGGCGATCCCGGCGGTGCCGAGCGCCTTCTCGGCGCTGACGTGGCTGTCGCTGGACACCGGCCCATCTTCGCAGCCACCCCAGGTTTGCCCAGGCAGCGGCCAGCCGCGTAGGATATCGCCCGCGCAGTGGATTTCGTGCTGGCCTGCCTATCTCCACGTATTTGGGTGTCCGTCGGCGACGTGCAGTCCGCCGCGCACCGCACATTGTCCACAACGACCCCAAATCCGTAGCGGAGCCACCTACCTGATGTCCACCGACACCACCACCGTCCCGACTGCCGCGCAGGCGAACAAGCCGCAGGTCGCCATCAACGACTTCGGGACTGAGGAGGAGTTCCTCGCCGCGATCGACGCGACGATCAAGTACTTCAACGATGGCGACATCGTCGAGGGCACGATCGTCAAGGTCGACCGGGACGAGGTCCTGCTCGACATCGGCTACAAGACCGAGGGTGTCATCCCCTCTCGTGAGTTGTCGATCAAGCATGATGTCGACCCCGCCGAGGTTGTTTCGGTCGGCGACGAGGTCGAGGCCCTGGTCCTCCAGAAGGAGGACAAGGAGGGCCGCCTCATCCTGTCCAAGAAGCGCGCGCAGTACGAGCGGGCGTGGGGCACGATCGAGGCCCTCAAGGAGGCGGACGAGCCGGTTCGTGGCACGGTCATCGAGGTCGTCAAGGGCGGCCTGATCCTCGACATCGGCCTGCGGGGCTTCCTCCCCGCGTCGCTGGTCGAGATGCGCCGCGTGCGCGACCTGCAGCCCTACGTCGGCCGCGAGCTCGAAGCCAAGATCATCGAGCTGGACAAGAACCGCAACAACGTGGTGCTGTCCCGCCGGGCGTGGCTGGAGCAGACCCAGTCCGAGGTCCGCAGCGAGTTCCTCAACCAGCTGCAGAAGGGCCAGGTCCGCAAGGGCGTCGTGTCCTCGATCGTCAACTTCGGCGCGTTCGTCGACCTCGGCGGCGTCGACGGCCTGGTGCACGTCTCCGAGCTGTCCTGGAAGCACATCGACCACCCGTCCGAGGTCGTCGAGGTCGGCCAGGAGGTCACGGTCGAGGTCCTGGACGTGGACATGGAGCGCGAGCGCGTGTCGCTGTCGCTCAAGGCCACCCAGGAAGACCCGTGGCGCCAGTTCGCCCGCACCCACGCGATCGGCCAGATCGTGCCGGGCAAGGTCACCAAGCTGGTGCCCTTCGGCGCGTTCGTCCGGGTGGACGAGGGCATCGAGGGCCTGGTCCACATCTCCGAGCTGGCCGAGCGCCACGTGGAGATCCCGGAGCAGGTCGTGCAGGTCGGCAACGAGGTCATGGTCAAGGTCATCGACATCGACCTGGAGCGCCGCCGGATCTCGCTGTCGCTGAAGCAGGCCAACGAGGGCTTCACGCCGGACTCGGAGTTCGACCCGACCCAGTACGGCATGGCCGCCGAGTACGACGCCGAGGGCAACTACATCTACCCCGAGGGCTTCGACCCGGACACCCAGGAGTGGCAGGCCGGGTTCGAGAAGCAGCGCGAGGAGTGGGAGCGCCAGTACGCCGAGGCGCACACCCGCTACGAGGCCCACATGCGCCAGGTCAGCAAGGCCGCCGAGCTCGACGCCGCCGCGGCGGCCGAGGCCGCGGCCGGTGGCGGGGCCGGTGGGGAGCAGAACTACTCCTCCGGTGGCGGGGAGCAGGCCGCGCAGAGCGGCGGCACCCTGGCCAGCGACGAGCAGCTCGCCGCCCTCCGCGAGAAGCTCTCCGGCGGCGTCTGATCGCCTGAGCGCCAGTTCGACAGGTGGCCCCGCACTTCGGTGCGGGGCCACCCGCATTTCAAGGGACACCTGTGGGTGCCGTCCGCTCGCCTGCCCGCGCACGCGGGCCTACCGTGGGCCCATGCGTCCGGTATGGCTGCTGGTTCTGGTGGTCGCGGGCTGCGCGTCGGGGCAGGAGCCGGTCGCGCCCCGGTACCCGCCGATCCCGGTCTTCACCGCCGAGGTGACCACGCCGCCGCCGCGCACCGAGCGCAAGGTGCCGCGGGACTGCGGGCTGGTCATGACCCGCGAGGACCTCGCGGACCTGCTCAAGGTCAAGCTCAGCGGGGGCACGGCCGACATCGCCGGGGTGCCGGTGCCCGACATCGGGCGCACCGCCCGGGTCGACTGCTACTTCGGCATCCCCCGCGGCGAGCGCTCCAAGGCCGCCGTGATCGTCTCCCTCGCCGCCTACACCACCCCGGAGGCCGCCCAGGAGCGCATCGACAGCACCGTCGCCGACCAGCGGAACCGGGGCGCGGCCGTCACCGAGGTCCCGGTCGGCGCTGGCACCGGGCACTACGTGCAGGGCGCGAGCCGGATGGTGATCGCCCGGTACGGGCGGGTGACGGTGGTCGTCGACGCCGTGGCCGGGCTGGTCGCCGATGATCAAGCCCGGCGCGTCCTGCCGCAGGTCGCCGACCGGGCGCTGACAGAATAGGCCGCGTGCTGCGCATCGGGCTCTCCGGCGGGATCGGATCAGGCAAGTCGACGGTGGCGGGCAGGCTCGCCGAGCGCGGCGCGGTGGTCATCGACGCCGACGTGGTCGCCCGCGAGGTGGTCGAGCCCGGCACCGACGCCCTGGCCGAGATCGCGGCGGCCTTCGGGCCCGAGGTCATCGCCGACGGCGCGCTCGACCGGCCCGCCCTCGCCGCCCGGGTGTTCTCCGACGGCGAGGCCCGCGCGCGGCTCAATGCGATCGTGCACCCGCGCGTCGCCGCCCGCACCGCCGAGCTGATCGCCGCCGCGCCCGCCGACGCCGTCGTCGTGCACGACGTGCCCCTGCTGGTCGAGAACGGCCTGGCCCCGCTCTACCACCTCGTGCTGATGGTGGACGCCCCCGTGGAGACCCGGGTGGCCCGGCTCGTCGGCCGCGGCCTGGCCGAGGCCGACGCGCGCGCCCGCATCGCCGCCCAGGCGGGCGAGGCCGCCCGCCGCGCGCTGGCCGACGTCTGGCTGGACAACTCCGGCGCGCCCGAGGCCGTGCTCGCCCAGGTCGACGCCCTGTGGGCCGACCGCATCGCGCCGTACGAGGCCAACGTCCGGCTGCGCAGGCACACCCCGCGCGGCGCGCCCCGGCTGGTCGACCCCGATCCCACCTGGCCCGCCCAGGCCGAGCGGGTCCGGGCCCGGCTGGCCGCGGTGACCGGCTGCCGGGTCGACCACATCGGCTCCACCGCCGTGCCCGGCCTGGCCGCCAAGGACATCCTCGACTTCCAGGTCACCGCCGACCCCGCCACCGCCGAGGCGCTGACCGAGCCGCTGGGCGACGCGGGCTTCCCGCACTACCCGGGGTTGGCGGACACCCCCTACCCGGCCGACGACGACCCCGCGCGGTGGTGGAAGCGCACGCACGTGGGTGCCGACCCCGGCCGCTGGGTCAACGTCCACCTCCGCCAGGAGGGCAACCCGAACTGGCGCTACGGCCTGCTGTTCCCCGCCTGGCTGCGCGCCGACGCCGCGGCCCGGCAGGAGTACGAGGACGTCAAGCGCCGCCTGGCCGCCAGCGCGGCGACCATCATGGAGTACGGCGAGTCCAAGGTGCCCTGGTTCGAGCAGGCCCACCACCGGGCCGAGGCGTGGGCGCAGGAGACCGGCTGGACGCCCTAGAAGGGCGGCCACACCTCGAAGATGTGCTTGTAGGCCAGCCACGCCGACAGGTCGTGGCGGAAGCGGCTCAGCTCCTCCAGCGCCTTGTGGACCGTGCACAGCGCCAGGTCGGCGTCCCCGGCCAGCAGCACACCCCCGGCGACCGCGGCGGCGAACTCCTCCGAGCGCACGATCCGCGCCGTCGTCCCGCCCGGCGCGGCCAGGCCGAGCAGCAGGTCCGTGGTGCGCCAGAGCCTGCCGTCGGTGCGCACCCGCACGGCCGACAGCACGCTCGGCCCGGGCCGGGCGTGGCGCGACCGGGGCTTCTGCTGGGTGAGCCGCAGGTTCAGCTCCGGCAGCAGCCAGGTGACCTCGGAATCGGCGAACGGGTCCTCGGGCGTGGGGCACTCCAGGCGCAGCCCCCACCGCTCGACCTGGCAGACCCGCAGGCTGCGCGAGGTTCCCGACGAGTAGCTGCGTACCGCGGTCACCGTGTCGACAACGTCGACCAGCTGCGGCGTGATGGCCGTCCCCACGCCGCCCGAGGGTAGCCGCAAGCGTGCGGGCTGTGACCACTCCGTCCAATTCGTTATGTCACGAGTCATGCGCCGCGCGGTATCGGTCGAGCGAACATTTCGCCCGAGCAGATACGCGCTGTCGACCTCTTCGTCCCTAGCAGGGGTGCCAGGGCACCACGATCGCGTGACTCGCCAGCCAGCGGTCGACGTCGTGGCTGGCGTGCGCGATCCCGGCGAGCGCGCGCTGGGCGTTGGTCAGCGCGCGCTCGGCGGCGGCCAGGTCGACGACCCCGGCGCGCACGGCGGCCAGCAGCTCGTCGTTGTCCTCGACCCAGACCGACCGCCCGGTGCGGACGAGGATGTCCAGGTAGAGGTCCACGGTCTGCCAGATCTCGTCGTGGGTGGCCGCGGAGCCGCGCACGGAGATGTCCACGACGTCGATGTAGAAGTCGTGGCCGAGGTCGACGCCGGGCCTGCCGCGCCAGCGCGACACGCGCAGGCCCATCTCCGGCAGCAGCATCGATTCGAAGTAGGCGATGCGGGGGTGGGCGTCCACCGGCCGGGCCATGTAGAGCCCGGGGCCGACGTGCCGGTACTCGTCGACCAGGCGGACGTAGCCCTTCGGGTCGATGTTGGTCCGCGCCGCCGGGTCGAACACCTCGACCTTGGGGGCGTGGACCTGGTGGTCCCGGCGGGCGAGCGGGACCGAGGTTTCGGCGGTCATGCCGCCATCGTGCCCAGAACGACCCGCCGCACAACAGTCCTCCTGCCCGGAACGCGCCACCCGAACGGGTGAATGCGGCTAGGCTCCGGCGCGATCACCGCGCCGGAAAGGGCAACGTCGATGTTCGGAATCCTGCGGCCCTGCCGCCACCGCCTGCCCGGCGAGCTCGCCACCTCGTGGTTGGCCCACCTCTGCGGCCTCTGCCTCGCCCTGCGCGACGACCACGGCCAGCTCGCGCGCACCGTCACCAACTACGACGGCCTGGCCATCTCCGCGCTGGTCGAGGCCCAGGCCGAGCGCGACGACCGGCGGGTGGCCGGGCCGTGCCCGCTGCGCGCCATGCGCCGCGCGCCGGTCGCCGAGGGGGCGGGGGCCCGGCTGGCCGCCGCGGTCTCCCTGGTGCTGGCCGCGGCCAAGGTGCGCGACCACATCGACGACCGCGACGGCGTGCTCGGCCGCAGGCCGGTCGCGGGCGCGGCGCGCTCGGTGGCCCGGCGCTGGGCCCGCCAGGCCGCCCAGACCGGCGCCGACCTCGGCTTCGGCACCGGGGTGCTGCTGGAGGCCGTCGGCCGCCAGGGCGAGGTCGAGGCGGCGGTGGGGCCCGGTTCGTCCGTCCTGGCCGCGACCGAGCCCACCGAGACGGCGACGGCCGCGGCCTTCGCCCACACCGCGGTCCTGGCGGGCAGGCCCGGCAACGCCGAGCCGCTGGCCGAGGCCGGGCGGCTCTTCGGCCGCATCGCCCACCTCGTCGACGCCGTGGAAGACCTCGACGCCGACCGCGCGGGCGGCCAGTGGAACCCGATCACCGCGACCGGGGCCGACCTGGCCGAGGTCCGCAGGCTCTGCGAGGACGCCGTGCTCGGCGTGCGCCTGGCCCTCGCCGAGGCCGAGTTCCGCGACCAGAAGCTCGTCCACGCCCTGCTGGTGCACGAGCTGGGCATGGCGGTGCACCGCGCCTTCGCCGCCCACCAGCCGCCGGGCCACCAGCCCGGCGGGCGCAGGCCGGAGGGGCTGCACGCGGGCTGGCTCCCGCCGGAGGCCCGCCCGCCCGCCGCCTACGGCCCGGACGGCCCGAACCCGCCGCCGAAGGGCCGCCGCGGCAAGTACCACCCGCAGTCGCGCTGCGTGTGCTGGCGCTGGCCCAAGCTCACCCACCCGCCGACCTCGCGCGGGGTCGTCCTGGGCTGCCTGGCCTGCCTCTACGAGTGCGGGAGCTGCCAGATGTGCTGCCGCGACCCGTTCCCGGGCCCGTGGTCGGGCAAGCCGACCACCGCCGGGTGCGACAGCTGCAACTGCGGCGGGTGTGACGGCTGCTGCTGCGACTGCTGAACTGTCGGTGGACGGGCGTAGCCTCGGCAGCGTGGCTTTCGCGACCGAGCACCCCGTCCTGGCCCACTCCGAGTACCGTCCCGTCGGCGACATCCCCCGCACGGGCGGGCGCTTCCGCATGCGCAGCCCCTACCAGCCCGCAGGCGACCAGCCCGCGGCCATCGACGAGCTGGAGCGGCGCATCCGGGCGGGCGAGCAGGACGTGGTGCTGCTGGGCGCGACCGGCACGGGCAAGTCGGCCACCACGGCCTGGCTGATCGAGCGCCTCCAGCGGCCCACGCTGCTGATGGCGCCGAACAAGACGCTGGCCGCCCAGCTGGCCAACGAGCTGCGCGAGTTCTTCCCCGAGAACGCGGTGGAGTACTTCGTCAGCTACTACGACTACTACCAGCCCGAGGCGTACATCCCGCAGACGGACACCTACATCGAGAAGGACTCCTCGATCAACGACGACGTGGAGCGGCTGCGCCACTCGGCGACGATGAGCCTGCTCTCCCGCCGCGACGTGGTGGTGGTCGCCTCGGTGTCCTGCATCTACGGCCTGGGCACGCCCCAGTCGTACCTGGACCGGTCCATCCCGCTGCGCGTCGGCGACACCGTCGAGCGCGACGTGTTCCTGCGTGCGCTGGTCGACGTGCAGTACAACCGCAACGACATCGCCTTCGCCCGCGGCACCTTCCGCGTCCGCGGCGACACCGTGGAGATCATCCCGGCGTACGAGGAGCTGGCCGTGCGGGTCGAGTTCTTCGGCGACGAGATCGACTCGCTGTACTACCTGCACCCGCTGACCGGCGACGTGGTGCGCCAGGAGCAGGAGCTGCGCATCTTCCCGGCGACGCACTACGTGGCGGGGCCGGACCGGCTGGAGCGGGCCATCAAGGGCATCGAGAGCGAGCTGGAGACGCGGCTGGCCGAGCTGGAGCGCAAGGGCAAGCTGCTGGAGGCCCAGCGGCTGCGCATGCGCACCACCTACGACATCGAGATGATGCGCCAGGTCGGGTTCTGCTCGGGCATCGAGAACTACTCCCGGCACATCGACGGCCGCCCGGCCGGCTCGGCCCCGGCGACGCTGCTGGACTACTTCCCCGAGGACTTCCTGCTGGTCATCGACGAGTCGCACGTGACGGTGCCGCAGATCGGCGGCATGTACGAAGGCGACATGTCCCGCAAGCGCAACCTGGTCGAGCACGGCTTCCGGCTGCCCAGCGCGGTCGACAACCGGCCGCTGACCTGGGAGGAGTTCGCCGACCGCATCGGGCAGACGGTGTACCTGTCGGCCACGCCCGGGCCGTACGAGCTGGGCCAGACCGGCGGGGAGTTCGTCGAGCAGGTCATCCGCCCGACCGGCCTGGTCGACCCGGAGGTCGTGGTCAAGCCCACCGAGGGCCAGATCGACGACCTGGTCCACGAGATCCGCCTCCGCGCCGACCGCGACGAGCGCGTGCTGGTCACCACGCTGACCAAGAAGATGGCCGAGGACCTCACCGACTACCTGCTGGAGCTGGGCATCCGGGTGCGCTACCTGCACTCGGAGGTCGACACCCTGCGCCGCGTCGAGCTGCTGCGCCAGCTCCGCCTGGGCGACTACGACGTCCTGGTCGGCATCAACCTGCTGCGCGAGGGCCTCGACCTGCCGGAGGTCTCCCTGGTGGCGATCCTCGACGCGGACAAGGAGGGCTTCCTGCGCAGCGGCACCTCCCTCATCCAGACCATCGGCCGCGCCGCCCGCAACGTCTCCGGCGAAGTCCACATGTACGCCGACAAGATCACCGACTCGATGCGGCACGCGATCGACGAGACCAACCGCCGCCGCGAGAAGCAGCGCGCCTACAACGAGGCCAACGGCATCGACCCCCAGCCGCTGCGCAAGAAGATCGCCGACATCCTCGACCGCGTCTACACCGAAGCCGAATCCGACGACACCGTCCCCGTCGGCGGCTCCGGCCGCAACACCTCCCGAGGCAAGCGCGCCGCAGGCGAACCAGGCGCAGCCAAGTCCGCGGGCATCGCAGGCAAGGACCCGTCGAAGATGCCCCGCGCCGAACTAGCCGACCTCATCCAATCCATGACCGACCAGATGATGAACGCCGCCCGCGACCTCCAATTCGAACTAGCCGCCCGCCTCCGCGACGAAATCCACGACCTCAAACGAGAACTCCGCGGAATGGACGCAGCAGGCGTCAAGTAGGGAGCAAACCGCCGAACGGGTGACGAGCTCCGGCATTCGGGTAGCGCGTCGCAAGGTTGGCAGAGCGTTGACCGGCGGACCGGCGACCCCAGGTCGCCGGTCCGCTCGCGTTTGGACCCGAAGGCCGCCGCGGCAACGGCCAACCCCCGGCTTCCGCCCACCTCAGTGCCGCCTGGACCACAGGTCGCGTGAGGCATCATTCGCCCAACCATCATCGGTGATCGTGGTCGGCCATGCGATGCCATATCGGCGACAGAACCTCGACACCCCGACGGGACGGATTCTGGACCGTCTGGGACGGAATTCGGACCGGCCGGGACCGATTCCGGCTGGCCCCGCCCTCGTGGGACGGAATTGCTGCCGACGCCATTGTGCGCGCTGTTGTGGTGCTGATCTTCCCTCCGCGAGAATTGCGGCCAAGTTGGCGTCCGACCCTCCCCGTGCGCGGCAACGCCGGGGTGATCGACCGTGCGGACGCGCTCCTGGAAGCCCTGGACCACGAGGGATGTGACGCAGATGCCTGACCTGTACCCCACCGCCGTCGCACAGCACCTGGCGCGGTGAGCGCGGTGGCCACCGAGCAGCGCGGTGCGCCGCGGCGGGCTGAGCTGGCTGCGTGGTTGCGCAGCGGGTTGGACTCCGTTCCCCGCCGGTACAACCGGCGGTGGGTGCTCGGCCGGACTCGGCTGTCCGCCAGCACCATCGCAGCCGCGGTCTCGGGGAACTGCGTGCCGACCTGGAAGGTTGCCGAGGCCATCGCCCTGACCTGTCGCCTCGATGGTGAGACGACGGCGCGGTTGTGGCGGGCGGCGAGGGCGGAGCGGGAGGGGCATGCGCATCCTGCGGATCCGGATGCGGCCGGTACCGCGGCCGAGTTCGGGTGCGAGTTGCGCGCCCTCCTCCTGCACACCGCTGGGCTGACCGGCGTGCGGGGCATCGCCGAGGCGACCGGGCTCTCCCGCTCGGCCGTCGGTCGAGCGCTGAAGGGGGACAGCCCGCCCGCGTCGCCGCTGCTGGAGGCCATGCTGCGGCCCTGCGGCATCAGCGCCGCGGAGCGGCGGCGGTGGGTGGCGGCCCGGGCTCGGCTGGTGGAAGCGCCGGTGCCCGACGAGCCCGTCGTCGGCAGTCGGGCGTTGCTGTCCGATGCCGACGCCCTGACCACCGCGGTGCACCGCGATCTCCAGCGCCTCGGCCGAGGACGCGGGTTGCGGCGGTCCGACGTCGTCATCACGCCGACGATGAGCATGGTCTGCGGCATCAACCCGACCTTCTCCGCCCGCCTTCGGCTCGACCTGGTCACCCTCGCGCTCGCCCAGGCGGCGGAGGAGTTGCCGGGGCAGGCGGCGCACCTGGTGATGGACGCGCTCGGCATCGACCCGCCCGGTCCCCGGCCCGCCCACTGGGCCAACGCGACCGACCTGATGTTCGTCACCCACGACATGAAGCGGGACCTCCGGCTGCTGCGCCGCGAGGTCGACCAGGCGAAGCGCCTGCTGGCCGCGGCGCTCGTCGGGCGGTACCTGCAGGGGCGCGTCGATGCGGCGGTCTGAACCCGATCCCGTCAACGTCGCCGGGTTGATCTACCGCATCTGCAGCCGGTGGCGGGTCCTGCTCGGCGCAGTGATCGCCCTCGGGATCGTGGTCGGCATCATCGTCGTCGGTGTGCGGTTGATGGGGCCTGCGCGGGTTGAGGTGGGTCCGATTGGGGTGGAGGGGGTTCCCTGATTGGTTGGGGTTCATCTGTTCTGTGTTGCTCGTTCACCGCACCCCTGGTGAGGATGGGAAGACCAAACGATCGGGGAGGTCGGCCGTGTTTCGTCGTGCTGGTGCCGTGTTGGCGCTGTTGGGCGCCCTGCTGTCCACCCTGGTCGCCCCCGCGGCCGCGACCGTCTACCCCACCTGCGCCGTCGCGGGGTGCGACGCCGCCAGGATCGCCTACGTCACCTGGCGGCAGCTCGGCTTCCCCACCGCCCGCGGGTGGTATCCGTGGCCGCAGGGGCAGTACAACTTCGCGGGCGGGCGGTTCTACAACCGGGAGGGCCAGCTCCCCACCGACCACACCTTCTACGAGTACGACACCCACCCCCGCCCCGAAGGCGCCCAGCGCGACGCCCGGCGGATCGTGCGGGATGTGACCACCGGGGACGTCTGGTACTCGCCGAACCACTACAGCGACTTCTACCTGCTCACCTGATTAGGTCGCTGCTGTAGCGCGCGGCCTTCCCGGCGATGTCCGCCCGCACCACCGTCACCGGCCCCAGCAGCGATTCCGCCGCTGCGGACACCACCTCGCTCGGCGTGCCGACGGGGACGGTGACCACGATCGAGCCGTCCCCGTTCTGGTGGACCGAGTACGCCACCAGCCCCAGCGGCGACAGCACCTGGGTCACCTCGATCGACTCCACCCACCGCCCGGCGACCCGGAACCGCACCGGCGCACGCCCCTCCAGCCCCAGCAGCACGGGCACGCCGTCGCGCACGACCAGGGCGGCGTGGTCGCCGGTGCGGTAGCGGAGTAGGGGCAGCATCGGGTTCTCCCCGCAGGTCACCGCGATCTCGCCGCGCACCCCCTCCGGGCACGGCCTGCCGTCGGGGTCGAGGATCTCCACGTGCATCCGCCGCGGCAGCACCGCGTGCCCGTCGCCGTCGCGGTAGGCGATCAAGCCGGTCTCGGTCGTGCCGTACACGTCGAACACCGGCGCGCCCAGCCGGGCCGAGAGCGCGGCGGGGTCGTCCAGCGCCATCGCGCCGGAGATCACCGCCGACGGGCGGGTGCGCAGCCCCAGGTCGGCCAGGGCCGCAAGCGACACCGGGTTCCCCGAGTACAGCTGCGGGTCGCAGTCCTCCAGGAACGCGACCGCGTCCGAAGGCGACCGCCACGCCGACGGGTGCAGGTTCACCTTCACCACCCCGGCACCGTCCCAGTAGGACGACACCGCGGCGAACTGGTAGGTCACCGGCATCAGGTACACCGTCACCAGCGCCACCCCGGCCGGGCGCACCCGGATCCCCGCCCGCCCGAGCACGTGCTCGATCAGCGGCAGGTCCAGCGCGCAGAACTCCGGCGTCATCGGCACCGTCGCCGCAGGCCCCCGCGACCCCGAGGTGGTGTGCACGATGAGGTCGTCGAGGTCGGCGTCGTCGGGCACCGACAGCTCGACCTGCGACAGCAGCCCGTGCCGGTCGATCGGCGGCACATCGGCCAGCGACGCCCACTCGCACCCCCGGTACCGCGGCACCCGCGTCCGCGCGTGCTCCATCAGCGCAGGCACCCAATCCGGTGGCCCATAAGCCAGGGGATAGCTCCGCAGCCGCTCCACCGCCGCCGCCGTCAACCGGTCCCCGCAGGCGTGGTTGTAGAGCGGCGCCCGCGGGTGCGACCGCAGCCAGGCCAGCCGCTCGGCCCCCGCCGGGGTCAGCGCGGGCCAGCGCTGCGCGTCGGTCAGCACGGCGTCGGCCATCGGCTCGTAGGCCGGGATCGGGTAGTCGCTCATACCTGGCTGTACCGCGCCGCCGCCTCGCGGGCCCGCTTCTCGGCCATCGCCCGCCGGATCGCCTCGGCGCGCTCCTCGGCGGCCTTGGCGTCGGCCAGCAGGCGGTGGCGGCGGACGCTGTCCACGGTGGCCAGCCGGTCGGCGGCGGCCTCGGCCGTCTCGCCCAGCGGCACCGCGCCCAGCCCGCGCAGCAGCACCCTGGCCAGCTCCTCGCGGCGGTCGGGGTCGGTGGCGAAGCGCTCGGCGGGCACCAGCGCGGCCAGCTCGTCCAGCCCGGTGGCCAGCAGGTCGTGCAGGCGGTCGGGGGCCGCGCCGGAGTCGGCGGCCAGCCAGCAGGTCAGCAGCACCAGCCGGGTCCAGTTCGGCTCGCCACCGGCGAACCGCGCCGCCTGCCGCCCGGTCAGCGGCGCGCCGCCCAGGCGCACCAGCGTGTCGGAGACGATCGCCGCGGGCGCCAGGGTCGCCGGGTCGGCCAGGAAGTCCGGCGGCGTGTCGGCCAGCCGCCGGGTCAGGGTGGACACCGCGATCACCGCGGGCTCCTCTCGTAGGCGCGCCTGCCGAAGGCGGCGGCGAAGTCGACCAGCTCGGCCCAGTCGGTCACCCGGTGCAGGTCCCAGCCGGGGGTCAGCGCGGCGATGCGGGCCTCCTCGGCGTCCGACCACAGGTTGAGCAGCAGCGTGCCGCCCGCGCCCGCCGCGGCCAGCGCCGACGCGGCGATGTCCCCGCCCGGCCTGCCGCGCTCGTCGACGGCCTTGACCATCGTGTCCACCCCGTTGTCGGAGATCACCACGATGTGGGTCGGCCGCCCGCGCGGTTCGAGGTAGGTGTCGCGCAGCACGGGCAGCGGGAAGGCCGTGCCGCCGCCGAAGAAGCCGGTCAGCACGCGCAGCACCGCCTGCTCGTCGCGGACGAACCCGTCGGTGCGCAGCACCTGCCGAGTCCCGCTCCACAGTGTCGCCTGCACCCGCGCGCCCACCCGCAGCGCGGACAGTGCCAGGATCGCGCCCGCCAGCGTCAGGTAGGACACCGTGCGGCGCGGGTCGGGCATGGAGCCCGACGAGTCGACGTAGAGGTCGAGGTCCACCGGCTCGGGGTCGGCGGCCTGCCCCTCCATCCAGCCGTGCATCCGCTGCTCGGTGGTCACCCCGGGCACCACGACCGGGGACCGCAGCGCGGTCGCCAGCCAGTCCACCCGGTCCAGCGGCTCGCCGACGTCCCACCCGGTCGTCCCCTCCGGCAGCGGCTCGCGCACCACCGGCCGCTCCCGCACCGGGAACGGCACCAGGTGCGGCGCGGCCCGCTCCCGGTAGTACCGCGTCGCCGCGTCCTCGTCGGAGACCTCGACGCCGAGCTGCCGCAGGATCTGCCCGTACTCGAACGGCTCGCGGTACTGCCCGCCCGACGGCGGCTCCGGCTCCTCGGTCGGCGGCTCGGTGAAGTCGTTGACCAGCGGGTCGAACGCGGGGTGCCGCAGCGGGCCGTCGTCGTCCAGCGTCAGCCCGGGCACCTGCGCGTCCCCGCCGACGACGCTGCGGCACGCGAACCCGACCACCGCGTCGGCGTCGGCCAGGTACCGGTAGCAGAGCATGGCGAACCCGCCCGCCCCCGCCAGCCAGTCCGCGGCGTACACCCGCACCAGCCGCGCGCCGAGCTGGGCGTCCGCGTCGATGTCGGTGGGCACCGCGGGGGTCAGCGAGCCGGTCGGCAGGGCCCACAGGATCTCGTAGACGCGCAGGTAGAACGCCCACAGCGGGCTGCTCGGCCCGCGCATCCGCCGGTACACCTCGGCCATCCGCAGCCCCCGGCCGCGCTGCAGGCGGTCGTTGACCAGCAGGTCGGCGTAGAGGTTGGCCACCAGCGGCGCGTGCCGCTCCAGCTCGGGCAGCCCGCGCCGCACCCGCGCCAGCAGCCGGGCGTTGTCCGCCAGGTCGGCCGGGCACAGCACGTGGTGGCCCACCTCGTGCGCCAGCACCTCCAGGCCCAGGTCCGCCAGCCCCAGCTCGGCGATCGCGGCCAGGTCGAGCACGACCGTGCGGTCATCGAGCCGGAACATGGCGAAGCTCCCGCTCAACCCGGCCGCCCGCGCCTCCTCGGCCGTCCCGCACAGCAGCGGCGGATGCACCGACACGAACCGCCCCCACACCCGCAGCGCCTCCGGCCACAAGGCGGCCCAGTCAGCCGTCTCGGCCGCCCCGCCTCCCGCACCTGGCCCCGCGGCCAGGTCGGCTTGGCCCCGCTCGCTCGTCGCGGGGGGTGTGGGTGGTGTGTCGGGTCGATCCTGGTCCGCTTCCGTGGTCAGGTCGGCTTGGCCTCGTTCGTTCGTCGCGGGGGGTGTGGGTGGTGTGTCGGGCCGGTCCTGGTCCGCTTCCG
This sequence comes from Actinokineospora sp. NPDC004072, assembly GCF_053604195.1. Lineage (NCBI taxonomy): Bacteria > Bacillati > Actinomycetota > Actinomycetes > Pseudonocardiales > Pseudonocardiaceae > Actinokineospora > Actinokineospora sp. NPDC004072. The sequence goes on along the minus strand of NZ_JBSGHB010000006.1, from coordinate 257,378 downwards.
TGGTCAGGTCGGCTTGGCCTCGTTCGTTCGTCGCGGGGGGTGTGGG
>NZ_JBSGHB010000006.1:257037-257235 GCF_053604195.1 Actinokineospora sp. NPDC004072 | reverse complement strand
GGGTGGTGTGTCGGGCCGGTCCTGGTCCGCTTCCGTGGTCAGGTCGGCTTGGCCTCGTTCGTTCGTCGCGGGGGGTCTGGGTGGTGTGTCGGGTCGATCCCGGTCCGCTTCCGTGGTCAGGTCGGCTTGGCCTCGTTCGTTCGTCGCGGGGGGTCTGGGTGGTGTGTCGGGTCGATCCCGGTCCGCTTCCGTGGTCAG
>NZ_JBSGHB010000006.1:219046-256942 GCF_053604195.1 Actinokineospora sp. NPDC004072 | reverse complement strand
GTCAGGTCGGCCTCGCCCGGCTCGTTCGTCGCGGCGGGTGTGGGTGGTGTGTCGGGCCGATCCCGGCCCGCTCCCGCGGTCACGTCGTCCTCGCCACGAACAGCACCGCGTGCGTGTTGGGCGTGGTCACCGCGAGCGTGCCGCCGTGGCCTGCGACGCTGGTCGCCGACGCCAGCTCCGGCAGGGCCAGCGCCCCGCCCGGACCCGACTCGTCCACCACCAGGCCACCGGGGCGCAGCGCCAGCTCCGGGACACCCGGCGCGCCCGCGGGCAGGGCGGGCACCGGGCGCAGCGCCGAGCCGTAGCGGTCGGCCACCACCTCCCACGTCTGGTCCGCCACCGCGAACCACCGGCCGTCCACCGCGTGCACCACCGGCGGGCGCCGGAACCGCCCGCCGAAGCCGGTGAACGCCCCCACCCGCCGCACCGCGCGCACGGCCAGCGGGCCGCGGGCGTTCGGCTCGGCCCACGGGTCGGCCGCCAGCGCGGCCAGGGCGTCGTCGGACACCGGGCTGGCCGCCCCCAGCGCCACCGCGCGCAGGTCCGGGGCCAGCTCGCGGGCCGCGACCAGGGCCGAGGTCCGCAGCCGGGCCAGGCCGTGCCGCCACGCCGCCACCGCGCCCGCGGCGAGCACCCGATCCGGGGAGGTCGGCGCGATGAGGCTGCCCAGCGTGCGCATGGTGCGCAGCCAGCCGGTCAGGTCGGCGTCGGACAGGTGCAGGGCCGCGTTGAGCACCGCCGCGGGCACCCGCCGCGGCGCCGCGCCGATGAACCCGGCCAGCGCGGGCAGCACGTCGAACACCGGCGACGACAGCGCGTCCCGCTCCGCGGCGGCGAAGGACAGCTCGACCAGCGCGTCGGCCACCTCGGCCGGGTCGCCGCCCGCGGCGTCGACCACCGGGCCGACCTTGGTCCGCAGGTGGTCGAGGACGTCGGCGGGCGACAGCGCCCGGTTGCGGTGCCTGGCCATCCGGAAGCGGGCGTTGTGCTGGTCGCGGCGGGCGGCCAGCGCCCGCTGGAACGGCGTCAGCCCTTCCACCGCAGCCACGCCCGGTAGTTCACGTACCGCTGGTGCAGGTACTTCAGCGCCAGCGCGTCGTCGTGGACGTGCCCGTAGAGCTTGCGCCCGCGCGCCCACTCGGCCAGCACGCCCTCGATGCGCGCCAGCCGCGCGGTCACCTCCGCCTCGCCCACGCCGTCGAGGCCGCGCTCGAACTCCGCCAGCATCGTCCCGACGGGATCGTCGGCGTCGAGGTCGAGCCGGTCGTACTCGGCGCACGCGCGGTCGAACAGGTGCCGCAGCCAGCTCACCCGGTCCGTCCGGTAGGGACGGTGCGAGGGCTGGTCGAAGGCGGGGGAGCGGTCGTCGGCGACGAGCTTGTCGTGCAGCACGAACGGCAGCACCGCGCGCAGGTCGTCCAACCCGACCTCGGCGCGGTCGCGGAAGTACGCCAACGCCTTGGCGTAGGCCAGGATGCTCTGCAGCGCGCGCACCGAGACCCCGCCGAGCGTCTGCGCGCCGAGGTCGGCGATGCGGTCGCGCCCGGTCTCGGCGGCGGCGAGCAGGTGCGGGTCGACCCCGGCCAGCCGGGCGGTGTCCTTGGTGCGGTACTCGAACTGCTCGCCAGCGCCCTCCAGCAGCTCGAACTGCGCGGTGAAGAACTCCAGCCGCCGCCGCACCGCGGCGGGCAGCGGCACGGCCAGGATCTCCGCCCACATCCGCTCGTGCTCGGCCTCGCTGAACACGATCTCCGGCGGCACCAGCTCCTCCGGCCGCAGCCGCTGCTCCACCCGCGTCACCAGCTCGCCCAGGAACCGGCTGTTGAACGGAAGCGCCTGCACCACCACGTCGATGCGGTCCTTCAGCGCGTCGATGACCTGGTAGGTGCCGCCGCCCGCGTCGTCGTTGGCCGTCAGGTACCACGCGGCGTCGGCGGCCTCGTAGACCTGGTCGAACACCTCGGCGTAGCCGTCGGACATCAGCGTCAGCAGCGCCGACTGGGTGCGGGTGGGGATGCGGTTGTACTCGTCGATGATCTTCACGCGCATCGACAGCCAGCGCCGCCACGCGATGTCGATGTCGGCCAGCCGCTCGGCGCGAACCAGGTCGGCGGGCAGCGGCGTGCCGAGCAGGTCGGCGATGGTCAACTGCGGGTGCCCGTGCTGCATCGCGCGGCGGATCTCGGTGAGCGGGTAGCCCGCGAGCACGCCCATCAGCACCGCGCTGGCCGTCTTGCCGCGGCCCGGCCCGCCCACCAGCAGGCACCGCCGCCGCACCGCGAAGGTCAGCAGCGGGATGAGCACGAAGCTGGAGTAGCTCTGTCCACTGGGGAGGGTCAGCCGGGCCTTGCTGTCGCCGAGCGCGACCCCGGTGCTGGGCCCGTCGTGGAACTCGATGTCGTAGTGCGGGCTGATGATGGCGTGGTTGACGATCCAGAAGTACGCCTGGCGCAGCTTCTCGTCCAGCGGCGCGTCTGCGGCCCGCGCCCGCCCGTACGGGCCGTCGTAGAGCGCGGCCACGTCGAACTCGTCGGGGATCGCGTGGTGCGCCCCGCCCGGCAGCGTCGGGGCGCGGGACACGTGCTGGTAACCGTCCACGGCGCACATCATGCCCGCTTGCCGGGCTAGGCAACGGCTTTCTGGTCAGCTGGCCGACGGATAGCGATGGTGCGGATGCCCGGTGTGACGACGACCGCGAGCACGGCGACCACGATCAGCACCCCGGCGCCGGTCAGGGTGGCGGGCGCGCCGAACTGCAGGGCCAGCGGCCCGATCGCGATCTCGCCCAGCGGGATGGCGATGAACGAGCCCATCGCGTCGTAGGAGTACACCCTGGCCAGCTTGTCGGCGGGCACGTTCTCCTGCAGCGAGACGTCCCACGCCACGCCGAACTGCTCGGCGGCGATCCCGCAGGCCACCATCGCCACCAGCAGCGGCACCAGCGCGGGCAGGTGGGCCAGGGTGAGCAGCGGCACCGCGGTGACCGCGATCAGCGCCGTGCCGACCAGCAGCGCCCGGCGCGGCTGCCAGCGGGTGGCGATCAGCCCGCCGACGAGCGCGCCCGCGGTCTGCGCGCCGAGGATGAACCCCCACGCCAGCCTGCCGACCGTCTCGTCGGCGACCGACGGGCCGAGCACCTGGAGCCCGCCGACGAACGCGGCGTTGACCACCAGCATCCCCGCGACCACCGACCACACCCACGGCCGGGACGCGAACTCGCGCCAGCCCGCCTTCAGGTCGGCCAGCGGCCGGGTGGGCGCGTCCACATCGACCTCGGGGGCGCGCACGCGGGCGTAGAAGAACGCGGCGACGACGAACACCGCCGCGGTTGTCGCCATCGCCCAGCCCGACCCGATCAGCGCGGTCACCAGGCCGCCGACCGACGCCCCGGTGATCATCGCCGTGTTGATCCCGATGCGGGCCAGGCCGTTGGCCTGGCGCAGCAGCTCCGGCGGCACCGTCTGCGGGGTCAGCGCCGAGGCCGCGGGCAGCGACGCGGCCGCGACCGCCCCGTTGACCACGCTCAGCACCACCAGCAGCGGGATGCTGGCGAACCCCAGCAGCACGGCCGCGGCCATCGCCGCCTGCGACCCGGCCGCGGCCAGGCTCGCCCCCTGCAGGATGACCCCGCGCGGCAGCCGGTCGGCCAGCACGCCGCCGAGCAGCAGCAGCGCCACGTTGGCCAGCGACCGCGCGCCCACCACGATGCCGAGCGCGGCGACCGAGCCGGTCAGGTCGAGGACGGCGAAGGCCAGCGCCACCGGCGCGACGGCGTTGCCGAGGAAGGTGGTGATCCGGCCGACGACGAGCCTGCGGAACATCGGGTGGCGCAGCGGCTCCCACATCCCCGGCGGCCGCCCGCCCAGCTCGTGGTGGCTGCCGTCAACCCCGCTCGCCTCGAAGTCCGCCACGTGCTTCCCCCGGTTCCATCTCGAACAGCGAGATCGTCGTGCTGACCCGGACCGTACCGGGGCTGTGCGGGGGCAGGGCGGAGCGGTGCAGCCGGTCGCTGAGCGCGCGGATCGCCTCGACGGTCTCCCGCCACAGCTCCGGGTCGACCCACAGCTCGGCGTCGGCGGTGGCGCCGTGCGCGGCGCGCAGCGCGCTGCGCCTGGTCAGCTCGGTGAGGATGGCCTGGTCCGGGCGCGGCTGGACCGGGTGCGGCCGGTGCCGGTAGCGCTTGGCGACGCCGCCGCGGATCGGCACCTCCTCCACCATCTCCAGCAGCCCGGCGTCGAACAGCTTGCGCAGGTGGTAGCTGACGTTGGCCTGCGTCCCGCCGAGTTCGCGGGCGACCTCGGCCGCGCTCATCGCCGAACCGCTCAGCAGGGTCAGGATGCGCATGCGCAGCGGGTGGGCGAGCGCCCGCATGCCGGGCAGGCTGGCGCCCGAATCCCCCTCGCTCATGGTCGCCAGTCTGCCGAATCCGCGCACCGGTGTGTCAAACGCCTCTTTGGCGGTCGGCTACTCGGGCTTGCGGCGCCGTCCGCCGGTGCCGGTGACCTGCGGCTCTGGCTTGGGCTCGGGCTTGGGGGCCTGGGCCGCCTCGGCCGCGGCCGTCATCTCGCGCAGCAATTCGTCGAAGATCGGCGTGGACATCTGACCGGCCACGGGATTACTCCAATCAACAGCATGATCCGTGCGGAACCTACATGTCGGTCCCGACAGCATGCGTCATCCGGTGGGTACACGATCGGGTATGGCCGCTAAGTTACTCATGGGTAATACTGGCGGGCATGACACTGGTTTCGCTTCAGGTCGGCAAATCGGACCACATCGCCGAGGTCACGCTGCTCGGGCCCGGCAAGGGCAACGCGATGGGCCCGGACTTCTGGCGCGAGCTGCCGGAGGTCTTCGCCGACCTCGACGCCGACCCGGACGTGCGCGCGGTCGTGCTCACCGGCAGCGGCCCGAACTTCTCCTACGGGCTGGACCTGCCCGCCATGCTGCCCTCCTGGGGCGGCCTGCTGGCCGGGGACGCCCTGGCCGCGCCCCGCACCCGCTTCCTCGACGAGATCCGCGCCCTCCAGGACGCGGTGTCCTCGGTGGCCCGCTGCCGCAAGCCGGTCATCGCCGCGGTGTCGGGCTGGTGCATCGGCGGGGGAGTCGACGTCATCGCCGCCGCCGACATCCGCATCGCCTCGGCCGAGGCCAGGTTCAGCGTCCGCGAGGTCAAGGTCGCCATCGTCGCCGACCTGGGCAGCCTCCAGCGCCTGGCCGGGATCATCGGCGAGGGCCATGTCCGCGAGCTGGCCTACACCGGCAAGGACATCACCGCCGAGCGCGCCAGGGAGATCGGCCTGGTCAACGACGTCCACCCGGACCAGCAGGCCGTGCTGGCCGCCGCCCGGGCGATGGCCGCCGAGATCGCCGCCAACCCGCCGCTGGTCGTGCAGGGGACCAAGGACGTGCTCAACCACCGGCGCGAGCAGGAGGTCGCCGACGGGCTGCGGTACGTCTCGGCCTGGAACGCCGCCTTCCTGCCCTCCCGCGACCTCGGCGAGGCCGTGCAGGCGTTCCTGGAGCGCCGCCCGCCGTCCTTCAGCGGGGAATGAGCACGCCGGGGTTGAGGACCCCGCCCGGGTCCCACGCCCGCTTGATGGCCGCGTAGAGGTCGCGCTCGGCCGCGGTGCGGGTCAGGTGCAGCCAGGGCGCCTTGGCCACGCCGACGCCGTGCTCGGCCGAGATCGACCCGTCGAAGCCCGCCGCGGTCGTCAGCACGGCGTCGGACACGGCGTGGGCGTCGGGCGCGCCGAGCACGTTGACGTGGAAGTTGCCCTCGGCCAGGTGGCCGAAGAGGACCAGGCGGGCCTGCGGGGCCGCGCCCGCGACCGCGGCGCGCACCGCGGCCTCGAACTCCGCGGCCCGGGCGGGGGAGACGGCGACGTCGAGCTTGACCGGCACGCCGCGGGCGCTGATCGCCTCGGTGTGCCCCTCCCGGTAGGCCCACAGCTGCCGCCGGTCCGCCGCGTCGGCCGCCAGCGCCGCGTCGACCAGGTCCGGCAGGTCGGCCACGGCCGCGGCCAGCGCGTCGGCCGGGTCCTGCTCGCCAGCGAACTCGACCAGCAGGTAGACCGGCGCGTCGAAGGGCGCGTCGATGCCGCGGTGCTCGCACACCATCCGCACGCCGTCGGCGTAGAACACCTCGACCGCGGCCAGCAGCGGCCCGCGCAGCGCGCCGATGGCCGCCACCGCCGCCGCCGTGGACGGCAGGCCCAGCACCGCCGTCGCCCGGTGCGCCATGCGCGGCACCAGCCGCAACCGGACCGCGGTGATGACCGCCAGCGTCCCCTCGCTGCCCACCAGGGCCCCGGTGAGGTCGTAGCCGGTGCTGTCCTTCTCCAGCTCCGCCAGCGACCCCACGACCCGCCCGTCGGCCAGCACCGCCTCCACCCCGACGACCTGGTCGCGCATCGGCCCCCAGCGCACGACCCGCAGCCCGCCCGCGTTCGTGGCCGCCATCCCGCCGACGGTCGCCGAGTCGCGGGCGGCGATGTCGACGGCGAAGTCCAGCCCCGCCGCCGCGGCGTGCGCCCGCAGCCGGGCCAGCGGCACCCCGGCGCCCGCGGTGACCTGCCCGGACACCCGGTCCACCTGGCCGAGCCCGGACAGCCGCGCCGTGCTGAGCACCACCTCGCCACCGCGCGGCACGCCCCCGCCGACCAGGCCGGTGTTGCCGCCCTGCGGCACCACCCCCACCCCGGCCGCGGCGCACGCGGTGAGCACGGCGGCCACCTGCTCCCGCGACCCCGGCCGGACCACGGCCAGCGCCTGCCCGCTGAACCGGCCGGTCCAGTCCGTCTCGTGCCCGGCGCGCAGGTCCGGGTCGGTCAGCACGTGCTCCGGCCCCAGCGCGGCCCGCAACCGCCCGACGAGATCCACGCGGCCCACGCTAGCGCCGCGGGATGTTTGGCCACGCCCGCATCCGGGTCATCCTGCGGCCAACCCCCACCGACCCACAGGAGGGCAGATGCTCACCGATCGCCGAGTGGCGTTCCTGGTCGCGCCGGAAGGCACCGAGCAGGTCGAGCTGACCGAGCCGTGGAAGGCCGTCGAGCAGGCGGGCGGCTCCCCGGAGCTGGTCTCGACCGGCAAGGAGCCGATCCAGGCGTTCAACCACCTCGACAAGGCCGACACCTTCCCCGTCGACCGCACCGCCGCCGACACCGGGGCCGACGACTTCGACGCGCTGGTGCTGCCCGGCGGGGTGGCCAACCCGGACTTCCTGCGCACCGACCCCGACGCCGTCTCGTTCGTCAAATCCTTCTTCGACCAGGGCAAACCAGTCGCGGTGATCTGCCACGGGCCGTGGACGCTGGTCGAGGCCGACGTGCTGCGCGGCAGGCGGATCACCTCGTGGCCCAGCCTCAAGACCGACATCCGCAACGCGGGCGGGGACTGGGTCGACGCCGAGGTGGTGGTCTGCGAGGGCGCGCCGAGCACCCTGGTGTCCAGCCGCAAGCCCGACGACCTGCCCGCCTTCTGCCGGACCCTGGTCGAGGTGTTCGAGCGGTCGTAACTACGCTCCGCGCGTGACGACGGAACCCGCGGACAAGATCTGGACGATCCCCAACGCCCTGAGCGTGCTGCGCCTGGCGGGCGTCCCGGTGTTCCTGTACCTGCTGCTGGTGCCGAAGGCCGACGGCTGGGCCCTGGCCATCCTGGTGCTCAGCGGGGTCACCGACTGGCTCGACGGCAAGATCGCCCGCTGGCTGGACCAGACCTCCCGGCTCGGGGTGCTGCTGGACCCGGCCGCCGACCGGCTCTACACGCTGGCCACGATCGTCGCGTTCGTCGTGCGCGACATCGTGCCGCTGTGGGTGGCCGTGGCGCTGGTGGCCAGGGACCTCGTCGTCGGCGTGTGCATCGCGGTGCTGCGGCGCAACGGCTTCGGGCCGCCGGAGGTCACCTACATCGGCAAGGCGGCCACGTTCAACCTGATGTACGCCTTCCCGCTGCTCCTGCTGGCCCAGGGCGGTTCGACGGCCGCCCAGATCGCCCGGCCGTTCGCCTACGCGCTGGCGATCTGGGGCGGGGTGCTGTTCATCTGGTCCGGTCTGCTCTACCTCGTGCAGACCCGCGCCGCGTTGCGATCTTGAGACGATCTCCCGCCGGACGGGGGAGCCACCCTCACCACTGCTGATCGCGCACGGTACGTTTGGCACTGTTCAACGGAGTCGACCCAGCAGGAGGAGAGCTCACGTGAGCACCAACGACGGGCCCGGAATCCCGCCGGAGCAGTCTCCCGAGCGGACCTCGGTCTTCCGGGCCGACTTCCTGAACGAGGGCGCCCCCACCCCGGCGCCGGAGCCCGCTGTCGCTGGTGTCGACGCCCTGCCGCACGGCTCGGCCCTGCTCGTGGTCAAGCGCGGCCCCAACGCGGGCTCGCGCTTCCTGCTGGACCGGGACACCACCAGCGCCGGGCGCCACCCCGACAGCGACATCTTCCTCGACGACGTGACCGTCTCCCGCCGCCACGCCGAGTTCCGCCGGGAGGGCGGGGAGTTCGTGGTCATCGACGTGGGCAGCCTCAACGGCACCTACGTCAACCGCGAGCCGGTCGACCAGGCCGTGCTGGCCGGTGGCGACGAGGTGCAGATCGGCAAGTTCCGGCTCGTCTTCCTGACCGGCCCGAGCGCGGGCGCGTAAGGCCGATGTCGGCGGTCGGGCGACCGACGCGGGACGGGGCGACCATCGGGGCGGTGCTGGCGCGGCTGCGCCCGGAGTTCCCCGACGTCACCATCTCCAAGATCCGCTTCTTGGAGGCCGAGGGCCTGGTCAGCCCGCAGCGCTCCGCGGCGGGCTACCGCCGGTTCTCCGACGCCGACGTCGCCCGCCTGCGGTTCGTGCTGGCCGCCCAGCGCGACCACTACCTGCCGCTGAAGGTCATCCGCGAGCGCTTGGACGCAGGCGCCGCCCTGCCCGCCGCGCCCAAGCCCGCCGCCGCCGACCGGCTCAGCCGCGAGGAGGTCATCGCGCACACCGGGGTGTCCCCGGCCCTGATGGCCGAGCTGGAGCAGTACGGCCTGGTCCGGCCCGACGACAACGGCCGCTACGACCCCGACGGCGTGCAGATCGTGCGGATCGCCGCCGCGCTGGGCGGCTACGGCCTCGAACCGCGGCACCTGCGCGCGTTCCGCGCCGCGGCGGACCGGGAGCTGGGCCTGCTGGAGCAGGTCGTCGTCCCGCTGTACCGCCAGCGCGACCAGCGCAAGGCCGCCGAGCAGGCCCGGGAATTGACCGGGCTGTCGGTGGGGTTGCATACGCTGTTGGTCAAGTCCGGTTTGCGGCGGGTGACCGGCCAGTGATCAAGCCCGTCGCCGGATTGTCCGGCATCGGCTGCCCTCGGCGGGTAGCGTCGATGCCAGGCGATAAGCGATGCTCGGTGATACGGGACGCCGGTGCCCCAGCGAGCGGAGGGAGGCGAGCCCGATGAGCAGCGAGATGCGCGTGGTGGGCGTGCGGGTGGAGCTGCCTGCCAACCAGCCGATCCTGTTGCTGCGCGAGACCGAGGGCGATCGGTACCTGCCGATCTGGATCGGGTCGGTCGAGGCGACCGCGATCGCGCTGGAGCAGCAGGGGGTGCGACCCGCCCGGCCGTTGACCCACGACCTCCTCAAGGACGTCATCGGCGCGCTCGGCCGGGAACTTGAGCAGGTGCGGATCACGGATCTGCGGGAGGGCACGTTCTACGCCGAGCTGGTCTTCGACGGCGACATCCGCGTCTCCGCCCGGCCCAGCGACTCGGTGGCCCTCGCGCTGCGGGTGGGCGTGCCCATCCACGCCGAGGACTCCGTCCTGCAGGAGGCCGGGCTCGTCATCCCCGACGAGCAGGAGGACGAGGTGGAGAAGTTCCGCGAGTTCCTCGACTCGGTCTCCCCGGAGGACTTCCGCGGGGCCGACACCTAGCCCCGCGGCCATCTCCGACCGTGCGGTTCGGCGCGCCTCCGCGCGTCGCGTTGACCCCCGGGCGGGGGCGTCTTACCGTCGGAGACGAGCCGATTCGCGCCGGTGTGCGAGCCCACCGGCGCGAGTGGCGCGGCCGAGGCGTTCCCACCGAGCGGAACGGGCGGTCTCGTTCGCCGGTCGCCAGACCGGACGAGGGGAGGCAGGCGTGTTGGAGCACGGTTCCGCAATGGGGGAGCACGCGGACGACGCCGAGCAGGGCGAGCTGTTCCCGGACTCATCGCTGCCCGACGAGCTGGTCGGCTACCGCGGCCCCGCGGCGTGCCAGATCGCGGGCATCACCTACCGCCAACTCGACTACTGGGCCCGCACCGACCTGGTGGTGCCCACCATCCGCAGCGCCCACGGCTCGGGGTCCCAACGGCTGTACTCGTTCAAGGACGTCCTGGTCCTGAAGGTGGTCAAGCGCCTGCTGGACACCGGCGTCTCCCTCCAGAACATCCGCGTGGCGGTAGACCACCTCCGCCGCAGAGGCGTCCGCGACCTGGCCAAGATCACCCTCTTCAGCGACGGCACCACCGTCTACGAGTGCACCTCCCCCGAAGAGGTCGTCGACCTCCTCCGCGGCGGCCAGGGCGTCTTCGGCATCGCCGTCAGCGGCGCCATCCGCGAAATCACCGGCACCATCCACGAATTCCCCGCCGAACGAGCCGACGGCGCCGTAATCACCGACGACGAACTGACCCAACGCCGAAAAGCCAGGTCAGCAGGCTAACCCGAACCAGGGAAGCAAGCCACCGGCGCGGAAGCCGGACGACACGGCAGCCGGAAACCCGGAAAGCCGGACGACATGGCACCCGGATAGCCGGACGGCACGGAATCCAGGAAGCCGAGACGCCGGATAGCAGCGCAACCACCCACCCAACAGGAACGCGCCCCCGCCCAAGTGTCCGATGGGGTGGACTCGCATTCGCGGGGAGCGAAACGCCGCTAAACTTGCGGGGGCGTGAACGGGCTTCGCCCGCATCGCCGCTCTTCACGCCCAAGCGGCGTTTCGCTTAGGGGTCCCCGCGAATGCGAGTTCACCCCATCGGACCCACCACCCAAGCCGCGCAACCCGCCCACCAAACCGCGCGACCCACCCACCAAACCGCGGGACGACCCACCGACCCGCCACCCCGCGCAACCACGCCACGCAGGGCAGCAACGCCGCCCAAGCCCCATCAGGCGGCCAGCACCGGACTGTGACGCCCGCCACCAAGCCCGCCCAACCGGCCCACCCCCACCTTCCAGCTACACTCACCCACGTCGCAGATCCCGCGCGGGAGAGTCCGGCGGGCCCCACCAGGCCCAACCCGGCGCCGAAGGAGCAAATCCTCCCCGGAACCTCTCAGGCACCCAGGACCGCACGGGGTAGACACCTCTGGAAAGCGGGCTGGCCGGGTACCCCCGGCACGGCCCCGCCGAAGGTGCAAGTCCGCCGCGGCGGACGAAGCTCTCAGGCGCCCTCAACTCGGGCACGGACAGAGGGGGAGGGCTGGCGGAACACCCGTACCGTCGGCCCGACCCGGTACTGCCCGTCTGAGGAGCCCGCCGATGAGCGACCGCATCCCCCTCGCCGCGCTGGAGCACGGCACCCCCTTCGCCGACCGGCACATCGGCCCGCGGCCCGCCGAGCTGGACCGGATCCTGGGCACCGTCGGCGTCGGGTCGCTGGACGAGCTGGCCGAGCAGGCCGTGCCCGCCGCCATCCGGGAGGACGGGCTGCGGCTGGACCTGCCCGCCCCGGCGACGGAGGCCGAGGCGCTGGCCGAGCTGCGCGCGCTGGCCGAGAGCAACCGCACGCTGCACCCGATGATCGGCCTGGGGTACTACGGCACGGTCACCCCGCCCGTCATCCGCCGCAACGTGCTGGAGAGCCCGGCCTGGTACACCGCGTACACCCCTTACCAGCCGGAGATCAGCCAGGGCAGGCTCGAAGCGCTGCTCAACTTCCAGACGATGGTCGCCGAGCTGGTCGGCCTGCCCACGGCGAACGCCTCCATGCTGGACGAGGCGACCGCGGCGGCCGAGGCGATGACGCTGCTGCGCCGGGCCGGGCGGGCCAAGTCGAACCGGTTCGTGGTCGACGCCGACACCTTCCCGCAGACGATCGCCGTGGTCGAGACCCGCGCCGAGCCGCTGGGCATCGAGGTCGTCGTCGCCGACCTGGCCGGGGGCCTGCCCGAGGGCGACTTCTTCGGCGTCCTGCTGGCCTACCCGGGCGCCTCCGGCGCGGTGGTCGACCACGCCGCGCTCATCGCCGCGGCGCACGAGCGCGGGGCGAAGGTGGCCGTGGCCGCCGACCTGCTGGCCCTGACCGTGCTGCGCGCCCCGGGCGAGATTGGCGCGGACGTCGTCGTCGGCACCACCCAGCGCTTCGGCGTGCCGATGGGCTTCGGCGGCCCGCACGCCGGGTACATGGCCGTCACCGCCGGTCTGGAGCGCCAGCTCCCCGGCCGCCTCGTGGGCGTGTCGACCGACGCCGACGGCAACCTGGCCTACCGCCTGGCCCTCCAGACGCGCGAGCAGCACATCCGCCGCGAGAAGGCCACCTCCAACATCTGCACCGCGCAGGTCCTGCTGGCCGTCGTCGCGTCGATGTACGCCGTCTACCACGGGCCGGAGGGCTTGAAGGCCATCGCCACCCGCGTGCACCGCATGGCCGCCGTGCTGGCGGCCGGGCTGCGCGCGGGCGGGGTCGAGGTCGTCCACGACGGCTTCTTCGACACCGTGGTCGCCCGGGTCCCCGGCAAGGCGGCCGAGGTCGTCGCCCGCGCCCGCGAGCTGGCGGTCAACCTGCGCCTGGTCGACGCCGACCACGTGGGCATCTCCACCGGCGAGACCACCACGCGCGCCCACCTGGCCGCCGTGTGGTCGGCCTTCGGCGTGACCGCCGACGCCGACGCCCTCGACGCCGGCACCGACGACGCCCTCCCGCAGGGCCTGCTGCGCACCAGCGACTACCTGACCCACCCGGTCTTCTCCACCCACCACTCCGAGACCGCGCTGCTGCGCTACCTGCGCATGCTCTCGGACAAGGACGTCGCGCTCGACCGCAGCATGATCCCGCTGGGCTCCTGCACGATGAAGCTCAACGCGACCGCCGAGATGGAGCCCATCACCTGGCCGGGCTTCGCCGAGCTGCACCCGTTCGCGCCGGTCGAGGACGCCCAGGGCATCCTCAAGGTGATCGCCGACCTGGAGGGCTGGCTGGCCGCGGTCACCGGCTACGACGCGGTCAGCATCCAGCCGAACGCGGGCAGCCAGGGCGAGTTCGCCGGGCTGCTGGCCATCCGCGCCTACCACCGCTCGCAGGGCCACGGCGAGCGCGACGTCTGCCTGATCCCCTCCAGCGCGCACGGCACCAACGCCGCCAGCGCGGTCATGGCCGGCATGCGCGTCGTGGTCGTCAAGTGCGACGACGCGGGCAACATCGACATGGACCACCTGCGGTCCACCATCGACGCCCACCGCGACGACCTCGCCGCCATCATGATCACCTACCCGTCGACGCACGGGGTGTACGAGGACACCGTGCGCGAGGTGTGCGGGCTGGTGCACGACGCGGGCGGGCAGGTCTACGTCGACGGCGCGAACCTCAACGCGCTCATCGGCCTGGCCCGTTACGGCAAGTTCGGCTCCGACGTCTCGCACCTGAACCTGCACAAGACCTTCTGCATCCCGCACGGCGGCGGCGGCCCGGGCGTCGGCCCGATCGGCGTGCGCGCGCACCTGGCGCCGTTCCTGCCCAACCACCCGCTCCAGCCGACCGCGGGCCCGGCGACCGGCGTCGGCCCGATCAGCGCGGCGCCGTGGGGCAGCGCGTCGATCCTGCCGATCTCGTGGGCCTACGTGCGGATGATGGGCGCCGACGGGCTCAAGCGGGCCACGCTGACCGCGGTCGCGGCGGCCAACTACGTCGCCCGCAGGCTCGGCGAGCACTACCCGGTGCTCTACACCGGAAAGGGCGGTTTCGTCGCCCACGAGTGCATCCTCGACCTGCGCCCGCTCACCAAGTCCTCCGGCATCACCGTCGACGACGTGGCCAAGCGGCTGGCCGACTACGGCATCCACGCCCCGACGATGAGCTTCCCGGTCGCGGGCACGCTGATGGTCGAGCCGACCGAGAGCGAGGACCTGGCCGAGCTGGACCGCTTCTGCGCGGCCATGATCGCCATCCGGTCCGAGGTGGACAAGGTGGCCGCCGGGGTCTGGCCCGCCGACGACAACCCGCTGGTGAACGCCCCGCACACGGCGGCGAGCATCGCGGCCAAGTGGGACCACCCCTACAGCCGCGAGGAGGCCGCCTTCCCGACCGGCTCGACCGCGGCGAAGGTGTGGCCGCCGGTGCGGCGCATCGACGGGGCCAAGGGCGACCGCAACCTCGTCTGCTCCTGCCCGCCGCTGGACGCCTACGCCTGAGCGCCGCGGGGCAGCGCCCGCTTAGGACAATGAGGTGACAAAACCACGTCGTGGGCGATCATCGGCGCGCTGACGCGCTAGGTTGCGGTCCGTACCCACAGTGCTCCACTGTGTGAAAGGACCGCGTCGATGGTCGCCCACGACGAGCGCACGGACACCTTCCCCCGGGTCGCGGCCGCGGTGCCCGACCGCGACGACAGCACCCGCTACCTGTGCGCAGCGGCCCACCTGAGCCCCGACTACGCCGACCGCGCCGTCGCCGAGATGCTGGTCGAGCCGACCAGGGCCACCGCCCCGTCGCCGGGCATCGATGCGGGCGCGGTGCTGGCCGAGGCGGTCCAGGCGCGGGTGCGGGTGCGGCTGGTGGCGGCCGTGGCGCTGGTCTTCGCCGTGCTGCTGGCGGTGCTGTGGCCGGTCTGGCTGCTGGTGTGGCTGCTGTTCGCCGTCCCGGTGGTGCTGGTGCGCGGGGGCAGGCTCGCGCGGATGGCACGCGGCTCGTTCCGCTTCCAGGTCGGCGGGTACAGCCCGCGCGGCCGGGTGGGCGGTGCGGTCGCGGTGCTGGTGCTGCTCGCCCTGCTGTTCACGACGATGTACGGCGTCACCGAGGAGCAGTGGGAGCTGGACCCGCTGGCGCTGGTGGTGATCGTCCCCCTCTTCGCCGTGCTGGCCGCGAACCGCATCGTCGTCAACCGGCTGATCACCCAGCGGTTCCAGCGCCGCATCGGCCACCAGCCGTCGCCGTCGGCGCGGCTGGACACCCAGCTGATGGCGTTCAGTCCGGCGCTGACCGAGATGGTCCGCCAGCGCTACCTGCCCGCGGTCGAGTCGCTGGCCGACTCGGAGCGGGGCGCGGTCGAGAAGGTGCCGCTGGTGGTGCACCGCGGCTACGACCCGTTCGTCGGCGCGGGGGCCGCGCACCGGCCGTGGTCGATGGCGATCCCGCTGGAGCGCAACCCGCACGCCGCCGAGCACCAGCCGCTGTCGACCGCCCGGCTGCTCGACGCCATCAGCGGCGAGATCGAGGCGCTGCGCGACTCCGGCCCGCTCTCCCCGAGCGGCCGCTTCGCCCGGCTCATCACCGAGGACATGGTGGCGATCAGCTCCGACGAGCTGGTCGAGCACCTGGGCGCGGTGGAGGGCAGGCCGTTCATCCGCGACGAGACCAGCCGCCCGCACACCCACATCTCCCGCGGGCGGGCCCTGGCCCTGCGCGACCAGCCGGTCGAGTGGGCCCGCCACTACCGCCGGTTCACCGTGCTGACCTGGGACCACGACCTGATCCTGTCGGTGTACCTGCACGTGGCGATGAACGAGACGACCCTCTACATCGAGTGGACGCCGTGCGTGCTGCGGCCCATCAAGGCCGAGTACCGCGAGATCGACACCCGCAGGCACGACACCGGCCGCGCGCTGCGGCAGGCGCTGGTGGACCTGGTGGCCTTCCCCGCCGAGCTGCCCGCGAACACGACCCGGCTGTTCACCGTGCTGCGGCCGCTCAAGGTCGAGCGCGGCATGGTGAACCCCGACAAGTACGGCGCGCTGAGCAGCCTGCGCGAGTTCGCCGCCGACAACGACGTCCGCAACTACTTCCAGCGCCTCGACGTCGACCGCTACCTCAAGATCATGCACACCCGGGCCATCCGCGCGGTCAGCGCGCTGCTGGCCGAGGCGGGCTACCTGCGGGCCTCGCTGGAGCAGCAGGCCCAGGCGATCGTCCAGAACAGCGTCCACATCGGAGGGTCGATGACCGGCCCGATCACCATGGGCCTGAACAACACCATCCGCGACATCGACGTGAAGGGCGGCTGACGTGGAGAACCACCCCCGGTCCGTGCACAACCAGATGACGGTGGGCGGGTCGATGACCGGCCCGGTCATCCAGAGCGGCGGCTCGGTCAACGTCACCGGCGGCATCCGCGTCCGCGCCGCCGCCGACCCGCTGGCCACCCTCGCCGACCGCGTCGACCAGGTCCGCGACGTGCTGCGCGCCCACGCCGACCAGGTCCCGCGGCGGGCGATGACCGACCTCGGCCTGAGCCAGATCGCCACCCAGGCCCGCAACCCCAGCCCCGACACCCCCGGCATCGTCGGCGAGCTGTGGCGCGACCTCCTCCCCGGCCTGACCGAGCTGTCCGACACCATCGGCGGCCTGTCGGCGCTCAAGCCCCAGCTGACCGCCATCACCAAGGACATCGACGCGCTGTAGCGCGGCAACCGGCCCGACCCGGCGGGATCCAGCACCGTTGGTGCGCTACCGGCGTGGGGCGTCGGCCGGGTGGGGAGTGGTGGGCAGGCGGGTGAGGGCCTGTTCGGCGATGGCGCGCTGGACGGGGTCGCCCGCGCTGAGGGCCTGCCGGTGGTGGTGCTCGGCCGCGGGGTGGTCGCCGCGGGCGGACAGGCTGGTGGCGAGGTAGTTGTGGGCCGCCGCCACGAGGTCGCGCGCGCCGATGGCGGTGGCGAGGGCGATGGCCTCGGCGAGGTGTGCCTCGGCCTCGCCGTGCCGGGACTGGGCGGCGAGGGCGCCGCCGAGCTGGCACAGGCCCATCGCCAGCGGTGAGCGCAGGCCGTGCTCGCGCGCGGTGGTGACGACGTGGGCGGCGGCCCGCTCGGCGCCCTCGGGGTCGCCGGTCAGCAGGAGGAGTTCGGCCAGGTTGGTGCGCAAGATCAGGGCGGTCACCCGGTCGAGCCCGTCGCCGCCGAGGTCGAGGACGCGGCGGAGGTGGCTGAGGCGGCCGTCGCCGCCCTGCCCGACTACCGCTCGATCCTCGCCGGGCGCCTCGGCCCCGACGACCCGGTGCGAGCCTTCGCCTTCAGCAACCACATGGCGCAGCAGGGCACCGACGGCGGCGGCGACCTCACCTGGCTCACCGGGATCAAGCTCGACCACCTGGTCCAGTTCGTCACCTCGCGGATCAACGCGCGCAAGCACATCGGCGGCCCGGAGGGCAGCGACGCCCGCCGGGTCTCCCGCAAGGCGGCCTACCCGATGCTGGTGCTGGCGACCCGCACGTTCTCGGTGTGGAACTTCGGCATCGACGGGCAGGCGACGCCGCCGGAGTGCTACGCCTCCTACGGCATCGAGCGCGTGCGCGCCATCACCGAGCAGGGGCCGACCAGGCGCATGCGCACGCCGGTCCGGGTCAGCTTCCACGACGAGTCCTTTGTGGACTTCAACGTGATCACCGGCATGGCGCCGGAGGTCTTCGGCGACTTCCTGGCGCTGGCCAGGACGCTGGGCCGCTGACAGACTGGACGCGCGGGCCTTCCGGCAGTGTACGGCTGCCGGAAGGCCCGCCCCGGGCGCTAGGCCCTGGCCAGGCTGAAGCGGCGGGTCTCGGCGTCGACGTGGAGCACGCGGACGCTCACCTGCGTGCCGACCTCGGTGGTTTCGCCGTGCAGCAGGCCGTGCGCGCCCTCGGGGTGCTCGATGAAGGTGCCGAACGGCTTGACCGCGACGGCGGTGCCCACGAAGACATCGCCAACGTTGGGGATCATGTGTGATTTCACCTCCCTTCCCCGGTCCTGGAATGCGGACTCTGGGGGCGGGAGGGGCCCTGATCACGTCAGGGCCGGGTCACCGATCCACTCATGGCCAATGGCCGACCCGGCAGTCATGGCACGACCGTAGCGGAGCGGCGCACGGGCGCGCAATACCAACGGGTGAGGAAGGTTTCGCCCTCGGCGGGCGGCGGGTACGTGCCGGGAGGATCGCGCGCAGACCACGAAGGACGAGCATGGTTCCCAACGTCACCCTCAACGACGGCGCCACCATCCCGCAGCTGGGCTTCGGCGTCTGGCAGGTCCCCGACGACCAGGTGGTCGACGCGGTCGCCACCGCGCTGGAGGTGGGCTACCGCAGCATCGACACCGCGGCGGCCTACGGCAACGAGGAGGGCACCGGCCGGGCCATCGCCCGCTCCGGCCTGCCGCGCTCGGAGGTCTACGTCACCACCAAGCTGTGGAACTCCGACCAGGGCTACGACTCGGCGATGCGGGCCTTCGACGCCAGCCTCGGCAGGCTCGGCCTGGAGTACGTCGACCTGTACCTGATCCACTGGCCCGCCCCGGCACGCGGCTCCTATGTGGACACCTGGCGGGCGTTCGAGAAGATCCGCGGCGACGGCCGGGCCCGCTCCATCGGCGTGTCGAACTTCCACCGCCCGCACCTGGAGCGGATCATCGCCGAGACCGGCGTCGTGCCCGCGGTCAACCAGGTCGAGCTGCACCCGAACCTGCCGCAGGCCGACCTGCGCGCCTTCCACACCCAGCACGGCATCGCCACCGAGGCGTGGAGCCCGCTGGCCTCCGGCGCGCTGCTGGGCGACCCGGTGGTCGGCCGCATCGCCGAGCGGGTGGGCCGCTCGCCCGCGCAGGTGCTGCTGCGCTGGCACCTGCAGCTGGGCAACATCGTGATCCCGAAGTCGGTCACCCCGGCCCGGATCAAGGCGAACTTCGAGATCTTCGACTTCGAGCTGGACGATGACGACATGCGCACGCTGTCCACCTTGGACAACGGCGGCCGGGTCGGGCCCAACCCCGACGAGTTCAACGCCTAGCGCGAGCCGACGAGCGCCAGCTCCGCCAACGCGCCGCGGGTCGCGGCGGCCTGGCCGCGGTGCCCGATCGCCTCGGCCTTGGCCAGCGCCCGCCGGTAGAGCGCGACCGCCCCGTTGCGGTCGCCCGCGCGCAGGCGCAGCGTGCCCGCGTGGTGGGTCGCCTCGGCGGTCACCAGCCCGCTGCCCACCTCCGCGGCGACGGCGAGCGCCTGCTCGACCGCGGCGGCGGCCTCGGGCAGCCGGTCGGCGTCGAGGTGCAGGTGGGCCAGGTGGCACAGGGCGAAGCTCTCGGCGAGCCGGTCGCCGCGGGCGCGGGCCGCGGCCAGCGCGGCGTCGAGGTCGCGCCGGGCGGCGGCGAGGTCGCCGGTGGCGCGGCGGATGTCGCCGAGGTTGAGCCGGATCGCCGCGGTCCGCTCGTCCCCGCCCGCGCTGACCAGCGCCGCCTCGGCCAGCGGCAGGGCGTCGCCGGGCCTGCCCTGGCCCATCCGCAGCAGGGCCAGGTTGTTGAGCGCGCTGGCGGCGGCGCGGGGGTCGTGCCGGGCGGCGGTGAAGCAGCGCTCGGCCTCGGCGGCCTGGCCCAGCCGCAGGTGCGCGACGCCCAGGCGCACGCGGGTGCTCGGGTCGGGGCGGACCGCGAGCGCGCGGCCGTGCAGGGCCAGCGCCTCGGTGGCGCGGCCCTGGTTGTCCAGGTGCTTCCACAGGGCGGCGGACAGCCGCGGGGCCGCGTCCGGGCGCAGCTCGGCGGCCTTGAGCAGGGCGGGCAGCTCGCGGTCCAGCCACCGCGGGCAGGCGCCCTCCGCGGTGCGCGCGTACCAGTCGACCTGCCTGCTGATCGCGGCCTCGGCCTCGCCGCCGTCGGCCAGCTCGGCGGCGTAGGCGCTGAGCAGGTCGTGCATCTGGTAGCGGCCCTCGGCGGCGCGTTCGAGCAGGTGGGCGCGCACGAGGGCGTCGACGGCCCGGTGGGCGTCGGCCTCGGGGAGGTCGGCGAGCGCGGCCAGCGACGGCGGGTCGGCCACCGGGCCGACGCGGTGCCCGCACAGCCGGAACAGCCGCGCGGCCTGCGGCGGGAGGTTGCGGTAGGACCAGGAGAAGACCGCGCGCACCGCCGTCGCCGGGTCGCCGCCCGCGTCGAGCAGGTCCAGCCGGGCGCGTTCCCGCGTCAGCTCGGCCAGCGCCTCCGGCCGCAGCCGCACCAGCTCGGCGGCCACCCGCAGGGCCAGCGGCAGCCGCGCGCACCGCTCGGCCAGCTCCGGCGCGGGCGCGCCGATCAGCGCGGTGAGCAGCCCGCGGGCCTCCGCCACCGGCAGCCGGTCCAGCACGACCCGGCGGGCGCCCTCGCGCGCCACCAGCCCGGCGAGGGAGTCGCGGCTGGTGACCACCGTCGTGGCCGAGGACAGCAGCGGGCGGACGTGGTCGGAGTCCGCGGCGTTGTCCAGCACGACCAGCAGGCGCCTGCCGTCGACCAGCGAGCGGAACCGGGCCGCCCGCTCGGCGGGGTCGGTCGGGATCGCGGGCCCGGGCACGCCCAGCGCCCGCAGGAACCCGGCCAGCGCGGCGGCGGCGGGCACCGGCCGGTCCGGGGCGTAGCCGCGCAGGTCCACGTGGAGCTGGCCGTCGGGGAACCGCGACCGCGCCCGGTGCGCCCAGCGCACCACCAGGGCCGTCTTGCCCGCGCCCGCCGTCCCGGTGACCGCCACCAGCGGCCCGGCGTCCAGCTCGGCCAGCTCGGCCGCGCGGCCGACGAAGGCGCGCACGTCGGCGGGGAGCTGCGCGGGCTGCCCGCCCGCCAGGACCGCCGCGGCGACCGCGCGCAGCTGCGGGCCCGGCTCGACGCCGAGTTCGGCGACCACGGTCGCCCGGGCCGCGCGGTAGGCGGCCAGCGCGTCCGCCTGCCGCCCGTCGCGGTGCAGCGCCAGCACCAGCAGCGCGTGCAGCCGCTCGCGCAGCGGGTGCTCGCGGGTGAGCGCGGCCAGCTCCGCCGCGGCGGCGGCGTGCCCGCCGAGCTCGATCTCGGCCTCGTGCAGCTCCTCCAGCGCGGTCAGCCTGCGCTCGCCGAGCCGCTGCGCCGCGGCGTCGAGGGCGGGCACGTCCAGCCCGGCGTACGGCGTGCCGCGCCAGAGCCCGACGGCCGAGCGCAGCAGCCGCGCCCGCCGCGCCGGGTCGGCCGCGGCGAGCGCCTCGGCGACCAGCGCGTCAAAGCGCTCGGCGTCGAGCTCGCCGGGCCGCACCCGCAGCGCGTACCCGGCCGGGCCGTGCTCGATCCGGTCGCCGCCGAGGTCGCGGCGCAGCTTGTGCACGTGCAGGTGCAGCTTCTGCCGCGCCCGCGGGTCCGGCGCCCGCCACAGCGCCTCGACCAGCGCGTCCACCGCGACCGGCCGGTTGGCCTCGGCCAGCAGCACGCCGAGCAGGGTGCGCCGCAGCGCACCGGTGACCGGGACCCCGCCCGCGGTCATCGGACCGAGCACCTGGAACCGCATACTCCCCCCAACGGGGACAGTGTGCCGTCCGCGGCCCGCGGGCGGGGCCCGAATGGATCAACCCCGGGCGCTGATCCAGCCGGTGGTCGGGCCGTCGCTCATCCGCCGGTTGCCGTCCCAGTTCTGCGGGGTGTAGCGGATGAAGGTGTCCTCGGCCATCGTCAGGTTGATGTCGACGCACTGGCCCGCGCCCGCGTAGTTGCGGGCCAGGCCCCAGGTGCTGCCGTCGTGGTTGCCCTGGTAGCGCACCTCCGGATGGCTGCCGTCGGCCGCGGTGTCGCACAGGTACAGGTGCTCGCCGGTCGGGTTGAAGCAGGCCAGCGCGCCGCCGTCGTAGGACTTCACCGCGTTGCCGCAGCTCGGCGGCCACGGGAAGGAGGCGAGGGCGACCGGCCCGTCCGCGGCGGCCACCCCGCCCGGGACCAGCAGGCCCAGCGCCGCGAGCAGCGGCAGCCCGATCCGTGTCAGCTTGTGCATGCGTCCCCTCCAGGATTCGCTTGGTGTCGCGGCGAACCCTGGCCGGGCGCGCTTTCCCCGCGCTTTCCCCGGCCTCAGCCGAGCCGGATGGCCTCGATCATCTGCCGGGCGAGGGCCTCGGGGTCGGGGTCGGTGGCCAGCGCGGAGCCCGCCAGCGCGCCCTCGCGCCACAGCGCGGCGAAGCCGTGCACCAGCGACCACGCGGCCAGGGCGGCGTCCGCCCGGTCGCCGACCCCGCGGCGCAGCAGCTGCCCGGAGCGCTCGCGGGCCGCGGCGAGCCGGGCGTCGTCGGCGCGCAGCAGGTCGCGGCGGAACATCACCTCGAAGTGGCCGGGGTTGCCCAGCGCGAAGCGCACGTAGGCCACCGCGAGCTCGCGCAGGTCCGGCGCGGCGGGGGCCAGCTCGTCGGCCAGGCGGGTGAAACCCTCGGTGGCCAGCGCGGTGAGCAGCCCGCGCCGGTCGCCGAAGTGGTGGGCGGGCGCGGCGTGCGACACCCCGGCGCGGCGGGCCAGCTCCCGCATGGACACCGAGTCGACCCCGCCCGCGGCGATCTGCTCCGCGGTGGTCGCCAGCAGCGCCGCGCGCAGGTCGCCGTGGTGGTAGCCGCCCTTGGTCATGCCGCCCATCCTGGCGCACCGAACTTGTCATTGACAAGATCTCGGGGCGCGGCCTATCTTGTCGCTGTCAAGATTCTGGGGGAGGCATGATGGCGCCGCTGGTCGTGCTCGTGGTGATGACCGGTCTGGCCCGGCTGGCCGGGGTGATCGGGGTGCCGTGGCTGGACTCGTGGCCGCACGCGGCCCAAGTCGGGCTCGCGGCGATGTTCGCGCTGACGGCGAGCGCGCACTTCACCCGGCCCCGCCGCGACCACCTGATCCGGATGGTGCCGCCGAACCTGCCCAACCCGGCGGCTTTGGTGACGCTGACCGGAGTGCTGGAGCTGGCCGGAGCCGTGGGCCTGCTCGTGCCGTGGACGGCGCGGGCCGCGGCCCTCTGCCTGGCCGCGCTGATGGTGGTGATGTTCCCGGCGAACGTCCACGCCGCCCGCGCGGGCGGTGGGATCAAGACGATGCCCCTGCCGGTGCGCGCGGTGGTGCAGGTCGTCTTCATCGCCGCGTGCGGTGTGGTCGCCTTCACCTGAACCGCTTGCGGCTAAATCACTTCCGCGCCGACACCGACCGAAGGCGGTGAACCCCAAGGGGTTCACCGCCCGCGGTGCGTCAGGCGTAGGTGTACCAAGCGCTGTGGTTGAGCATCGATGCGGGCGTCACGCTGCCGAACCACGGGTCCATCGGGTCGTTGAGGTCGTTGACGTTGGCGGTGCCCGCCGTCGGGACGTAGGGCGCGCTCGGGTGGGCGGCCTGCCACTGCGACCACAGGCGGTCCACGTTGCAGTGGTGCAGCCAGAAGACGGGGTCGTTGGGCGAGCCGAAGCCCGCCATCGTCCCCGAGATCCAGTTGTGCACCCGGTTGTGCAGGTTCGGGCCGCGGAAGCCCTCCAGGTAGTTGCGGAAGCTGTTCAGCGACTGGCTGTTCCACGGCGAGGTGTCGTAGGTGGTCAGGGCCATCACCGTGGACACGTTCGCCGCCGTGGGCAGCGTGGTGCCGCCCGCGCCGAAGCTGCGCCGCAGGTAGTTGGCCGAGTCCGAGCGCACGTTCAGCGTCCAGTTGCCGCTGCTCTGCGCGAACGGCCCGGCCGTGACCCGCCAGTTCTGCGCCGAGGACCCGTTGGGCCCCATGAAGTCGTTCGCCCACAGCGTCGAGCTCGCGCCCGCCGTCGTCCAGTCCCAGTACGGCAGGTTCACCGACGGGTCGATCGCCTGCAGCGCCGCCTCGAAGTCCAGCAGGTACTTGCGGTGCCAGGGCAGGAAGCTGGGGGAGCGGTGGCCGACGCGGACGCTGAAGTCGCTGTCGGCGTTGCCCCGGGCGATGTGCTGGCTCACGAACGGGTCGTAGCCGCCGTTGGCCTTCAGCTGCAGCACCGCGTTGACGAAGTTCGCCCGCTCGGTCGCGGTCAGGTTCGCTTGGTTCTTGCGGACACCCATGATCGTCTCCTCCGTCCCGGGTCAGTGGTGCGCGGTGCCGACGGGGCGGAGGTCGCCGAGGGTGTCGACGGCGGCCTGCGCGGCGGACTGCAGCGTGTCGAAGCTCTGGTAGTGGTTGACCGAGGTGGAGACCGTCCCGTCCGCGTTGCGCATGACGTGGAGCTGGTCGTCATCGATGTAGACCAGGTCCTGCGGCGCGATGCCCGGCGTGTGCACCACGCCGCCGTGGATGCGCCTGCCCTGGTAGACCTCGTCGAAGTTGTCCGAGACCGTGGCCGCGGCCGCGCCGCTGGCGGCGTTGAGCAGCAGCGCGCCGCTGGTCCCCACCACGGCCAGCGCCCCGGTCGCCACGGCCCCGGTCAGCAATCTGCGCCGATTCATCCCGATGTTCGAATTCATGGCAGCTTCGTTCCCCTCAGCGCGTTTTCAGCGCAGCACGAAATGGTGCGAAGTCGGCATTTCCCCAGGCGGGCGGATTCGCCCTGCCATCGAACGTACTGGCGAACCGCGGCAAGATCAAGTGCTGGGCCGGAAGATCACCGGTTGCTAATCTGGTGGGCAAGCTTTCGCCACCACGTCGAAGGGTTGTCCGAAATGCGCCGAATCCTTGCCGCCTGCGCGGCCGCCGCCGCCCTGGTCGGCGTGGCCGCGCCGCTGACGGCGAGCGCGAGCCCGCAGGCCGATCGCTGCACCCCGTCGCTGGACGCCGAGCTCTACCAGCAGCGGCTGCTGATCGTCAACGACCGGTGCGACTCCGGTCCGGTTGTCCGCAGGGCCGTATTCATCGAATTCCACGAGCTGGTCGTCTACCGAACGGAGGAGGGCATGTACTACAGCCAGGTGAATGCCTATGAGCTGTTCCCCAGCCTGCTCGAAACCGGCCGGGCCGCGGTGCGCACGCTCGGCGGCGAAAACCCGGCTCCCGTCGGCTGAAAATTGCGAAACGACGCCCCCCGGCCGCAGCCGGGGGGCGTCGTCGCTGTGCGGAACCGTCAGCCGGTGAAACCGGCGGTGATCCGGGTGAACTCCCAGTTCGGCCGGTCGCGGTTGACCGACCAGAACGCCAGCCTGCCGATGTGGTGGCTGTTGGACCAGTCGCGGATCTGGGTCCAGATCTGCGGCGTGGTGACCTCGCCGACGTCGCTGTTGCCGTTCATGCCCGAGATGCCGATGCGGGCGTACGCCTGGGCGTCGGTGTAGCCGAACACGGACTTCAGCTTGTTCTTCAGCCCCTCGGTGGCGCTGATGGTGGCCCCGTACATGTCGTCGTGGCCGCTGAAGTTGAACGGCATGATCGTCCAGTTGTCGATGTCGGCGTTGAGCGCCTGCGCCCGCTCGATGAGCCGGTTGCCCCAGGAGTTGGGGCCGCTGCGCAGCGTCGGGAAGGTGAGGATCGTGCGCAGGCCGGGGTTGTTCTGCTTCACGATCTTCAGCGCGGTGAGGATGCGGTCCTGCACCGCCGGGTTCTCGAACTCGTCGGTGTTCTCGATGTCGACGTCGATGGCCTTGAGGCCGTAGGCGTCGATCACCTTCTGGTAGGCCCCGGCCAGCGCCTCGGCGGTGGCGCAGTTGGGTCCGAGCTTGTTGCCGCTCCAGCCGCCGATCGACGGCACGACGTCACCGCCCGCGGCGCGGATGGCCTTGATGGTGCTCTCGTCCACGCCGCCGAGCAGCGGGCGCTGGCTGTCCCACGAGGGGTTGCAGCCGTTCTGGGCGAGGATGAACGCCATCGTGAACCACTTGATGCCGGTCGCCCGCATCACCTCGGGCGCGCTCGGCGGGTTGCCCCAGCCCAGGTAGAGGTAGGGCGCCGCCTGGACGAAGCCGGGACCGCCGCCGCCGTCCTCGGTCGTGCGCCCGCGCACCGCGGTCGACTGCGCCGAGGTGTTGCCCGCCCGGTCCTTGGCCCGCACGGTGAAGCTGTACTCGGTGTTGGGCGAGAGCCCGCCGACGGTGGCGGAGGTGCCGGTGACCGAGGTCGCCAGCGTGCCGTCGCGGTAGACGTCGTAGCCGGCCACGCCCACGTTGTCCGTCGAGGCGTTCCAGGCCAGCGAGACGCTGTTCGCCGCGGCGCCGGTGACCCGCAGCCCGGTCGGGACGGACGGGGCCTCGGTGTCGTCGCCGCCGCCCGGGCCGTCCAGGCTGATCTCGTCGGCGTAGTAGGTGCCCTGCCCGTACCAGCCGTGCAGGTAGACCTCGGCGCTGGTCTGCGAGGCGCCGGTGGTGAAGTTGACCGTGAGGCGGGTGTAGTTCGACGCCGACGGCGTCCAGGTGAAGGCGCCGCCCGCGACGCCGAGGTGCACGTAGGTGCCGCGCACCCACGCGGTCAGGGTGTAGGCGGTGCTGGGCAGCACGGACACCGTCTGCGAGCAGCGCGCGTTGTTGCTGGCGGTCGCCGCGGCGGCGAGGGCCTTCGTGCCCGCCTGGACGGGGCTGCTGACGACCGAACCGCTGCCGCCGGAACAGGACCAACCGGTCAGCGAGCCGGACTCGAAGCCCGGATTGGTCAGCAGGTTCGCGGCCTGCGCGGTGGGCGCTGCCAGCACACCCGCGCACGCGATGAGGGTTGTGCTCGCACAGGCGAGCACTCGGTTTCGGGTACGCACTCGGCCTCCCGGTGAAGACCTGCGGCGGCCGTCGGGGGACCGGGCCGCGGTGCAGGGAGCAGGGAAATTGGTCTGGACCTTTTGGATTCAAGTCCCAGAGCGGGCGCGGTGTCAATCCTGCTCTCGATCACCGAGATGCTGCGGGGTCGAGCAGCGCGTCGCACAGCTCGACCAGCCGCGCCCGCAGCGGGGCCGCCCGCTCGGCGAAGGCGGCTTGGGCGCGCGCGTACTCCGCCCGCCCGCGCTCGGTCTCGATCCGCACCGGCGGGTAGCCCAGGTCGGCCAGGTCGTACGGGCTGGCCCGCATGTCCAGCTCGCGGATGTCGGCGGCCAGCGCGAAGCACTGCGCCGTCAGCTCCGAGGGGGTGTAGGGGTCCAGCTTGTACGCCCACTTGAACAGGTCCATGTTGCCGTGCAGGCACCCCGGCTGCTCATTGTCCAATTGGGACTCGCGCGTGGGCGTCAGCGTGTTGAGCGGGCGGGCTTGCGGGGTGAAGAACCGGAAGGCGTCGAAGTGTCCACACCGGATGGTCGAGGACTCGACGACGGCGTCGGTGCCCTCCTGGCCCAGGCGCAGCGGCAGCTCGTGGCGGGTCTGCGGCGCGCGGTAGACCATCGCCCACTCGTGCAGCCCGAAGCAGCCGAGCCGGGGGCGCCGGGAGGCGGTGGCCGTGAGCAGCGCGCGGACGAACTCGGCGGTGCGCCGCCGCGGCTCGGGCAGGACCGGGTCCACCGCGACCCCGCCGTCGACCTCGACGTAGCCGGGGACGGCCAGGTACTCCCGCGCCGACTCGCCCGCCAGCACCACCCCCGGGCCCGGGTGCCAGCGCTCCAGCCGGGCGGGCCGGTGGGAGTAGTAGGTGAACAGGAAGTCCAGCACCGGGTGCTTCTCCCGGCGCTGCCGCCGGGCCAGGTGCGGCTCGGTCCAGCGGCGCACGAAGGCCACGTGCGCCGCGCGCCGCGCCTGCC
The DNA here is from genome assembly GCF_053604195.1 of Actinokineospora sp. NPDC004072. Taxonomy (NCBI): domain Bacteria; kingdom Bacillati; phylum Actinomycetota; class Actinomycetes; order Pseudonocardiales; family Pseudonocardiaceae; genus Actinokineospora; species Actinokineospora sp. NPDC004072. The sequence goes on along the minus strand of NZ_JBSGHB010000006.1, from coordinate 229,442 downwards.
ACGCGGCCTCCTCCAGCACCTCAGTCATTGCGCACGTGCGTCCCGTCCCGCACCCGGCCGACATACTCCTCGACCAGGTCTTCCAACGCCACCACGCCCACCACGGTACGGTCCGCCGCCACCGCCTTGGCCAGGTGGCTGTGGGCCCGCCGCAGCGCGGCCAGCGCGTCGTCGAGGCGGGCGTCGGCGGGCAGCTCGGGCAGCCCGCGCACCCGCACCACCGCGGCCGGGTCGGCGTCGACCTGGTCCAGCACGTCCTTGACGTGCACGTAGCCGTCCAGCTCGCCGTCGGCGCGGCGCACCGGGAACCGGGAGTACCCGGTGTCCGACACCGCGGCGGCGATGTCGCCCACGGTCGGCGGGTGCGGCACCACCGTGATCCGGTCCAGCGGGACCACCACCTCGGCGACCGTGCGGCCCACCGACGAGAGGGTCTGGGCCAGCCTGCGGTGCTCGGGCTCGTCGAGCAGGCCCTCGCGGCGGGACTCGGCGATGAGCGTGGCCAGCTCGTCGTGGGTGTAGGCGTTCTCCACCTCGTCCTTGGGCTCCACCTTGCCCAGGCCCAGCAGCCACGTCGACACCGCGGTGAACAGCGCCAGCACCGGCCGGACCATCCGGCAGAACGCGAAGTGCGCGGGCACCATCGCCATCGCCGCGCGCTCGGGACCGGCGATGGCCAGGTTCTTCGGCACCATCTCGCCCATGATCGTGTGCAGGGTGACCACGACCCCCAGCGCGATGGCGAAGGCGATGCCGTGCACCACCGCCGCGGGCAGGCCCAGCGCGCCCAGCGGCGCCTCCAGCAGGTGCGCGATCACCGGCTCGGACAGCGCGCCCAGGCCCAGCGAGCACACCGTGATGCCCAGCTGCGCGCCCGCGATGAGCAGCGGGAGCTGCCTGCCCGCCTCGATGACCGCCGTGGCCCGGCGCTCGCCGTCGCGGGCCAGCGCCTCCAGCCGGTCGCGGCGGGCGGTGATGATGGCGAACTCCGCGCCGACGAAGAACCCGTTGCCCAGCAGCAGGAGCGCGGTCGCGGCCAGGGCCAGCAGCTCGGTCACGCCTCGGCCCCCCGCGCCAGCCGCAGCTCGGCCACCCGGTGGCGGTCCATCCGCAGCACGGTGATGCGCCAGCCGTCCACGGCCAGCTCGTCGTTGATCCCCGGGATGCGGCCCAGCCGGGTCACCACCATCCCGCCGAGCGTCTCGTACTCCCCGTCGGGCATCCGGAAGCCGGTGGCCTCGGCCAGCTCGTCGTCGCGCAGCAGGCCCGAGACCAGCCAGCTGTCCCGCCCGAGCCTGCGCACCGGGGCGACCTCGCCGCGGTCGTGCTCGTCGCGCACGTCGCCGACGATCTCCTCGACCAGGTCCTCCAGCGTGACCAGGCCCGCGGTGCCGCCGTACTCGTCGACGACGATGGCGACCTGCAGGCCGGTGCCGCGCAGCCGCTCCAGCAGCGCGTCGCCCTCCAGCGTCTCCGGCACGGTCAGCACCGGCCGGGCCAGCGAGCCGACCCGGGTGGTGGCCCGCTGCGCGGGCGGCACGGCGAAGACCTGCTTGACGTGCACGACGCCGCGCACGTCGTCGAGGTCGCCGCCGTGCACCGGGAACCGGGAGTGCCCGGTGGCGCGGGCCAGCTCCACCAGCTCGGGCACGGCCGCGTCGGCCCGCAGGGCGCGCACCCGCACCCGCGGGGTCATCAGCTCGGCGGCGACCCGGTCGCCGAAGACCAGCGACCGGCTCAGCAGCGCGGCGGTCTCGGTGTCGAGGGTGCCCAGGGCGGCGCTGGAGCGGACCAGGCCGCCCAGCTCCTGCGCCGAGCGCGCCGAGCGCAGCTCCTCCTGCGGCTCGACGCCGAGCCTGCGCACGGTCCAGTTGGCGGCGCTGTTGAGGCCGTGGATGAGCCAGCGCAGCGCCGAGGAGAACGCCATCTGCGGGATGGTGACGGCGCGGGCGGTGCGCAGCGGCCGGGCGATGGCCAGGTTCTTGGGCACCAGCTCGCCGAACACCATCGACAGCGCGGTCGCCAGCGTCAGCGCGATCACCAGCGAGACCGCCCGCGCCACCGGCTCCGGGACGCCCAGGGCGGTGACGGCGGGCTTGATCAGCTGGGCGATCGCCGGTTCGGCGATGTAGCCGGTGACCAGCGTGGTGATCGTGATGCCCAGCTGCGCGCCCGAGAGCTGGAAGGACAGGTTGCGGTGGGCCTTCTGGATCGCCAGCGCCCTGCGGTCGCCGACGGTGGCCGCGTGCTGGTCTACCTGGGTGCGCTCCAGCGTCGTCAGGGAGAACTCGGCGGCGACGAACAGGGCGGTGCCCGCGGTCAGCACCGTCACGGCCAGCAGGCCGAGCGCACTCAGCAGGACCCCGGTCACCGAGCACCCCGCTCGGCTTCCGGACCGGTATGGCAGCCGGGACTCTCTCCCGGCTCGCTACTGCGACCGGGGGACTGCGCCTCGCGCATGTCGGGGGTCTCTCCTCGGCGGGTGGGGCCGAGCGCGAGCCGCGCTCGAACCGGAGTCAACCGGCACAGTCTAAGGCGTACGGGTGATGCGGTGTCTTCTTCCCGACAGCGCGTCGCGGGGGGTGGTAAACGATTGACATGCGGATGACCCTCGAACCCGTGGACGCCTCTGCGGACGCCCACCGCGCCGTGCTGGAGAACCGCACCCGGCGCATGGCCTTCCGCGACGACGTGGGTGGGCACCGCTTCCGCCTGGTGACGCTGTTCCGCCCGCTCGGCGGCGGCAGGCTCATGGTCGAGATCGACCAGTCCCACGGCGCCCCCCGCCCGGCGACCGGCGACGTCATCGTCCACGTCGTCGAGGCCCCGTACCCCGCCCGCGCCGCAGGCCCCCGCAGCGACGCCCGCGGCGCCTGGCAGTGGTCCCTCCTGCTGCGCAACCTCCCCCTCGAACGCGGCGGCTGCACGGTCCGCATCAGCGGCGCCGACCTCCCCGAATGCCGCGACTACGACCTCGTCCCCCTCGACGCCTACTGGGCAGGCCAACTCCTGGGCACCTCGGTCGACTGACGGTTTGGGGTTCCCGAGCGCCCCACCAGAACCCCCAATCCCGCCGCCGCCAGCTGGGCGGCGGCCACCACCATGATGGCGGTTCCCGGGCCTGCCGCGGGCACCAGCCAGCCGCCTGCCGCGGCGCCGACGGCGAAGGCGGCGATCTTCAGGCTGGCGCCGGTCGTGGCGACCTGGGCCAGCAGGTGCGGGGGGCTGTGCTGCTGGCGGGCGGCCATGATGCCGGGCAGGGCCAGGCCCTCGGCCAGCCCCGCCACCAGGACCAGGGCCAGCAGCGCGGGCAGGGAGCCCGCCAGCGGCCAGGTCAGCATCAGCACCCCGTACGCCGCCACGCACCCGTGCACCACCAGGTCCACCCGGCGTCCCAGCAGGCGCTTGCCCAGCGCCAGGGTCGTGGCCAGGCAGCCGACCTCCAGCACCGCCCACACCAGGCCCGCCGACTCCCGGCCCGCGCCCAGCTCCTCGGTCCGCAGCGGCAGGGCGGTGGCCAGGATGCCCACCGAACCCAGGCTCAGCACGGTCGTCAGGGTCGCCCCGCGCAGCGGCGGGGTCCGGACCAGGTGGCCCAGACCGGCGCGGACCGTCGACAGCAGACCCGTCCGCTCCCCGGACGCCGGGGGGATCGCGGGCAGCAGGCCGGTCAGTGCCGCGCCCGCCGCGGCCAGCCCGGCGATGGCGAGCACCGCGGCCTCGGGGGAGACCACGGCGGCCAACGTCCCGGCTACGGCTGGACCGGCGATCGCGGAGAGGTTGAACACCGCGGCGTCGAGGGAGTTGGCCCGGGTCAGGTCGGTCGCCAGGTGCGGGACCAGGCTGGAGTAGCCGCCGCTGGTCAGCGGCAGCGCGAACCCGGTCAGCGCCGCCAGCGCGTAGCCGGGCCAGCCCTCGGTCAGCACCAGCCCGACGCACGCCAGCGCCAGCAGCACCCCGCCCAGCGCCAGCACCGCGCGCCGGTGCGCGGTCCGGTCGAGCCAGGCGCCCAGCAGCGGCCCCGACACCACCGACGGCAGCGTGTACGCCGTCACCATCCCGCCCGCCAGCAGCGGATCAGCCGTGCGTTCCAGGACTAAGAGGACGAACGCGACACCGACCATCTCGTCCGCGACGCGCGCGCACGTCGCCGCCCCCAGGTACGCGCGCAATCAGCCCCCTCTGCGGTGCCGCCGCACGCTCTCCTCCACCAGGTCCAGCACGGGGCCGAGGTCGTCGGCGGGCAGTCCCATCGCCATGTGCGACACCAACCCTTCCAGCATCAGCTCCAGGAACGCGGTGAGCACCGTCACATCCACGTCGTCGCGCAGGTTCCCGGCTTCGCGCTGGCGCAGCAGGCGGTTGCGGGTGGCGGTGGTCAGCTGGTCGGAGCGCTCGGCCCAGCGGGCGCGGAACTCCGGGTCGGTGCGCAGCCGCCGGGAGACCTCCAGCCGGGTGCCCAGCCAGTCCGCGGGGCTGTCGCCGTTGCCGGGCGGCGTGGCGAGCAGGTCGCGCATCACCTGCACCAGGCCCTGTTCGGCGACGACCTCGGTCATGCGCAGCACGTCGTCCTCGGCCAGGGCGAGGAAGAGGGACTCCTTGTCCCGGAAGTGGTGGAAGATCGCCCCGCGGGACAGGCCGGTGGCTTCTTCGAGCCTGCGCACCGTCGCGCCTTCGTAGCCGTGGCGGGCGAAGCAGGAGCGGGCCCCGTCGAGGATCTGGCGGCGGCGCGCGTCCAGGTGGTCCTGGCTTACCCGTGGCATGGGGCGATCGTGGCAGCCGGGTGCGCAAGAAGCAATCCGTACGTACGTATTGGGTATCACGTCCCGATCGGACGGCTGCGTCTGTCGGCCCCCGCGTGTAGCGTCGGACGGGCCGCAAAGCGGTGATGTTACGGCACAGCGATTCTCCTTCAGAAAGGGACCACGCACGTGACCGCACTCCGCAAAGCCGCCCAACCGGATGGCAGGCGGTTGCGGGCCCGCGTCGAGGCCGAGGCCTACGTCGCCTCGGTGTGCTTCAAGCACGGGCCTCCGCGACTGACCGGCGTCGAGCTGGAATGGACCGTCCACCACCGCGACGATCCCCGGCGGCCGCTCGACCCGGACCTCCTCGCCGCCGCCCTCGGCCCGCACACCCCGCGCACCCTGCGCCCCGACAGTCCCCACCTCCCGCTCCCAGCAGGCTCGGCCGTCACCCTCGAACCCGGCGGCCAGGTTGAGATCTCCTCCCAGCCCGCAGCGGACTTCGGTGACCTCATCGACGCGGTCACCGCCGACCACCGCACGCTGTGCCTGCGGCTCGACGAGGTCGGGCTCACCCTCGGCGACCGCGGCACGGACGCCTTCCGCCGCCCCATCCGGCTCCTGGACACCCCGCGCTACGCGGCGATGGAGCGCGCCTTCGCCCCCATCGGCCCCGACGGCATCACGATGATGTGCGCCACCGCGGGCCTGCAGGTCTGCATCGACGTCGGGCAGCCCGGCGACGTCGCGGTCCGCTGGGCCGCGGTCAGCTCGCTGGGCCCGGTGTTCGTGGCGCTGTTCGCCAACTCGCCCGTCCTGTCCGGCCAGGTCACCGGCTGGGCCTCCACCCGGACCCGGGCGGTGCTCGGGGTGGACCCTGCGCGCAGCAGACCGGTGCCGATCACCGCCGACCCCGTGGGCACGTGGGCCAAGCACGTGCTGGACACGCCCCTGCTGTGCGTGCGCCGCGCCGAGGGGGCGTGGGACGCGCCTGCCGGGGTCACCTTCGCCGACTGGATCGCGGGCGCGCTGCCGACCGCGCCGACGACCACCGACCTCGACTACCACATCTCCACCCTGTTCCCCCCGGTCCGCCCGCACGGCTACCTGGAGGTCCGCTACCTCGACACCCAGCACGGCGGCGACTGGATCACCCCGGCGGCGCTGCTGGCCGCCCTGATGTCCGCCCGCGCGACCGTCGAGGCGGTCGCCGCCGCCTGCGCGCCGGTCGCCGACCGGTGGCTGCCCGCGGCCCGGCTCGGCCTGGCCGACCGGCCCACCGCCGACGCCGCGCGCACCGTCATCGATCTGGGCCTGCGCGCGCTGCCCGCGCTGGGCCTGCCGCCCGGCGCAGCGGCCGCGGTCACCGCCCGGCTGCAGCGCACCGCCGATCGACTCACCACCCTCGGGAGGCCAGCATGACCAGCACGGAGAAGATCCAGGCCGAGCGGTTGCGCGAGCGCCTCGCGCAGGACCTGCGCCGCGCCCGCGAGCGCAGCGCCCTGCTCACCGACGCCGTGGACGACGACGACCTGGTGCGCCAGCACTCCAAGCTGATGTCGCCGCTGGTGTGGGACCTGGCGCACATCGGCAACCAGGAGGAGCTGTGGCTGGTGCGCGACGTGGGCGGGCGCGAGCCCGTCCGCCACGACATCGACGACCTCTACGACGCCTTCCAGCACCCGCGCGCCAACCGCCCGGCGCTGCCGCTGCTCAACCCGGCCGAGGCCCGCGGCTACGTCCGCGAGGTGCGCGACAAGGTGCTCGACGTGCTGGAGCGGACCCCGCTGGAGGGCCGCGCGCTGGTGGCCGGCGGCTTCGCCTTCGGCATGATCGTGCAGCACGAGCAGCAGCACGACGAGACGATGCTGGCCACCCACCAGCTGCGCAAGGGCGCGCCGGTGCTGCACGCGCCCGCCCCGCCGCCCGCCGCCCCGCTGCCCGCGCGCGAGGTCCTGGTCCCGGGTGGACCGTTCGTCATGGGCACCTCCACCGAGCCGTGGGCGCTGGACAACGAGCGGCCCGCCTTCACCGTCGACCTGGCCCCGTACTGGATCGACGCCGCGCCGGTGAGCAACGGCGACTACCTGGCCTTCATCGACGCGGGCGGCTACGACGACGAGCGCTGGTGGTCGGCCGAGGGCTGGGCCCACCGGCAGAAGGCCGGGCTGCGCGCGCCCCGGTTCTGGGAGCGCGACGGCGACGGCTGGGCGCGCACGCGCTTCGGCGTCGTGGAGCCGGTCCCGCTGGACGAACCGGTGGTGCACGTGTGCTTCCACGAGGCCGCCGCGTACGCGAAGTGGGCGGGCAAGCGGCTGCCCACCGAGGCCGAGTGGGAGAAGGCCGCCCGCTGGGATCCCGCGTCCGGGCGCTCCCGCCGCTACCCGTGGGGTGACGAGGACCCCGGCCCGCAGCACGCCAACCTCGGGCAGCGGCACCTGCGGCCCGCGCCGGTCGGCGCCTACCCGGCGGGGGAGTCCCCGCTGGGCGTGCGCCAGCTGATCGGCGACGTGTGGGAGTGGTGCGATTCGGACTTCCTGCCCTATCCCGGGTTCCGGGCGTTCCCGTACCGCGAGTACTCCGAGGTGTTCTTCCGCGGGGACTACAAGATGCTGCGCGGGGGCTCCTTCGGCACCGACGCGGCCGCGGTGCGCGGCACCTTCCGCAACTGGGACCACCCCATCCGGCGGCAGATCTTCGCCGGGTTCCGCTGCGCGCGGACCGCGGAACGGCCCTGACCGTGTGCCGCCACCTGGGGTACCTCGGCCCCGCCGTGCCGTTGTCCCGGCTGCTGCTCGACCCGCCGTCCGGCCTGCTGAAGCAGACCTGGGCGCCGGTCGACATGCGCCGCGGCGGCACGGTGAACGCCGACGGCTTCGGCGTCGGCTGGCACGCGCCGTCGGGTGTCGTGCGCTACCGCCGCGCCGTTCCGATGTGGACGGACCAGTCGTTCGCCGCGCTGGCCGCGGCGACGGCGAGCGGGGCCGTGCTGGCCGCGGCCCGCTCGGCGACGATCGGCATGCCGGTCGTGGAGACCGCGTGCGCCCCCTTCGCCGAGGGGGACTGGCTGTTCAGCCACAACGGCGTCATCGCGGGCTGGCCCGACAGCGTGGCCGACCTGGCCGCGACGCTGCCCGTGGTCGACCTGATGACGCTGGACGCGCCCACCGACAGCGCGTTCCTCTGGGCGTTGGTGCGCAAGCGGTTGCGCGCGGGCGCCGCCCTCGGGGACGCGCTGGCCGCGGTGGTCGCCGACGTCATCGCCGCCGCTCCCGCCTCCCGCCTGAACCTCCTGCTGACCGACGGCCGCGAGCTGGCCGCGACGACCTGGTGGCACTCCCTGTCCGCGCTGCGCACCGACGACTCGGTCGTGCTGGCGTCGGAGCCGTGGGACGACTCGCCGCGGTGGACGCCCATCGCCGACCGCTCGCTGGTGACCGCCACCCTCGACCCCCATCCCCACGTGCGGATCACCGCACTGCCCGAGCCGGAAGGCCACCGCGTGCCCACCACCGTGGAGATCCACCTGCCCGCCGACCACGCCGCCCGCGCGCTCGCCGCCGACGTGCGCTCCGGGCTGGCGGCGACCCCGAAGTCCCTGCCCCCCAAGTGGTTCTACGACGCCCGGGGCAGCGAGCTGTTCGACGCCATCACCCGCCTGCCCGAGTACTACCCGACCCGCGCCGAGGCCGGGATCCTGCGTGCCCGCGCCGCCGAGATCGCCGCGGCGACCGGCGCGCAGACCCTGGTCGAGCTGGGGTCGGGGTCGTCGGAGAAGACCCGGCTGCTGCTGACCGCCCTGCGCGACGCGGGGACCCTGCGCCAGATCGTGGCGCTGGACGTCTCGGAGTCCGCGCTGCGCGAGGCGACCGCGGCGCTGGCCGGGGAGTACCCGCTGGCCGAGGTGCGCGGGGTCGTCGGCGACTTCACCGAGCACCTGGCGCTGGTGCCCGGGCAGCCGCCGCGGCTGGTGGCGTTCCTGGGCAGCACCATCGGCAACCTGCTGCCCGACGAGCGCGCCAAGTTCCTCGGCGCGCTGCGCGGGACGCTGCTGCCGGGGGAGTGGCTGCTGCTGGGCACCGATCTGGTCAAGGACCGCGACACCCTGCTGCGCGCCTACGACGACAGCGCGGGCGTCACCGCCGAGTTCAACCGCAACGTCCTGCGCGTGCTCAACCGCGAGCTGCGGGCGGACTTCGACGTCGAGGCGTTCGAGCACGTCGCGGCCTGGGACGCCGAGCAGGAGTGGATCGAGATGCGGCTGCGCTCCACCCGCGCCCAGCGCGTGCAGATCGCGGGCTTGGGCATGGCGGTCGACTTCGCCGAGGGGGAGGAACTGCGCACCGAGACCTCGGCCAAGTTCCGGCGGGAGGGCATGACCGAGGAGCTGGCCACCGCGGGCTTCACCGTGCACCGCTGGTGGACCGACGAGCAGAACCGGTTCGCCCTGTCGCTGTCGCGGGCGGAGTAGCCGCCCGAGGGGAGCGGGCCCCGCCCGCTCCCCTCAGCCGACGGCGCTGCGCACGATCAGCAGCACCGCGCTGGCCGCCGCGATCGCCAGCACGGCGACCCGCAGCCGCGGCCCGGCGACCAGCGCCCGCGCGGGCCCGGAGAGCAGGAAGCCGACCACGACGAACGGCGTCAGCGCGGCGGCGGCCACCAGGTGCTCCCCCCGCACCTGCCCGGCCGCGGCCAGCGTCACCACCGACGACACCGCGGCGAGCAGGAAGAAGGCGTTCAGCGTCGCCCGGACCGTCGGCCCAGCCTGGTTCTGGTACAGCAGCGCCATCGGCGGCCCCCCGATCGCACTGACCGTGCCGAACACCCCCGAGGCGGTCCCCGCCACCACCAGCCCCGACCGGGTGACCCGAGGCCGCCACGTGACCACCGACAACACCACGCACACGAGCACCGTCGCCCCGATGACGAGGTTGAACCCGGTCACCGGCAGCGCGACCAGCGCCAGCAACCCGAGCAGATTGCCCGGCACCCTGCCCGCCATCGCCCACCCAACCCCCGACCAGTCAATCGCCTTGCGCTCCCGCACGCTCAGCCCAGCGGCCAGCACGCAGGCGACGAAGAGGATGGGCACAGGCACGAACACGGGGTCAAGCAGGGCCAGCAGCGGCCCGGAAATCAGGTTCAGCCCGTACCCGACCGCCCCCTGCACCACCGCCGCCACCAGCATGATCACACCGGCGCACGCGACAACCGTCCAGGACATCCGCCCAACCTATGCGCGCCAACCCCCACCCCACCTCGGATGTGGCGCGTAACTCGTCCACACCCAGCGTGCCCAACCAGCCCAGGCGACCACCGCCCAGCCCAACCGCGGCAGGCACCCGCCCGGCCCAACCGCGGCAGGCACCCACCCAGCCCAGCCGCGGCAGGCACCCGCCCAGCCCTCCGCCCAGTCGATGACCGTGCAGGGCTGCGGCACAACCCGTGCAGCAGCCGCCCGCCCGGCCCCCGGCGCGGGTGACAACCGTCCAGGACAGCCGCCCGCCACTGTGCGGTGCCCGCCTGGCCCGAGGCGCGGGTGACCGCCGTCGACGACAGCCGCCCGCCACTGTGCGGTGCCCGCCTGGCCCGAGGCGCGGGTGACCGCCGTCGACGACAGCCGCCCGCCACTGTGCGGTGCCCGCCTGGCC
>NZ_JBSGHB010000006.1:0-218950 GCF_053604195.1 Actinokineospora sp. NPDC004072 | reverse complement strand
GGCCCGAGGCGCGGGTGACCGCCGTCGACGACAGCCGCCCCCTGCGCGGCAGGTGTCCGCCCGGCCCTCGGCGTTGGGGGTGGCGACCGTCCGCGACCCCCGCCCGCCCTGCGCGGCAGCCGCCCGTCCGGGCCGTCGGCGCGGGCGATGACGTGCAGGCATCCGCCGAACCAGAGCGCCCGCCGCCCACCCCACCCCCACCCCTCCCCGACGGCGACGGCCGTCCAGCGCAGCCGCTCCACCCAACATGCCGACCCCACCCAGCGCGGGCCGCGTTGTCGGTGGTTCGTGCTTTGCTGCGCGCATGGCGAAGAATGACATCCTCGTCCTCGGCGCCACCGGCTCAACCGGCCGTCGCGTCGTGGCTGAACTGCGGGCGCGGGGTGTGCCCGTGCGTCCCGCCTCCCGTTCCGGCGAGCCGCGCTTCGACTGGGCCGAGCCGGGCACGTGGGAGCCCGTGCTGGCCGGGGTGTCCGGGATGTACCTGATGGCCCCGCACGAACTCCCCGTCGACCCGGCGTTCGTCCGCCAGGCGGTTGAGCAGGGTGTTCGGCGGATCGTCCTGCTGTCGAGCCGGGGTATCGAGGTCATGGACGACCAGCGCCTCATCACGGCCGAACGCCTGGTGCGCGACTCCGGTGCCGAGTGGACCATCCTCCGCCCGGACTGGTTCGCCCAGAACTTCGACGAGGGCGTCTTCCGCCCCGCCGTCGACGCGGGCGCCCTCGCCGTCCCGGTCGGCGACACCGCCTTCCCCTTCATCGACGCCGCAGACATCGCCGCCGTCGCCGCCACCACCCTCACCGACCCCGGCCACGGCGGCCACACCTACGACCTCACCGGCCCCACCGCCCTCACCTTCGCCGAAGCCGTAGCCAAGATCAGCAAGGCCATCAACCGCCCCATCACCTTCGACGGCACCCCCGAGGCCTACCGCGCTGCCATGACCCCCTTCGGCTTCACCCCCGCCCAACTCGACCAGGAGATCACCGCCTTCACCGCCCTCCAATCCCAAGGCGACGGCATCCCCACCGACACCGTCCACCGCGTCACCGGCCGCGCCCCCAAGGACTTCGACACCTACGTGTCCGAAGCCTGGTAGCGAAGTCTGCCGCCGCACCGGCCGGGTCGGGCACACTGGCGGGCATGCCGGAACCGCAGGTCCGCAACGAGGTGGCCGGCTCCGCCGGTGGGCCCGTCGTGCAGGCAGGTGTGATCCACAACCTCACCCTGGCCAACGACCCGCTGCCGGTGCCGCGGCAGCTGCCGATGGCCGCACCGGACTTCGTGGGCAGGCACGACCAGCTGGCGGCGCTGGACGGGATGGTGCGCTCAGCGAGCCGGACGGTGGTGGTCACCGCCGTTGACGGGCTGCCCGGGGTCGGGAAGACCGCGTTGGCGCTGTTCTGGGCGCACCAGGTGCAGGACCGCTACGCCGACGGCACCTTCTACGCCGACCTGCGCGGTTACGGACCGGGCAAGCAGGCGACGCCGAACGAGGTCCTCGACGGCTTCATCCGCTCGCTCGGGGTGCGCCCGGAGCGGATCCCCGTCGACGCGGGCGCCCGGGCGGCGCTGTACCGGTCGCTGATGGCGGACCGCCAGATGCTGGTCGTGCTGGACAACGCCAACTCGGCGGAGCAGGTGCGGCCGCTGCTGCCCGGCGGCTCGGCCTCCGCGGTGCTGGTGACGAGCCGCGACAGCCTGACGGGGTTGGTGGTCGGCGAACGCGCTCGCAGGCTGACCCTGCGTCCGCTGCCGCCGGAGGATGCCGTGCACCTCCTCGGCACGGCCATCGGTCCCCACCGGGCGGCGACCGAGGAGGCCGCGGTTCGGGCCCTCGCCCGGCAGTGCGGTTCGCTGCCCTTGGCGCTGCGCATCGCGGGCAGCCGGATCGCGATGCGGCCTGGGACGAGCGTCGCGGCAGTGGTCGGGGAGATGGAGGGCGACCGCCTTGCGGCGCTGAGCGCGTCGAGCGACGAAGCCTCTGCGGTGCGCGCGGTGTTCGGCTGGTCGTACCGGAAGCTCACCGAGGAGCAGGCGGCCCTGTTCCGCAGGCTCGGCCTGCACCCCGGCGGGACGTTCGGCCCGCATGCGGCCGCCGCGGTCAGCTGCTCACCGATCCTCCGCGCACGCAACCTGCTCGACGAACTCGTCGAGGTGAACCTGCTTGAGGCGGAGGGCGACGGCCGCTACCGCTTCCACGACCTGCTCCGCGCATACGCGGTCGAGCGCGTGAACCAGGACGACTCGGCGCACGTCCGCGATCAGGGAGTGCGCGCGGTGCTGCGCTGGTACGCCTACATGGCGGCAACAGCGGACCACGAGCTGTACCCCGCCTACGTGCACCGATTCCACGACCTCGACCGCCCACCGACGGCGGTGATCCCCGTGCGGGGTCGGGTCGAGGCGCTGTCCTGGTTGGCCGGGGAGCGGCTGAACGTGCTCGCCGCCCTCCGCCACGCCAGTGAGAGCGACCGATGCGCTTCCGCGGTGTCCCTGGTTCACGCTGTCGAGACCTACCTCTACCACCACGCCTTCTGGGATGAGCTGTTCGAGGCCCTCTCCCTGGGAATCACCGCTGCCGAACGGATCGGTGACCGGGCCAGCCGAGCCTGGTTCCTGAACCGCTCGGGCTGGGCGCGCCTGCAGGTGGGGGAGTGGGAGGACGCTGTGGGCGAGCTGCGCACCGCGTTGACCGCCGCCCGGGAGCTGGGCGATCCCTACCTCGAAGCCTACGCGCGCAACGACATCGGGATGGCGTGCCTGCGGCGAGGCCGGCACCGGGAAGCCCTGCGCATCCTCCTCCCCGCGGTCGCCCTGAGCCGGGGAACCGACGGCGGACGGCAGCGGGCCTTCGTGCACTGCAACCTCAGCAGCGCGTACGCGGGCCTCGGCGAGCACCGCAACGCCTTGGAGCACGCCCGGCGGAGCCTGGTCCTGCGGCGGGACGCGGGCGACAGCGAGGGGGAGGTCTTCACGCTCAACCAGCTGGCCACCGTGTGGCTGGCCCTCGGCGACCACTCCCGTGCCATCGCGGTGTGCGAAGAGGCGCTCGCCATCCCCCGCGACTACGTGTACCTCCCGGACGTCGCCGCGACCCTCGAAACCCTCGGCTGGGCCCACCGCCGCAACGGTGATCCGAACCGCGCCCGCGCCTGCTGGGCGAAGGCGCTGGCCATCTACGACGACTTCCGCGATCACCGCGCTCCGGGCCTGCGGCTCGCCATCGGGGAGAGGGCGGCGGAAGACTGAGCCGGGAAACGAGCGGGGCCGCCCCCGGCAGGGAGCGGCCCCGTCGTGCACGTGCGGTTAGTTGCTGACCATCTTCCGCAGGACGTACTGCATGATGCCGCCGTTGCGGTAGTAGTCGGCCTCGCCCGGGGTGTCGATGCGGACCACGGCGTCGAAGTCGGTCTTGGCGCCGTCGGACTTGGTGGCCGTGACCTTGACGGTGCGGGGGGTCGTGCCGTCGTTGAGGGCGGTGATGCCCGCGATGTCGTAGGTCTCGGTGCCGTCGAGGCCCAGGGACTCGGCGGTCTGGCCCTCCGGGAACTGGAGGGGGAGCACGCCCATGCCGATCAGGTTCGAGCGGTGGATGCGCTCGAAGGACTCGGCGATGACCGCGCGCACGCCCAGCAGCGAGGTGCCCTTGGCCGCCCAGTCGCGCGAGGAGCCGGAGCCGTACTCCTTGCCAGCGAGCACGACCAGCGGGATGCCCGCCGCCGCGTAGTTCTGGGCCGCGTCGTAGATGAACGCCTGCTCGCCGCCCGCGGTGAAGTCGCGGGTGTAGCCGCCCTGCACGTCGTCCAGGAGCAGGTTGCGCAGGCGGATGTTGGCGAAGGTGCCGCGGATCATCACCTCGTGGTTGCCGCGCCGGGAGCCGTAGGAGTTGAAGTCCCTGCGCTCGACGCCGTGCTCGGTCAGGTACTTGCCCGCGGGCGAGTCCTGCTTGATCGCACCGGCCGGGGAGATGTGGTCGGTGGTCACCGAGTCGCCCAGCAGGGCCAGCACGCGGGCGCCGGAGATGTCGGCGACCGGGGCGGGCTCCATGCCCATGCCCTCGAAGTACGGGGGCTTGCGCACGTAGGTCGACTCCGGGTCCCACTCGAAGGTGTTGCCGGTCGGCGTCGGCAGCGACTGCCAGCGCTCGTCGCCTGCGAACACGTCGGAGTAGCTGGAGGCGAAGCCCTCCGCCGACATCGCCGAGGCGATGACCTCGGAGATCTCCTGCGGCGACGGCCAGATGTCCGACAGCAGCACCGGCTGCCCGTCGGAGCCGGTGCCCAGCGGCTCGGTGGTGATGTCGATGTCCATCGACCCGGCCAGCGCGTAGGCCACCACCAGCGGCGGGGACGCCAGGTAGTTCATCTTGACGTCGGGGTTGATCCGGCCCTCGAAGTTGCGGTTGCCCGACAGCACCGACACGACCGCCAGGTCGGACTCCTGCACGGCGGCGGAGATCTCCTCCTGCAGCGGGCCGGAGTTGCCGATGCACGTGGTGCAGCCGTAGCCGACCAGGTGGAAGCCCAGCTTCTCCAGGTACGGCATCAGGCCCGCGCGCTCGTAGTAGTCCATGACGACCTTCGAGCCCGGCGCCAGCGTGGTCTTCACCCACGGCTTGCGCTCAAGCCCGCGCTCGACGGCCTTCTTGGCCAGCAGCGCCGCGCCGATCATCACCGACGGGTTGGAGGTGTTGGTGCACGAGGTGATCGCCGCGATGGCGACCGCGCCGTGGTCCAGCTCGAACTCCGCGCCGTCGACGGTCACCTTGGTGGGCTTGGAGACGCGGCCCGCCGCGCCGCGCGCGGCCGAGTGGTAGTCGAAGGGCTCGCCGCCGCTGCCGTCGCCGTCGAACACCGCGGGGGAGTCGCTGGCGGGGAAGGACTCCTTGCCCGCCTCGTCCACACCGGACTCCGGGCCCGCGGTGGCGTAGCTGCCCAGCGCGGCGCGGAAGGCCTTCTTGGCGTCGGTCAGCTCGATGCGGTCCTGCGGGCGCTTCGGCCCGGCGATGGAGGGCACCACGGTGGCCAGGTCCAGCTCCAGCGTCTCGGAGTAGACCGGCTCGGCGGCCGGGTCGTGCCAGAGGCCCTGCTCCTTGGCGTACGCCTCGACCAGCGCGACCTGCTCGGCCGAGCGGCCGGTGAACTTCAGGTACTCGATGGTCTCGTCGTCGATCGGGAAGATCGCCGCGGTGGAGCCGAACTCCGGGGACATGTTGCCGATGGTGGCCCGGTTGGCCAGCGGCACCGCGCCGACGCCGGAGCCGTAGAACTCCACGAACTTGCCGACCACGCCCTGCTTGCGCAGCATCTCGGTGATCGTCAGCACCAGGTCGGTGGCGGTGGCGCCCGGGGGCAGCTCGCCGTGCAGCTTGAAGCCGACCACGCGCGGGATGAGCATGGACACCGGCTGGCCGAGCATGGCGGCCTCGGCCTCGATGCCGCCCACGCCCCAGCCCAGCACGCCCAGGCCGTTGACCATCGTGGTGTGCGAGTCGGTGCCGACCAGGGTGTCCGGGTAGGCCTGGCCGTTGCGGACCATGACCACGCGCGCCAGGTGCTCGATGTTGACCTGGTGGACGATGCCGGTGCCCGGCGGGACGACCTTGAACTCGTCGAAGGCGGTCTGGCCCCAGCGCAGGAACTGGTAGCGCTCCTTGTTGCGCTCGTACTCCAGGTCGACGTTGCGCTCGAAGGCGTCCGGGCGGCCGAAGATGTCGGCGATGACCGAGTGGTCGATGACCAGCTCGGCCGGGGCCAGCGGGTTCACCCGGGCGGGGTCGCCGCCGAGCTGGGTGACCGCCTCGCGCATGGTCGCCAGGTCGACGATGCAGGGCACGCCGGTGAAGTCCTGCATGACCACCCGGCCGGGGGTGAACTGGATCTCCGTCGACGGCTCGGCGGCCGGGTCCCACTCGGCCAGCGCGCGCACGTGGTCGGCGGTGATGTTCGCCCCGTCCTCGGTCCGCAGCAGGTTCTCCAGCAGGATCTTCAGGCTGTACGGCAGGCGCTCGGCTCCCTTGACCGCGTCCAGCCGGAAGACCTCGTACGAGGCGTCCCCGACCTTCAGCGTGGCGCGGGCGCCGAAGCTGTCCTTGCTCGGTGTAGTCACGTCCAACTCCAGTGGCGGCGCATGTCGGTTCGGATCGACGGGGGTGAGTCTCGCGTACCCGGCCGCGGCCCGCAGCAACCCCCTGCTGGCCCAAACAGTACGCTTGTCCTGTATTAGGTTTCAAGACGCCACGCCGCCCCGCTGGTGTGATCCACGACGCGCGACGGCCCCCGGAGCCGTGCTCCGGGGGCCGTCTGCCTGCCAGTTGGTTAGTTCGCCATCTCCAGCAGCGCCCGCACGTCCTCGGCTTCCAGGCTCTGCAGGGCGGTCACCATGACGTCGGTCAGCGACCGGATCGGGCTGACGTACCACTTGCCGTCGACCTCGACGGTCACCACGCCGGTGTTGGCCATCATGCCCTTGACCAGGCCGGTCAGCGCCTTCTCGACCGCGGGCGGCATGCCGCTGCCGCCGATCTCGGCGGCCAGGTCGTCGGCGCAGATCTGCTGGCGCTCGCCCTGGACCTCGGCGGCGTAGCACTCGCCGTCCTTGGTGATCTTGACGGTCTGCCCCTCGGTCTCGACCTCAAGCTCCTTGAGCAGGACCTTCGTGCCGCCGTCGACGTCGGCGGTCTCGGTCGTCAGGTTGATGATCCGCGCGGGGGCCGGGTCGAGCTGGCCCGCCTGCTCCACCAGCACCGGGCCCACGTCGTGCAGCACGCCCATCTCGTCCGGCGGCAGCAGCTCGATCACCCGCTCGAGGTCGGCGGCCAGGGCCGCGTCGGCGAGCTGGCGCACCGCCTCGCCCGGGCTGTCGGCGCCGTTGGCCGGGATGGCCTGCGCGGGCCACTCCAGGTTCGCCTCCAGCAGCGCGTAGTCGGCGAGGGTGTAGAACAGCGACGGGTACCACTCGCCGTCCACGTTGACCGTGGCGATGCGGATGGGCTCGCCGCCGTTGTCGGCGATCTCCTTGGCGATGTCCACCGTCTCGGTCTGCGGCCGGGCGTTCATCCCGCGTGGGAAGGCCGCCTCGATGAACTCCTCGGTGTAGGGGAGCTGGCTCATGTCCGAGGTGACGGTGACCGTGCCGCCGATCAGCTTGGTGATGGTGATGCGGTCGTTGACCTTCTCCGCGGCGGCGTCGTCGAACTTGAGGTTCTCGGCCTTGAGCTCGAAGCCGGTCATCTTGTTGGGGTCGACCCCGGGCTTGTAGACCTCCAGGCGCACCAGTTCCTCGGTGGTCTGGGAGTTCAGCGCCGACATCAGGTCGCGCTCGGCCGGGGCCAGCCCGGTCAGCAGCCCGGCGACGTCGCCCTGGCCGATGGCGGTGACCAGGTTGGTCGCCGCGCTGGTGGGGCTCTCCGCGCCCGCGGCGACGCTGCCGCCGCGGTTGAGGAAGAACACCGCCCCGCCGACGCCCGCCGCGGCGAGGACCACCGCGACGACCACGCCGATGATCAGGCCCTTGCGCGACTTCTTCGGCGGCTCGGGGTAGCCGTACGCCCCGCCGTACTGCTGCTGGTAGCCGTACTGCTGGGTCGGCTGCGGGCCGGTCTGCGGGTAGCCCTGCTGGGGCTGCGGACCGGTCTGCGGGTACCCCTGCTGGGGCTGCGGTCCCGTCTGCGGGTAGCCGGGCTGCTGCTGCGCCGGGTAGCCCCCCTGCTGCGGGTAGCCCCCCTGCGGCTGGCCCTGCCCGTACGGGTCGTTCGGCGGCCACTGCCCGCCCTGCCCTGGATACGTCACCGTTCCCCTCCTGCGTTCTCGCGTGCGCGCCCGCGCCCGCCGAATAGCGTGCCCAGCGCCGCTGCCATGACCAGCGCGGCCCCGATCACCGTGACCGTCGGGCCCACCTCGGCGATGCCGACCTGGCCGCTGCCCGCTTCGACGCGCGCCGCACCCGCGATGGTTCCGATGATTATCGCCACGAGCAGCAGGAACGTTGCGGCCACCCGACGGGCCAGCAGGTAGCAGGCCGCGCCGAGCAGCATCGCCGGGATCATCAGGTACCACAGCACCAGCAGCCGCTCCAGCGCCTGCCCGCGCAGGAAGCCCAGGGTCTGGATCACGCCTGCGAACTCGAAGCTGTCCCGCAGGACCGCGCCGGAGCGCAGCCAGGGCAGGCACATGCCGACGACGGCGGTCACCAGCCCGGCGATCCCGACCGGGACGAGGACGCGGGGGGAGAGCACCGCGACATGGTGCCACCTCCGACCGCCCCGCGTTAGCACTTTCGGGTGATCGGCGGTGGCGGGCGCCCGAGGTGGGGGACTACTGCCGGTGTGCGTGGGAGAGAAGTGATGAGCGCGGCTCTTGTTTCCACTGTTGCGAGTGGTCAGGATGTGTCCGAAGTGGCACAGTCGGTGAGTCCCCAGTGGACGCGGAGCGGGGAGGTGGGTCGTGCGGGGCGTGGTAGTCGCGCTGCTGCTGGTGGTCGTGACCGCGGGCACGGCGGTCGCGGTCCCACCGCCGCCGCCCAACCCGAGCCAGTCCGAAATCGACGCCAGCCGCCAGGCGGCGCGGGACAAGGCCGGTGAGGTCGGGCGGCTGACCAACCAGCTCGCCCAGGCCGAGGCCCGGCTGATGGACCTGCAGGCCGAGGTCGAGGCGAAGCTGGAGGACGCCAACAAGGCCCTGGTCGACCTGCAGACCGCCCAGGATGCCGCCCGCAGGGCCCGCGCCGACGCCGACGCCGCCGCCCGCGAGGCGCAGGGCGCGGCCCGGGCGGTGGAGCAGGCCCGGCAGGTGCTCGACGACTTCGCCGCGGGCAGCTACAAGCAGGGCAGCACGGTCGGCTCGATCACCGCCTACATCGGCGCGTCCAGCCCGGAGGACCTGCTGGCCCGCGCCCAGCTGCTCAACGCCGTGGGCGGCAGCGCCCTGGACGCGCTGGCCGAGCTGGAGCGGGTGCAGACCGTCCAGGCCAACAAGGACTCCCTGGCCAGGGCCGCCCTCGCTGCCGCGGAGCAGGCCGAGGCCGACGCCGAGCAGGCCAAGGCCGCGGCGGACGCGGCGATGGCGGGCGCCCAGCAGGCCCGCCGCGACGCCGCGGCCAAGACCGCCGAGCTGGAGGCCGCCCGGGCCGACTACGAGCGCCAGCTGGTGGCCGCCCAGGCCAAGGTCGGCGGCCTGGAGGCCCAGCGGCAGCGCTACGACGAGTGGCTGGCGGCCAAGCGGCGGGAGGAGGCCGCGGCGAACCGCCCCCGGCCCGCGCCCGCCGTGACCAGCGGCAGGCCCGGCAACCAGCCGCCGAGCCCGTCGCCGGGCCAGCCGTCGGGCCGGTCGGTGCAGGTGGTCATCGACCGGGCCCTGTCCCAGCTCGGCGTGCCCTACGCCTGGGGCGGCGGCAACGCCTACGGCCCGACCCTGGGCATCCGCGACGGCGGTGTCGCGGACGCCCACGGCGACTACAACAAGGTCGGCTTCGACTGCTCCGGCCTGATGATCTACGCCTTCGCGGGCGTGGGGATCACCCTGCCGCACTACTCCGGCTACCAGGCGACCTACGGGCGCAAGGTCGCCCTGTCGGCCATGCGCGCGGGCGACATGCTCTTCTGGTCGACCGGCGGCCGCATCCACCACGTCGCCCTCTACCTCGGCGACGGGCAGATGGTCGAGGCCCCCTACAGCGGCTCCCGGGTCCGCGTGGCCCCGGTCCGCTGGGGCGGCATCGAGCCGTACGCGGTCCGGCTGCTGTAGCGCTACTCGTTCTGCGGCTACTCGTTGTGCAGGACCGCCGCGATGGTCGTGCGCGCGGCGGCCCGGGCCGGGAGGTAGGCCCCCAGCACCGCGATGGCCACGCCCGCCACGGCGAGCAGGACGAGCATCGGCGCCGGGTAGACGTCCATGACCAGGTCGAGCACGTCGGCCTGGGCGGCGCGCATCATGGCCGGGCCGACCAGGGCGTGGGCCAGCACGCCGAGCGGGAGCCCGATCAGCCCGCCGACCGCGCCGAGGGCGCCCATCGAGGTCACCATCATGACCGTGACCTGGCGCGGGGTCATCCCGATCGACTTGAGCATCCCCAGGTCGCGGCGGCGTTCGCGGCTGTTGAGGACGACGGTGTTGAACACCCCGAGCGCGGAGACGGCGGCCAGCACCAGCGTCATCAGGGTGGCGAAGCCGATGAGCACCACCGCCTGCTCGGAGCCGCCCTCGTCCGGGGGCACCGCCACCAGCCCGGGGTCGGCTGCGGCCACGGCGGCCAGCACGGCCTGGCGGTCCGCGCCCGGGCGCAGGTCGAGCAGGTAGGACTGGGCGCGGATGCCCGGGGTGAGCTGGTCGACCGCGGCCCACGAGGCGAAGATCTCGTCGGCCGGGTTGGTCAGCACCACGCCGACGATCCGCAGCTGGGCCCGGACGCCCTCCGCCTCCGCGGTGATGGTGTCGCCGAGGTCGAGCCCGCGCTGGTTGAGGAACCGCGACGGCGCGGCGACCTCCCCGGGGCCTGCGGGCCAGTGCCCGCGCAGCACGACCGGCGCGAGCGCCTGGTCGCCGCGGTGGAGGATGATCTCCGCGCCGTCCCCGCCGACCACCCCGACCGGCAGTCGCGCCTGCGCGGCCAGGGCCGCGGTGTCGGGCAGGGCGCGCAGCACCGCCTCGTCGTCGGCGTCGGACAGGTGCGCCTGGACCTGCTCGCTGCCCGGCCGCGACCGCGGCGGCGGCGCGGCCAGCAGCTCGACCCGGTTCTCCGTCGGCGGTTCGACCGCCGTCCGGTAGGCGACGACGGACCGGGTCACCCCCGCCGCCAGCGTCACGGTCATCACGCCCAGGATGACGGCGGCCAGGGTCAGCGCGGTGCGCCCCGGGCGGGTGAACGGCACGCCGAGGCCGAGGCTGACCGAGCGCGGCAGCCGGGCGCCGCTGAGCAGCCGCTGCACCCGCAGCGCCCGCCCGACCCGCGGCGCGCTGCCCGCGCTGATCGCCTCGGCCGCGGAGAGCCAGCGCGCCCGCAGCGCTGAGAGCAGGGCCGTCACCACGACCACGGCGGGCATGCCCAGCACCGCCACGACGTCCACCCAGATCGGCACACCGATCTCGGTGGTGCCGAAGCCCTCGAACGCCTCGGACAGCAGCGGCACCGCGGCGGCGTTGCCCAGCACCCCGCCGAGCAGGCACCCGGCGATCGACGGAACGGCGACCATGAGCAGGTAGACGGCCAGCACCTGGTTGGCGGTGAAGCCCAGCGCCTTGAGCACGCCGATGTGCCGGTACCCGGCGACGACCGCGCCGCTGATCACGTTGGCGACGATCAGCACCGCGACCGCGACGCCGAGCACGCCGAAGACGACCAGCAGCGGGACGAAGATGCCCGTCTCGGCCGTGACCTCCTGCTTGATCGTCAGGTAGGACTGCGAGCCCAGCACCGGCAGCCCGGCGCTCACGGCGGCGAAGGCCGAATCGATCTCGGCCTCGGTGCCCGCGCTGGTGAACCGGTAGAGCATCTGCGCGGCGTTCGGGCCCAGCGCGGTCAACTGCTCGGGCGTGACCCAGGCGTCGGCCGACCGGCTGACCGAGTACGCGAACCCGACGACGCGGAAGCCCGCCTGACCCGGCACGTCCAGCCGGTCGCCCACCTGCCTGGGCCCGCCGGACCCCGGGTTCAGGTTGAGCACGATCTCCCCGGGGGCCGACGCCCACCGGCCCGCCCACACCGTCAGCCGGTCCACCGGCCCGCCCGGGTCGGCCCGGCCCACCACGGCCAGCGGCCGGACCAGGCCAGCGAAGAGCGCGGCGTTGACGGTGGTCTGGTCGAACGGCCCGGCTGCCGCCGCCACCCCCGCCGCGTCCCCGGCCAGCCGGTCCTTCGCGCCCGCGTCGTACACGGCCACCACGTGGGCGCCCGCCTGCTGGGCGTGCGCCCGGTCGAACGGCCCGGAGGCCGCCACCAGCAGCGCCAGCGCGAGCACGATGGTCGCGGTGGAGACCCCCACCACCACCCCGATCACCGCGGTCTGCAACCGGCGCCGCCGGGCGGCCCCCCTGGCGACCCGCCACACCGCGCTCATCGCGCGCGCTCCAGGGTCGACTCGCGGGCGATGCGCCCGTCGACGACCTCGACCAGGCGGGTGGCGCAGCGGGTGGCCAGCGACCGGTCGTGGGTGACCAGCAGCAGGGTCTGGCCGATCTGGTTGAGGTCGAGCAGCAGGTCCATCACCTGCTCGCCCGAGCGGCTGTCCAGCGCCCCGGTCGGCTCGTCGGCCAGCAGCAGGGCCGGGCGGTTCATCAGCGCCCGGGCGACGGCCACCCGCTGGCGCTCGCCGCCGCTGAGCTGGGCCGGGTAGATGTTGCGCCTGCCCGCGATGCCCAGCTCGTCCAGCAGCTCCAGCGCCCGCCTGCGGGCCTGCGCCGCGGGGGTGCCGGTCAGCTGCGCGGCCAGGGCCACGTTGTCCAGCGCGGGCAGGTCGTCGAGCAGGTTGAAGAACTGGAAGATCATCCCGATCCGGCGTCGGCGGTACAGCGCCAGCCCGGTCTCCGACATCCGGCCCAGGTCCTCGCCGTTGACCACGACCGACCCCGAGGTCGGCCGGTCCAGCCCGGCCACCATGTTCAGCAGCGTGGACTTGCCGCTGCCGGAGGGCCCCATCACCGCCACCGCCTCCCCGGCGCGGATCTGCAGCGAGACCCCGTCCAAGGCGACGGAGTCGCTGTACTCCTTGCGCACGTCGGTCAGCACCACGACTGCGCTGTCATCACTGGTCACGGTGGGCAATCCTGGTTCGGCGGGCCGGTCGGGGGCATCGGTCGGCGGAGGTAACCCCGCGCAGGGGTCATCCCCGGGATGTACGACCCAGGGTGACGCCTGCCCGCCGCGGCCGTGGCAGGGTGGTGCCCATGTGGGTCGTGGCCGCCGCTGCCGTGCTGGTCGCCGCCGTGCTGGCGGTCCGGCTCGGGCAGGCGCGCCGCGCCTTCGCCGCCGCGATGGGGGAGCGCGGCTGGCTGCTGGAGCGCGAGCGGGAGAGCGCGGCGCGCGCGGCCGTCGACGCCGAGCGGGCGCGCATCGCCCGGGAGCTGCACGACATCGTCAGCCACAACGTCAGCGTGATGCTCGTGCAGGCGGGCGCGGCCCGCCGCGTGCTGGCCGCCGAGCCGGAGCAGGCCGCGACCGCGCTGCTGGCCGTGGAGGCCGCGGGCCGCGACACCATGACCGAGCTGCGCCACCTGCTGGGCGTGCTCGCCCCGCCCGCCGACGGCTCCGAGCCCGCCGACCTGTCGCCGCAGCCGGGGCTGGCTGGCCTGGGCCCGCTGGTCGACCGGATCGCCTTCGCCGGGCTGCCGGTGGAGGTGCGGGTGTCCGGCGAGCCGCGCCCGCTGCCCTCCGGGGTGGACCTGACCGCCTACCGGATCATCCAGGAGGCGCTGACCAACGCCCTCAAGCACGGCGACGGCGCGACCAGGGCCGAGGTGCTGGTGCGCTACTCCGACAGCTCGCTGCGGGTCGAGGTGCTCAACACCGGGCCGAGCGCGCTGACCGGCGGCGGCGCGGCCCGGCCGGAATCCGACGAGGGCCGCGGCCTGCTGGGCCTGCGCCAGCGGGTGCGCGTCTTCGGCGGCGACCTCGACGCCCGGCGCAGGCTCGGCGGCGGGTTCCGGGTCCGCGCGCGCATCCCGCTGGAGCGGCCGTGACCCGGGTGGTGATCGCCGACGACCAGGCGCTGGTGCGCACCGGCTTCCGGATGATCCTGACCTCCGGCGGCATCGACGTGGTGGGCGAGGCGGGCGACGGCGTCGAGGCGGTGTCGGTGGTCCGCGAGCAGCGCCCGGACGTGGTCCTGATGGACATCCGCATGCCCAACCTCGACGGCCTGGCCGCGACCCGCCGCGTGCTCGCCGAGTCCCCGCGCTGCCGGGTGCTCATGCTGACCACCTTCGACCTCGACCGCTACGTCTACGCCGCCCTCGCCGCGGGCGCCAGCGGCTTCCTGCTCAAGGACGTCACCCCCGAGCACCTCGTCGCCGCCGTCCGGCTGGTCAACACCGGGGACGCGCTGCTGGCCCCGTCGATCACCCGCCGCCTCGTCGAGCGCTTCGCCGCGGCCGACGCCCCGGCCGTGCCCGCCGAGCTGGGCGTGCTGACCCCGCGCGAGCGGGAGGTGCTGGCGCTGCTGGGCCGCGGCCGCTCCAACGCCGAGCTGGCCGAGGAGCTGACCCTCAGCGAGGCGACGGTGAAGACCCACGTGGCCCGCATCTTCGCCAAGCTGGACCTGCGCGACCGCGCCCAGGCCGTCGTCGTGGCCTACGAGACCGGCCTGGTGCGGCCGTCACATGGTCAGCACGAGCTTCCCCAGTGAGCCCGGGGCCAGGATGCGCCGGTGGGCCTCCTGGGCGGCGTCGAGGGGCAGCTCGGTGCCGACGATGGGGTGCACGGTGCCCGAGCGCAGCTTCGCGCCGACCGCCCGCAGCGCCGCCGCGGACTCCTCCGGCGTGGCGTTCCACAGCGCGGTGCCCAGGATCGTGGCCTCCTTGCGCATCGTCAGCCGCGGGGTGAAGTCCAGGCTGCCCCGGCTGCCCACCACGACGATGCGCCCGCGCGGGCCGATGATCTCCAGGTCGTGGGCCAGGTTCACGTCGGCGAGCATCTCGATGACCACCGTCGGGGCGAGCGCGGCGAGCTGGTCGAGGTAGCCGGAGCAGGTGTGGTCGAGGACGTGGTGGGCGCCCGCGGCCAGCACCAGGTCCGCGCCCGCCCGGGTGCCCGCGGTGCCGATGACGGTGGCCCCGGCGTCGCGGGCCAGCTGCGTCGCCGGGATGCCGACGCCGCCGCTGGCCCCGTGGATGAGCACGGTCTCCCCGGGTTGCAGCGCCGCCCGCTGGAACAGCGCCCGCCACGCCGTCGCGCACGGCACGCCGACGGCCGCGCCCTGGGCGAAGGACAGCGAGTCCGGCAGCGGCTGCACGTCCGGCTCGTCGGCGACCACGTGCTCGGCGTAGGTCCCGGTGGAGCGGCCCAGCGCGCTGACGAACACGCGCTCGCCCACCGCCAGCGACGTCACACCCGGCCCCACCGCGTCGACCACGCCCGCGCCGTCGAAGCCGGGGGTGTAGGGCAGCGGCGGGGTGAAGAAGGCGTACTGGCCGGTGCGGATGTAGGTGTCGGCGGGGTTCACCCCGGCGGCGCGCAGGCGCACGCGCACCTGACCGGCCGCCGGTTCCGGCACCGGGAGTTCGGCGAGGTCGAGCACGTCCTCCCCGCCGAACCGGCTGACCTGGATCGCGCGCATCGTCAGCTCTCGGCCTGCTTGCGGGCGTGGTCGAGCAGGGAGGTGCGCGGCGGGGTGAACACGTCGATCTGCTGGCAGGTCGTGTCGAGGGTGCGCGCGCCGTGCGGCACCCACGGCGGGATCACGGCGACGTCGCCCGCGCGCATGGTGCGGGTCTCGCCGTCGAGGGTGAACTCGAACTCGCCGTCGACCACGATGGTGATCTGCTCCTCCTCGTGGACGTGCAGCGGCGCGGTCGTGTTCGGCTCGAAGGTGACGAAGTTGGCCATCGCGCTCTGCCCGAGCACCGGGCGGAAGGCCAGGCCCTCGACGAACTCGACCGGGTCGAGGTCGGCCACGGTCACGAAGCGGCCGGGCGCGGTCGGCGTGCCCTTCGCCTCGCTGCTGAAGTGCTCGGTCACGGTTCCTCCGGTGGGGTGAGGCTGGTCAGGACGCGGTCGGCGAAGTTGTCGGGGGTGAAGGCGTAGAGCACCAGCGCGGTCTCGGTGTGCCGGATGCCGGGCAGGGCGAGCAGGCGGTCGAAGTAGACCTCGTTGAAGTGGGCCTGGTCGCGCACCCGCAGCCGCACCTGCAGGTCGACCGCGCCGGTCACCAGGTCGACGCTCTCCACCTCGGGGATCTCCACCACCTGCTGGGCCAGCTCGCGTTGGTTGTCGCTGCGCTCGGAGGCGATGCCCACGACCACGGTGAGGGCGCGGCCCAGCAGGGTGCAGTTGATCCGCGCGCGGTAGCCCTCGATCACCCCGATGGACTCCAGCCGGGCGATGCGGTCGGCGACCGCGGGCGGGGACATGCCGACGGCGCGGGCGATGGCGCGCTGGGAGAGCCGGGCGTCGTCGGCGAGGTACCGCAGGATCGCCACGTCCGTCTCGTCGAGGCGAATCTCCTTGTCATTTGCCATGTCGATCGGCACTATAGGGCTGGCGAACGTAAGCCACAAGGCGGGATTGACCGGGCAGTTGCGAGGAGGGGTTGTGCGGTACGCAGACCGGATGAGTCGGGTGGGCCCGTCGGCGATCCGCGACCTGCTGCGCCACGGGGCCGACCCGGAGATCATCTCCTTCGGCGGCGGCTACCCGGACCCGGCGCTGTTCCCGATGGCCGAGCTGCGCGCGGTCTACGCCGACCTGCTCGCCGAGGACCCCGCCGCGCTGCAGTACTGCCCGTCCAACGGCCTGCTCCCGCTGCGCGAGCACGTCGCCGCGCGGCTCGCCCGCGACGGCATCGCCTGCGGCGCCGACGACGTGCTGATCATCCAGGGCGCGCAGCAGGGGCTCGACCTGGTGGGCAAGCTGATGCTCGACGCGGGCGACACCGTCATCACCGAGAACCCGACCTTCCTCGGCGCGCTGATCGCGTTCAACCCCTTCCAGCCGACGTATGCGCCGGTCCGCATGGACGACGACGGCATGGACACCGACGACCTGGAGCGCGTGCTGCGCCGGTCCCCGCGCGCCAAGCTGCTCTACACCGTCCCGGACTTCCAGAACCCCACGGGCGTCACGATGAGCCTGGAGCGCAGGCGGCGGCTGATCGAGCTGGCCAACCGCTTCGACCTGCTGGTCGTGGAGGACACGCCGTACCGGGCGCTGCGCTACGACGGCGTGGCGCTGCCGACGCTCAAGAGCCTGGACACCGAGGGCCGGGTGCTGCACCTGGGCAGCTTCTCCAAGATCCTCGCCCCCGGCCTGCGCCTGGGCTGGGCGGTCGCCGCCCCGCAGCTGCTGGACAAGCTGACCCTGCTCAAGCTCGCCGCCGACACCCAGTCCGGCACCCTCAACATGGCCGCCGCCAGCCGCTACCTGGACCGCCACGACATCGACGCCCACATCGCCGAAGTCCGCGACGTCTACCGCGGCAAGCGCGACCTCATGCTCAAGACGCTGGCCGACACCTTCCCCGACACCGTCCGCTTCACCACCCCCACCGGCGGCCTGTTCACCTGGCTCACCTTCCCCGAGGGCTTCGACACCACCGCCTTCATGCGCGACAAGGCCCTCCCCACCGCCCGCGTCACCTACGTCCCCGGGGCCAGCTTCTTCCCCACCACCCCCGAACCCAACCACGCCCGCCTCAACTTCTCGGGCTTGTCCGAAGACAAGATCACCCAAGGCCTCACCCGTCTCGCCGCGCTGCTGTAGGGATCAGTAGTAGCCCGGCTGCTGGAACGGCCCCGGCGGTGCCGGGTGGGCGGGCGGGTGCTGCTGCGGGTGCGGCGGACCGGGGTACGGATACGGCTGCTGCGGGTACGGCCCCGGGTATCCCTGCTGCGGATGCGCTGCCGGATACCCCTGCTGGGGATGCGGCGCCGGGTACCCCTGTGGCGCTGCGTACCCCTGCGGCGGGTACGGCTGCGGATGAGCCTGCTGCGGGGCCGCGAAGTGCCTCGGCAGGTACAACACCAGGTGGGCCAGCTTTGCCAGGGTCGCCAGCACCTTCGCAGGGGTCGTGCCCGCCAGCACGACCATCTCCGCGTGCACCAGCTCATTCCCCACCAGCGACCACGTGCCCACCTCGGCCTCCCGGAGGAAGGCGACCAGCGGCGGCGTCAGGATCTGCGCGGCCACCTGCGGGTCGGTGTCCACCAGCCGGTGGCGGCGGTCGAACTTGCGGTCGCCGGTCGTCGGGTGGGGGTGGTGGTCGACGTCGGCGTAGACCTCGTTCTTGGAGGTGATCTGGAAGAACGGCATCGGCGCTGGCAGGGTCGCCGCCCAGATCGAGTCGGTGCGGAAGTCGTGGTGCTTGTTGAGCGTCATGCCCATCGCCTGCATGTTGATGACGCGGTCGCGGCGGATGAAGTCGAACACGGTGAAGGGGAGGCCGTC
Organism: Actinokineospora sp. NPDC004072; assembly: GCF_053604195.1. NCBI lineage: Bacteria > Bacillati > Actinomycetota > Actinomycetes > Pseudonocardiales > Pseudonocardiaceae > Actinokineospora > Actinokineospora sp. NPDC004072. The sequence goes on along the minus strand of NZ_JBSGHB010000006.1, from coordinate 200,854 downwards.
GCAGACTCCGCTGAGGGCGCCGTAGGCCATGCGCATGTCGCCGCGCTGGGTGAAGGGGAGGACGGGCCAGCGGTCGAGGAGGGCGGGGGCCTCCTCGGCGAAGCGCCAGCCGCGCTCGTGCGCCAGCTGGGCCCGCTCCTTGTTCACCCGGTTGATCCCGGGCATCCGCGACCAGGCGGTCCGGTTGCTGAAGTCCATGCCCGCCAGGCTAGGGGCTAGCCTGGGGCCCGTGCGGGAACTCCACGGCGACTGCGCCCGGTGCTACGGGCTGTGCTGCGTCGCGCTCCCGTTCCCCAAGTCCGCCGACTTCGCCGCCGACAAACCGGCGGGCACCCCGTGCGCGAACCTGCTCGCCGACTTCCGCTGCGGCATCCATGACCGCCTCCGCGGCAGCGGCTACACGGGCTGCGCGGTCTACGACTGCTTCGGCGCGGGCCAGCGCGTCTCGACCGGCCCGGACTGGCGCGACCCCGCGGCCGCGGGCCCGATGTTCGCCGCCTTCCCCAAGGTCCGCGCCCTGCACGAGCTCCTGTGGTACCTGACCGAAGCCCTCGCGCTGCCGGAAACCCGCCCGCTGCACGGCGATCTCGCCCGCATGCGGGACGAAGTGGACAAAGCGGCCGACGACCCGGGCGTCGACGTCGACCGGCACCGCGGCGCCGCGGTCGCGCTGCTGCGCCGGGCCAGCTCGATGGCCCGCTCCGGCCCGGACCTCTCCGGCGCCGACCTCATCGGGCGCGACCTGCGCCGCCGCCCGCTCGCGGGCGCGTCCCTGCGCGGGGCGCTGCTGCTGGGCGCGGACCTGCGCGGGGTCGACCTCGCCAAGGCCGACCTCACCGGAGCCGACCTGCGCGGCGCCGACCTGCGCGGGGCGGACCTGTCGGCGGCCCTGTTCGTCACCCAGCCGCAGCTGACCGCGGCCCGGGGCGACGCCCGCACCCGCCTGCCCGCTGGCCGGAGCCGCCCGCCCCACTGGGGGTGACCTGGCCCACCCGTGCAACAGCCGGGCCGCCTCGGCGCGTTTCCCGCCCGATTGGACCAGCCACGTGGGAGGGACCGTGCCCGATGGGTTCGACGACTTCGTGGTGGAGCGCATCGACCGGCTGCTGCGCTACGCCACCGCCTTGTGCTGCGACCGCCATCTGGCGCAGGACATCGTCCAGGAGGTGCTGCTGCGCGCCCAGAACCGCTGGGCGCGGATAGCCGCGACCGACGTGCCCTACCTCTACGTCAAGCGGATGGTCACCAACGAGTACCTGTCGTGGCGCCGCCGCCGCGCCGCCCGCGACATCGCCGCCGCCCCCGAGGTGATGGCCGCGCTGTCGCCGCCGGTCGACGACCTGGCGGGCGCCCACGCCGAGCGCGACGCCATGCGCGCCCGCATCGCCACGCTGCCCCGCAAGCAGCGCGCGGCCCTGGTGCTGCGCTACTACGAGGACTACACCGACGCCGAGATCGCCGCCGTGCTCGACTGCGCCGAGGTGACCGTCCGCTCCCAGATCTCCCGAGCCCTGCGCGCGCTGCGCGTGGCCGAACCCGCCCGAGAGGTGGTCCGGTGACCGAGGACGACATCCGCGCCGCGCTGGCGGCCGAAGCAGGCCGGGCCGTGCCCGGCTCCGTGGTGGTCGAGCGCCTGCGCGCGGGCCGCAAGCGCCGCACCGGCCTGGCCGCGCTGGTCGCGGTCGGGGTGGCCGCCGCCGTGGCCGCCGTGGTGATCCCCCTGGTCGCGGGCCGCGACGCGACCACGGCCCCGGTCGTCCCGGCGACGCCGGGCGCCCCGCAGAACGTGGTCGTGATCGGCTCCGACGGCGACCGCGCCGACACCGTCATGCTGGTGCGCGTCGACGCGGGCCGGGTGAACGTGCTCTCCCTGCCCCGCGACGCCTGGGTGGCGATCCCCGGCCACGGCATGGGCAAGCTCAACTCCGCCTACGCCCAAGCGGGTCCCGAGGGCGTCGTGGGCGCGGTGGAGGAGCTGACCGGCCAGGAGGTGGACCACTACGCGGCGGTCGACATGGCGGGCTTCCAGCGCCTGGCCGACGCCGTGGGCGGGGTGGAGGTGTGCCTGCGGGCCGCGGTGTCCGACGAGTTCTCCGGCGCCCGCTTCCCGGCGGGCGAGCAGCGCATCTCCGGCGCGGAGGCCCTGGCCTTCGTCCGCCAGCGCCACGGCCTCCCCAACGGCGACCTCGACCGCGTGGCGCGCCAGCAGGCCTTCGCCCGCGCCCTGGTGGACGAGCTGGTCACCACCGTCCTGACCGACCCGGCCAAGCGCGCCGACCTGACCGCCCTCGTGGCCGACGTGGTGACCACCGACCCCGGCTGGAGCCCGGTGTCCCTGGCCGCCGACGCCACCGGCCCGGTGCGGATCGCCACCATCCCGATCGCCGACCCCAACGGCGACGAGGGCGGCATCGCGGTCCTGCGCGTCGACCCGGCCCAGGTCCGCGCCTTCACCGCGGACTTCTTCACCGGCGCGCCCGTCCCGGGCACGACGGTCACCCCACCGGCAGGCGGGTCCGACGCGCCGTCCCCCGGGTGCGTGAACTAGAGGCTGAGGATGCTCTGGATCCCGGTGAACACGCCGACCAGCACCAGCATCGCGGCGAAGGCGATGGCGAGTGCGCGGCTGGGCAGCCGGTCGGTGAGCCGCTTGCCCGCCAGCGCCGCGATGACCGCGGCGAGGGTGAACGGCGCGATCACCGCCCAGTCGACGTGCAGGTCGCCGACGCGGGCGGTGAACGAGGTCACCGCGTTGATCGCGATGATGAGCAGCGAGGTGCCGATCGCCCGGGGCATGGGCATGCGCAGGGCGATGACCAGGGCGGGGACGACGAGGAAGCCGCCGCCGACGCCGAGGAACCCGGTCAGGAAGCCGATCGGCACGGCGGCGGCCACCGCCTTGGCCCCCACCCGGGTCCGCACGGCCACGGCCGCCCGCGCCTCGGGTTCGGGGCGGCGGGTGTCGACCAGCATCGCGCCCGCCGCCAGCACCGTGAGCACGGCGAACGCCAGCAGCAGCACCGACTGGTCGACCTGGCGGTTGAGCAGCGTGCCCAGCACGGCCGCAGGCCCGCCGACGAGGCCGAACACCGCCGCGGTCGGCCAGTCCAGGTCCCGGGGCCGCGCCGCGGCGCCCGCGATCGCGGTCAGCCCGACGATGATCACGCTGCCGGTGGTGGCGTCCTGGCCGCTCTGCCCGAGCAGGTAGACCAGGGCGGGCACGGCGAGGACGCCGCCACCGCCGCCGAGCGCCCCGACGACGATGCCGATCACCGCGCCGAGCGGCGCCGCCAGGAGGAGCATCAGCGCAGCCGGGTGTCGAGGCGGTGGCCCGCGGTCGGCAGGTCGGCGGTGAGGCTGAACAGGTCGCCGCGGACGACGGTGTGCCGCCACTCGACCGGCCGGTCGCCCGCGCGGCCGAGCCGGTCGATGGCCAGCGCGGGCACGTCGTGGGCGAGGTCGAGCAGGGCGCGCTCGCCCGGGGTGGGCAGCACGGCGCGGATGCGCTCCTGGCCGCCGGTGAGGTGCACGCCGCACAGCCGGGCGTACTGCTCGTACAGCGCGGTGCGGGTGAAGTCGACCTCCAGCAGGGGTTCGGCGAGGTCGGCAGGCAGCCACGCGCGGTCGACGGCCAGCGGCTCGTCGCCCGCCAGCCGCAGCCGCTCCAGGTAGACCAGCGGCGTGGACTCCTCCAGCCCCAGGCGCGCGGCGACCACGCCGTCGGCGCGGGTGTCCAGGGCCTGCACGACGCTGCGCTGCGGCACGCCCGTCGCCTCGACGGCGGCGAAGAGGCTGTAGAGCGTCCCGAGGGACTGCTCGATGCCGGGGGAGGGCAGCACCTTGGGCGCCCGGCCGCGGGCCGCGGTGACCGTGCCCTCGCCGCGCAGCCGCGCCAGCGCCTGCCGCACGGTGTGCCTGCTCACCCCGTACTGGTCGGCGATCGGCAGCTCGCCGGGGAAGCCGTCGGCGAACTCGCCCGCCGCGACCCGCCTGCGCAGGTCGGCGAGCAGCTGGACCCACAGCGCCTCGCCCGAGTCGCGCCGCAGCGGTGTCACGCCCATGCTCTCATCCTTTGAGATCGGTGCTACCTAATGTACGGTCATTAGGGAACGCCAAGCAAGCGGAGGTGACCCATGGGCCTCACCGTCGAGGTCATCGAGACGACCGAGCTGGGCGACCGCTCCTACCTCGCCCACGACGGCGAGGCCGCGGTGGTGGTCGACCCGCAGCGCGACATCGACCGGGTGGAGGCGCTGCTGGCCCGCGACGGGCTGCGGTGCGCGCTGGTCGTGGAGACCCACGTCCACAACGACTACGTGACCGGCGGCTACGCCCTGGCCCAGCGCACCGGCGCGGCCTACCTCGTGGCCGCGGGCGACGACGTGTCCTTCGAGCGCGACCCGGTGGTCGACGGCGACGTGCGCACCGCGGGCTCGCTGACCGTGCGCGTCGTGGCCACGCCCGGCCACACCGACCACCACCTGTCCTACGTCGTCACCGCAGGCGGGGAGACCGCGGTCTTCACCGGCGGCTCGCTGCTCTACGGCGGCGTCGGGCGCACCGACCTGGTCGACCCGGACCGCACCGAGGAGCTGGCCAGGGCGCAGTTCCGCTCGGCCCGCAAGCTGGCCGCGGAGCTGGGCGACGACGTGCCGGTCTACCCCACGCACGGCTTCGGCAGCTTCTGCTCGTCGGGCTCGGCGGCCACCGGCGCGTCGAGCACCATCGGCGCCGAGCGCCGCCGCAACGACGCGCTGGTCGAGCCGGACGAGGACGCCTTCGTCGCCAAGCTGGTCGCGGGCCTGACCGCCTACCCCAGCTACTACGCCCACATGAGCGCGCTCAACCGGCAAGGCCCGGGTGCGCCCGACCTGTCACCGCCGCGCCCGGTCGACCCCGAGGAGCTGCGCAAGCGCATCCAGGCGGGGGAGTGGGTGGTCGACCTGCGCGACCGCACCGCCTACGCCGCCGAGCACATCGGCGGGACCATCAGCATCGCCCTCGGCGACAAGTTCTCCACCTACCTGGGCTGGCTGATCCCGTGGGGCGCCCCGCTGACGCTGATCGGCGAGAGCGCCGAGCAGGTCGCCGCCGCCCAGCGCCAGCTCGTGCGCATCGGCATCGACCGGCTCGCGGGCGCGGCCGTCGGGCAGCCCGGCGAGCTGGCCGAGGACGTCGCCGCCTACCCGACGGCGACCTTCGCCGAGCTGGCCCGGGTGCGCGGCAGCGTGCACATCCTGGACGTGCGCCGCGACGACGAACGCGCCGCCGCGCACATCCCCGGCTCAGCGCACATCCCGCTGCACTCGCTGCTCGACCGCATCGATGAGGTGCCCGCGGGCCCGGTGTGGGTGCACTGCGCGGCGGGCATGCGCGCCGGGATCGCCGCGAGCCTGCTGGCCCGCTCGGGCCGCGACGTGGTGCTGGTCGACGACGACTTCGCCGCCGCGGTGGACCTCGTCGCCTAGAACGGCACGCCGTGCTCGTTGGCGGTCCTGATCAGCCGGGCGATCCGGGCCAGCAGCGACTCCGGCTCGTCGGTCCGGGTCTCCGGCGCCGTCTCGGGCTCGGCGGTGTCCGCGCTCACCCCGCCAGTCGAGCACCGGCCACCCCGGCCCGCAAGCGATCCCGCCCTGCGGGACGGCTCAGGCCAGCCCGCGCAGCATCAGGTTCCAGTACAGCGCGGGCAGCCCGTACCGCTTGAGGTACCACATGTCCCGTCGCTCCTTGATCGTGTCGATGAACGGGATCGAGGGCGTGGGGGTCATCGAGTAGTCGAACTCGGCGAGCAGCATCGTGCGCCGGGAGGTGGTCAGCGGGCAGGAGGCGTACCCGTCGTACCGCGCCCTCGGCGGGCGGCCCGCCATCGCGTCGAGCAGGTTGGCCACCACGACCGGCGCCTGCTTGCGCACCGCGGCCCCGGTCTTGGAGTTGGGGCTGGACCCGGCGTCGCCCAGGGCGAAGACCTCGGGGTGGCGGACGTGGCGCAGCGTGTGCCGGTCGATCTCGACATAGCCGCTGTCACCCGCCAGCGGTGACCGCTTCACCCAGTCCGGCGCGCTCTGCGGCGGGACGGCGTGCAGCAGGTCGTAGCCCAACGTGGTCTGCCCACCCCGGCTCGCGATCCGCACCTCGCGCGCGTCGGCGTCGACCCCGACGACCTCGCTCTCCAGGTGCAGGGTGATGCCGTAGCGCCGCACCACGCCCTCCAGGACGCGGGCGAACTCCGGGATGCCGAACACCGCGGGCGTCGGCAGCACCAGGTGGACATCGATCTTGTCGAGCACCCCTTCGGCCCGCCAGTGGTCGGCGGCCAGGTAGGCGATCTTCTGCGGGGCCCCGGCGCACTTGATCGGACCGGACGGCATCGTGAACACCGCCGTGCCCGACCGGAGGGAGCGAATGTTCTCCCACGTCAACGGCGCGAGGTCGAACCGGTAGTTGCTGGATGCGCCCCCGCGCCCCAACGCCTGCTCCAACCCCTCGACCCGACCCCAGTCGAGCTGGATGCCCGGGCACACGACCAGGTACTCGTACCCCACCGCCGACCCGTCGTCCAACTGCACCTCACGCGCCTCCGGATCGACCCCCACCGCCGCCCGCCGCACCCACGTCACCCCACGCGGCATGACCGACGCCTGCGGCCGGGCGCTCTCCGCAGCAGCCGCAAGCCCACCTCCGACCAACGTCCACAGCGGTTGGTAGTAGTGCGTCTCCGCAGGCTCGACCACCGCGACATCCGCCTGCCCCACCCGCCGCAGCCGCGCCGCGACCGCAATCCCCGCAGTCCCCCCACCCACCACCACGATCCGGTGCCACGAGTCCGCCATGATCGCCTCCTAAATGTGCGGACATATTAGGTCTCACTATGTGGAAAGATCAAGGACTGCGGATGCGCGACCGCGTGTGGCCACAGTCGGCGGGTCCAGCAGGCCAGTGACGTGGGCAATCGCGGTCGCGCCCGACAGTCGCAACCGTCGTCCGTTCCGGTGGGCGTGTTCGACCACGCTGCGGCGCTAGGCTCGGGCCGTGACCTGGGCGGCGATCGTCCTCGCTGGTGGGCGGGGGAGCAGGCTTGGCGGGGTCGACAAGCCTGCGTTGGTCGTCGGCGGGATGACGCTGCTCGACCGGGTCGTCGCGGCTGTCGACGGTGCTGACCCCGTTGTGGTGGTCGGGCCGCAGCGGCCTACCGCGCGGCCCGTCGTCTGGACGCGGGAGACCGAGCCCGGGGCCGGGCCGGTCGCCGCGCTCGCCGCGGGCCTGTCAGCCGTGACCGCCGAGGTGGTCGTCCTGCTCGCCGCCGATCTGCCCGCCGTTGACGGCGCGGCGGTGCGCGCGGTGCGGGAGGCGGTGGACGCGACCGGCGCGGTGCTGGTCGACGCCGAGGGGCGTGACCAGTGGTTGTTCAGCGCATGGCGGACAGACGTGCTGCGCGCCGCCGTCGCCAGACCGGGCCGCGGCCTCTACGCCATCCTCGGCCCGCTCGACCCCGTCCGCGTCCCCGACACCGCGGGCGCCTCGTCCGATCTGGACACCCCGGCCGACCTCGACCGCTGGCGCTAGAGCCGGGCGTGCTGCGCCGAGCGCGCCACCAGCCGCAGCTGCTCGGTGTCCACGTCGTACACGTAGCCGAGCACGTGCTCCTTGTGCGGCAGGAACGGGTTGACCTCGATCCGCCGGATCGATTCGCGCACATCGGCGTCCACGTCGTCGAAGCCGTCGGCCGACCACTCCGGACGCATGCGCACCTCCTGCGCCAGGTCGGCGCGGAACCGGGCCTCGGGGAAGTGCAGCATCCCGCAGCGGGTGTGGTGCACCAGCACGATGTACCTGGTCTCCAGCACCCGCTGGCTGATCACCAGCGAGCGGATCACGTCGGCGGTCACCACGCCGCCCGCGTTGCGGATGACGTGCGCGTCGCCCGCCTCCAGGCCCAGGATGCGGTAGATGTCCATGCGCGCGTCCATGCAGGCCACGACCGCCAGGTGCCGGTCCGGCACGCCGCCGTGCTCGGCCAGGTCGGCCGGGAAGCCGGGCGCCAGGGCGTTCATGATGGTCATACCCCGGGTATCGGATGCGGGCCACCCGGTCGGTAGTCGCCCGATCGGCGCGTTTCACAGGGCTCACACCGGTGGTGGGGTTGGCTGTTCGCCGTATCCAGCCACAGGAGGACCGCCCGGTGACCGAGCCGACCACGCCCGCCAACGACGCCCAGGTGCTCGAACGCACCGTGTTCGAGGTCAAGCGCGTCATCGTCGGGCAGGACCGGCTGGTGGAGCGCATGCTCGTCGGGCTGCTCGCCAAGGGCCACCTGCTGCTGGAGGGCGTGCCCGGGGTGGCCAAGACGCTGGCCGTGGAGACCTTCGCCAAGGTCGTCGGCGGCTCGTTCTCCCGCGTGCAGTTCACCCCCGACCTCGTCCCCGCCGACATCCTCGGCACCCGCATCTACCGGCAGGGCACCGAGCGCTTCGACGTCGAGCTCGGCCCGGTCGTGGCCAACTTCGTGCTCGCCGACGAGATCAACCGCGCCCCGGCGAAGGTGCAGTCGGCGATGCTGGAGGTGATGGCCGAGCGGCACGTGTCCATCGGCGGCCAGACCTTCCCGATGCCCGACCCGTTCCTGGTGCTGGCCACCCAGAACCCGATCGAGAACGAGGGCGTCTACCCGCTGCCGGAGGCCCAGCGCGACCGGTTCCTCTTCAAGATCATCGTCGAGTACCCGACGGTCGAGGAGGAGCGCGAGATCGTCTACCGGATGGGCGTCGAGCCCCCGGTGCCCGACCAGGTGCTCAGCCCCGCCGAGCTGGTCCGGCTGCAGCAGGTCGCCTCCCGGGTGTTCGTCCACCACGCGCTGGTCGACTACACCGTCCGGCTCGTGCTGGCCACCCGCACCCCGGCCGAGCACGGCCTGACCGACGTGGCGGGCTGGATCGCCTACGGCGCCTCCCCGCGCGCCAGCCTCGGCATCATCGCCGCCGCCCGGGCGCTGGCCTTGGTCCGCGGCCGCGACTACGTGCTGCCCCAGGACGTGGTCGACGTGGTGCCGGACGTGCTGCGCCACCGCCTGGTGCTCAGCTACGACGCCCTCGCCGACGGCGTCCCCGTCGACCACATGGTCACCCGCGTGCTGCAGACCGTCCCGCTGCCGCAGGTCTCGGCCCGGCCGCAGGTGCCAGCGGGCAGGCCGTGACCCGGGGCGATCGACCCGGCTGGGCGCCGCCCATCCTGCGCGGCGACCGGATGGAGGCCGGGCTGCGGCTGCTGGAGATCGACGTGCGGCGCAGGCTCGACGGCCTGCTCCAGGGCAACCACCTGGGCCTGGTGCCCGGCCCCGGCTCCGAGCCCGGCGAGGCCCGGCCGTACCAGCCCGGCGACGACGTGCGCCGGATGGACTGGGCGGTCACCGCCCGCACGACCACCCCGCACATCCGCGAGACCGTGGCCGACCGCGAGCTGGAGACCTGGCTGGTGGTCGACCTGTCCGCGTCGCTGGACTTCGGCACGGCGGCCTGCCTGAAGCGCGACCTGGCGGTGGCCGCCGTGGCCGCCATCACCCACCTCACCCGCGGCGGCGGCAACCGGGTCGGCGCGCTCATCGCCACCGGCGAGCAGACCATCCGGGTGCCCGCGCGCGGCGGCCTCGCCCACGCCCGCGGGCTGGTGCGCCGGGTGGCCGAGACGCCGAGCCCGCGCGAGGGCGTCCGCGGCGACCTCGCCGCCGCCATCGACGCGCTGCGCCGCCCGCCCCGGCGGCGCGGCCTGGCCGTGGTGGTCTCGGACTTCCTCGGCGGCACCGAGTGGCAGCGGCCGCTGCGCGCGCTGTCGCTGCGCCACGAGCTGGTCGCCGTCGAGGTCGTCGACCCGCGCGACGTCGAGCTGCCCGACGTCGGCCGCGTCGTGCTGGCCGACCCGGAGACCGGCCGCCAGCGCGAGGTGACCGCGACGGCGTTGCTGCGCAAGGAGTTCGCCGCGGCCGCGGCCGAGCACAGGTCCACTGTGGCCGCCTGCCTGCGCCGCGCGGGCGCGGCCCACCTGACCTTGCGGACCGATTCGGACTGGATCGCCGACACCGTGCGGTTCGTGGTCGCCCGCAAGCGCCGCTGGTCGGGGGGCGTGGCATGACGCTGAGCCTGAGCGGGTTCACCGCGCCCTGGTGGTTCCTGCTGCTGCTGGCCGTCGCCGGGCTGGTGGTCGGCTACGTGCTGGTGCAGCGCTCGCGGCGGCGGCGGACCATGCGGTTCACCAACCTGGAGCTGCTGGAGCGCGTCGCGCCGAAGCGGCAGAGCTGGGTGCGGCACCTGCCCGCCGTCGGCCTCGTCATCGCGCTGCTGCTGCTGACCACCGCGATGGCCGGGCCGACCGCCGAGCAGCGCGTGCCGCGCAACCGGGCGACGGTCGTGCTGGTGATCGACGTCTCGCTGTCGATGGAGGCGACCGACGTGCCGCCGTCGCGGCTCAAGGCGGCCCAGGAGGCGGCGCGGACGTTCGTGCAGGGGCTGACACCCGGGGTGAACCTGGGCCTGATCAGCTTCGCGGGCACGGCCACGGTCCTGGTCGCCCCGACGACCGAGCGCTCCGCGGTGGTCAACTCCATCGACAACCTCAAGCTCGCCCAGTCCACGGCGACCGGCGAGGCCATCTTCGCCGCGATCCAGTCGATCGAGAGCTTCTCCTCGGTCGTCGGCGGCCCCGACGGCCCCCCACCGGCCCGCATCGTCCTGATGTCCGACGGCAAGCAGACGATCCCCACCGAATTCGAGGACGACCCCCGCGGCTCCTTCACCGCAGCCCGCACGGCCAAGGACAAGGGCATCCCGATCACCACGATCTCCTTCGGCACCATGCAGGGCACCGTCGAGATCGAAGGCCGAGTCCAATCGGTCGAGGTCGACGACGACGCCATGCGCGAGATAGCCCGCCTCTCCGGCGGCGACTTCTACACCGCCGCCACCGCAGAACAACTCCGCAGCGTCTACGACACCCTCGGCGAGCAGATCGGCTACGAGATCAAGTTCACCGACGCCAGCAGACCCTGGCTCATCCTCGGCACCCTCCTAGCCGTCCTAGCCGCCGCAGGCTCCCTCCTCGTCGGCCAACGCCTCCCCTGAGCCCCGCCCGGGGCACAGCAAGACCGCGGCCGGGATCGCTGGAGGCCCGAGCCGGGTGCGGCGGTGCGGAGTTGCCTCGCCGAGGTCGGTGGCGCGTTCCCGAACGTGTGAGCGGTAGGCCCGTCAGCGGGGGCGCAGCGGCAGCGGATAGCCTCAACGGCGTTCGCGCACGCGCCAGGATGGGGAGACGGATGGGACGGTCGGTACTGGTCACCGGCGGCAACCGGGGCATCGGGCTGGCGATCGCCCGCGCCTTCGCCGAGCAGGGGGACAAGGTGGCCGTCACGCACCGCGGTTCCGGCGCGCCCGAGGGGCTGTTCGGGGTGCGGTGCGACGTGACCGACGCCGCCTCCGTCGACACCGCCTTCGCCGAGGTCGAGGATGCCCACGGGCCCGTCGAGGTGCTGATCGCCAACGCGGGCATCACCGACGACACCCTCCTCATGCGGATGGACGAGGAGCAGTTCACCCGGGTCCTCGACGCCAACCTCACCGGCGCGTGGCGGGTGACCAAGCGCGCGACGCGCAACATGCTCAAGGCGCGGTTCGGCCGCATCGTCTACATCTCCTCCGTCGTGGGGATGATGGGCTCGCCGGGGCAGGTCAACTACGCCGCCAGCAAGGCCGGGATGATCGGCATGGCCCGCTCCATCGCGCGCGAGCTGGGTGCGCGCAACATCACCGCCAACGTCGTCGCGCCCGGGTTCGTGGCCACCGACATGACCGAGCAGCTGACCGAGGAGCGCCGCAAGCAGATCCTCGCCTCCGTCCCGGCGGGCCGCTACGGCTCCACCGAGGAGATCGCCGCCGCGGTCACCTTCCTGGCCTCCGACGCCGCGGCCTACATCACCGGCGCCGTGCTGCCCGTCGACGGCGGCCTCGGCATGGGCCACTGACAACCAAGGAGAACGACCACCCCATGACCGGACTGCTGGCGGGCAAGCGGCTGCTGATCACCGGCGTGATCACCGACTCGTCCATCGGATTCCACGTGGCCCGCGTCGCCCAGGAGCAGGGCGCGACCGTCGTGCTGACCGGCTACGGCAGGCTCAGCCTGGTCGAGCGCATCGCCAAGCGGCTGCCCCAGCCCGCGCCGGTGATCGAGCTGGACGTGCAGAACGCCGAGCACCTGGACACCCTGGCCGACCGGGTGCGCGAGCACGTCGACGGCCTCGACGGCGTGGTGCACGCGATCGGCTTCGCCCCGCAGTCCTGCCTGGGCGCGCCGTTCATGGAGGCGCCGTGGTCGGACGTGGCCGTGGCGCTGGAGGTCTCGGCGTACTCGCTCAAGGCGCTGGCCGCGGCCACCCTGCCGCTGCTGGGCCCCGGCTCGTCCATCGTCGGCCTGGACTTCGACGCCCGGGTCGCCTGGCCCGCCTACAACTGGATGGGCGTGGCGAAGGCCGCCTTCGAGTCCGCCAACCGCTACCTGGCCCGCGAGCTGGGCCCGCAGGGCGTGCGGGTCAACCTGGTCGCGGCAGGCCCGGTGCGCACCATGGCCGCCAAGTCGATCCCCGGCTTCAGCGAGCTGGAGGACGCCTGGGGCAAGCGCGCCCCGCTCGGCTGGGACGTCACCGACGCCGAGCCGGTGGCCAAGTCGGTGTGCGCCCTGCTGTCGGACTGGCTGCCCGCGACCACCGGGTCGATGGTGTGGGTCGACGGCGGTGTCCACGCCCTGGGCATGTGATGGCCGACGCGCTGCTGTGGCTGTCGTTCGGCGGGCCGGAGTCGCCCGCCGACGTCCGCCCGTTCCTGGAGAACGTCACCCGCGGCCGGGGCGTGCCCCCGGAGCGCCTCGACGAGGTGGAGGCGCACTACCAGCACTTCGGCGGCGTCTCGCCGATCAACGCCCTGAACCGGGCCGCGATCGCCGCCGTCGAGGCCGCGCTGGCGGCGGCGGGCATCGACCTGCCGGTGTACTTCGGCAACCGCAACTGGCACCCGATGGTCGAGGACACCGTCGCGCGCATGGCCGCCGACGGGGTCCGCAGCGCCCTGGTGTTCCCGACCAGCGCCTACGGCGGCTACTCGGCGTGCAGGCAGTACGACGAGGACATCGCGCGGGCCCGCGCGGCCGTCCCGGACGCCCCTGACCTGCTGAAGCTGCGCCAGTTCTTCGACCACCCGCTGTTCATCGCCGCCGCGGCCGACGCCGTGCGCGCGGTCGCGCCCGAGCAGTACCGCCTGGTGTTCACCGCGCACTCGGTCCCGGAGGCCGCCGACCTGGCCTCCGGCCCCCCGGAGGAGGGCGGCCGCCGCTACTCCCGCCAGATCGCCGAGGCGTCGCGCCTGGTTGCCGAGGCGCTCGGCGCGGCCGAGTACGACGTGGTGTGGCAGTCCCGCTCGGGCCCGCCGCAGGTGCCCTGGCTGGAGCCGGACATCGTCGACCACCTCGAAGCCCTCCACGCCGACGGCGTCCGCTCGGTCGTCCTGTGCCCGATCGGCTTCGTCAGCGACCACCTCGAAGTGGTGTGGGACCTCGACACCGAGGCCCGCGAGAAGGCCGAGTCCCTCGGCATGGCCTTCGCCCGCGCCGCCACCCCCGGCGCCGACCCCCGCTTCGCCGACCTGGTGGTCGACCTCGTCCGCGAGCACCTGGACGGCGCCGAACCCCGCAAGCTCTCCCCGTTCCCGGCCGCAGGCTGCACCCTCAACGGCGCCCCCTGCGCAGTCGCCTGCTGCGAACCGGCCCGCAGGCCCTAGCCCCGCGTCCCTCACCGCATGGGGGACCTCGACCTCGCCCTGCGGCAGGCGGGGCGGTTCACCGAAGCCGGCCGAGTGCTGGGAGCAGGCACGGACCGCGTACGCGGAAACCGGCGACCTCAACGGCACCAAGCAGGCGAATCCGCTGCTCCGCGGCCTCCCGCCGGTCCCGGATGTCGACGACCACCGGAGATCTTGCGCCAGCCCACCGGGACACCCGGCCAGCGGGCGGCCCGGGCTCGACCGGCTGGCGATCCGCATCAACTCATGCCGAGTACGTCCCCGCCGATGGGCGAATGCGGCTGTCGCGGTGACTCAAGCCATGTCTTCCAGCGTCGGGATGACCGGGGACAGGAGGTGGTCCGGGTGCTCGGTGACCACGCCCCGGACCAGTCGGAAGACATGGAAGCTCGACTTGTGCTCCGGGTGTTCGTCGTCGTGGACGTACAGCAGCCCGTAGGAACCTGGTGCAAGGCGTCCGATCTCGGTGAAGAGGCCGACCACCAGGTCGCCCCACCGCCCGCGGTGGTTCGGGCTACCGCCGAGGTGGATGTAATAGGTGCCGTTCATGGCCCGAAGGTCGATCAATGCGTAGCCGCTGAGTTCATCGACCAGCGCCTGGATCTCACCGAGCCGAAGGGGCGGCTCATGGTCGAGAGCCTCAGCAGTCGAACGAAGCGCTATCCACCCGTGGTACTCGAACACGACCGCAGCCTAGACACCGGGGGGCGGGTCACCCGTACGCCAGCGGCCCAGCAACCGCTCCTTCCGCCTAGCAGCCCCAGGCGAGGATCAAGACGTTGGGCGGTGGAGCCATTGGCCGCGGACGTCGACGGCGGGCTTGACCCCCAACAACCCCGAGGACAACTGCGCGTCGCCGGGTGGTCAGTCCGGTCGCACTAGCCTCGGGGTCGCCAGCGGACGGCGGCCTCCCAGGGGCGGCGGGAGACGGCGGCGCTGAACTCGATCAAGTCGGCCCACCACGGGCTGATCTTGGCGGGTCTGCGCGCGATGGCTCGGGCGAGGACGGCGGCGGCTTCCTGGGCTGATTGCGCCGGCGCGTTGGCCAGGGAGGCGGTCGGGGCGCTCATCCGGGTGCGGATCAGTGCCATGTAGACCGTCGTCGCGGTGATGCCGTCCGCGGCGGCCTCCATCGCCGTGCAGCGGAAGAAGGCGTCGAAGGCGCCCTTGGACGCCTGGTAGGCCGCCCAGCGCGGCGTCGGCGGCAGTTGCACGCCGATCGTCGAGACGTTGACCAGGTGACCGCTGCCGCGCGCCCGCATCGCCGGGAGCAGGTCCAGCAGGAGGCGCACCGGGCCCAGGTAGTTGACCGCGATCGTGCGCTGGAAGTCGTGGAAGCGGCTGGCGGCCACCGTGCGCCGGATGGACTTGCCCGCGTTGCTGACCACGATGTCCGGCGGCCCGTGCTCGTCCAGCACCCGCGCCGCCAGCGCCCCCACCGCGTCGGGGTCGGTCAGGTCGGCGGGGTAGCAGCGGGCCCGCCCGTCCGCGACCTCGCTGAGCGCGTCCGCCGTACGCGCCGTCAGCAGCACGGTCGCGCCTGCGTCGATCAGCATCCGGGCCGTCGCCGCGCCCAGCCCGTACGACGCGCCGGTGACCAGCACCGTGCGGCCCTGGACCGCCGCGCGCAGCTCCGCCGCGCCGACCCCGCCGCCGCGCGGGCCCATCACCGCCCCTGCCAGCCTGCTCCGGCCGATCCTGGCCGCGAGCGTGCCCTTCCCGTTGATCACCTCAGGTGGATATCGCCCGTGCCCGCGCCGTGTCAACGACCGAAGGTCCCGGTAGCGGTCCGGGGCCGGCGGCCCAATCGACTACCCCATCGGCGGACACCGCCGTCACCCGGACGGCGGCGGCCGGTTGGCGGGGCCGGGCAGCCCGGACGCGCCGGAATCGACCGGTATTACCGGGATTGGTCTGGAGAGAGGGAGGGTGGCGGGGCGGTGCAGGGAACCGCCCCGCCACCAGGGGGCGGTTAGGCGTGCGACCGGACCTCGTGCCGTAGGTCCGGCGCCTGCGTGGGGAACACCGCCGCGACGTACGCGATTGCGCACTCGGGGCACACCACTCGCTCGGCGGGGCGCTGTCCGCAGCGCGCGTCCACCGGCATGCCGCACAGCCCAGCTGCGCGGTGAGTTGGGACCAGGTGTGCCCGGCCGCGGTACACGGCGCTGGTTCCCCAGCAAACCTCTCCGCGTGGTTCGGGGACGATCGAGGGCATCCCGCTCACCCTCTCGGCTCGGACAGGTCGAGCCGGTTGTGCAGCTGCCGTCCGGACTCGCTGAGCGTGACCAGCCTGCAGTCGCGCAGCTTCAGCGAGCCGACCACCAGGTGACCCGCGCTGACGAGCTCGCGGGCGCGGGCGGTCAGGTCGGTGTCGGGCGGCAGCCCCCGCCCGGTGATCTGGTTCTTCTCGGTCAGGCCCAGCTCGCCCCGGTGCGCGCAGCGCAGCAGCACGAACCAGTCCCGGTGCCGGGCCACCTCGTCGGGCGTGCGCCTGCCGCGGCGCAGCCAGATCTCCAGCAGCCGGTTGCCCGCCGAGGTCAGCTCCGCGGTCACCCAGCCGTCGTGCGGGTCGACGCTGCCGCACAGCCCGATGAAGCCGTCGCGCCGCAGGGTGAACAGCGCGCCGATCATCAGCGCCGACAGGTCGTCGGTGCGGTGCCGCAGCACCGCGGTCACGCCGTAGCCGCCGATCTCCCCGCGGGCGACCATCTGCAGCGCGCCCAGGTGCGCGCCGTCCAGCACCGGCGGACGCGGCAGCGCGGGCCGGTGGTCGAGGAGCTCAGCGGTCATGGTGTGACTCCGGTAACAGCGTGTGGTTCAGTGTGACCACTATCAGGGAGCGGCGCGCCGCTGGCTCATCCCAATGACCCATAGCACGGCCTTATCGGCCATCCGGTGGATGATCATGCTCGGGGTCCACAGCGGACCGCCTTGCGGGTTAAAGGGTTTTGAGCAGGCTTTCGCCGCGCGGTAAGAGCCGGTAGCCCACGTCCAGGGACAGGGTGAGCCCGAGGTTCTTGAGCTTGCGCACGTCGGCCTTGAACGGCAGCGTCTCGCGGCCGACGGCGGCGGCGAGGTCGGCGGCGCGGACCGCGGGCCGCTCGGCGATCAGCCGCAGCGTGGCCCGGGTCCACGGCCCGTGGCCGCTGGCCGCGTCCAGCCGGTCGAGCCGGGCGGTGACCGCCGCGCGCTCGTCGTCGGTGAGGTCGGTCGCCGCGGCCAGCTCGGCGCGCGGGTCGGGCCCGGTGACCAGGTGGATGCGGATGCGGTGCAGCGGCAGGGAGGGGTCGCCGCGCAGGTCGGCGGCGGCCTCCTCGGGGGTCCGGTAGCCCGCCGCGCGGGCGTCCCGGACCGTGATCCGCGGCACCACGTCCACGGCGTCGACCGCGACGCGGCCCACCGTCGTGCGGTACACCCGCCCCGCGACGACGCGCGGGGCCTTCCAGCGGCGGAACAGGACGGTGACCCGCCCCGCGGCGATCGGCTCAGCCCAGCGGGCTGCGATCAGCACTGGTCCGCGTGGTCGGAGAACACGCGGACGGCCTCCTGCACCGCGGCCAGGCGGGCCAGCCGGACCGCGTCGTTGAGCGGGCGCAGGGCCTCGGCGCGCTTGCGGGCCGCCGACGCCGAGAGGGCCTTGCCGGGGGCGTCCTCGGCGGCCAGGTCGAGGATGGTGGCCACCTCGTTGGCCCGCTGGAGCACGCGCAGCGACCGCGGCGGGGTGCCCTCGGGCCACGGCGCGGCGGCGCGGTGGGCGATGCGGGCGGTGATCTCCTCGCGGACGCCCGCGCGGTGCTTGGCCACCCCCAGCTCGGTCAGCACGCCAGCGGCCACCCGCATCGCGCCGGTCAGCTCGTGCTCGGCCTCGCCGAGCGGCTGGTGCTCCACGCCCGCGGTCTCCCCGGTGGGGAACACCGTCCAGCGCAGCACGCCGTCGGCGACCGGCTCGGGCACCAGGCCGTAGCCGGTGCCGTCGATGACCACGGCCTCGCCCGCGTGCAGGGCGGTGCCCGCGAACTCGCTGCGGGTGCCCAGGCCGCGCACGTCGCCGGGCACCGGCAGGACGAGCCGGGCGCTGGTGGCGCTCATCCGGCGCAGGGCGGTCAGCAGGGACGCGACGGGCGCGCCCGCCTGGCCGCGCGCGGGCAGGTCCAGCTCGGTCGCGGTGGTTTCGTCGACGGCGACCACGTCGTGCTGTTCCGACCAGTGGCCCAGGGCGTCGAGCACGTCGTCGGAGGCCGCTGACCCGGGCAGCCACGCCGAGACCCAGACGGCGAATGTCGCACTCGGAGATGACACGGTGGGAAAGCCTACGCTGGTCGCCCGAGCGCCGCGTTCAACAGGTCGCGGAAGGCGTCGATGTCGGCGGTGCTGCCGAAGGCCCGCCCCGGCACCGGGTGCACGCCGCCCTCGGCGGTGCGCAGCACGAAGTTGCGCTCGGTCTCGGCCCATCCGGCCAGCTCGGCCACGGCGAAGTCGCTGTGGGCCGTGCCGTCCACGGTCATCATGCGGATGCGCCCGCCGTCGACCTCGGCGGTGACCGTGCGGCCCGCGATGGGGTTGCGGTTGAACGCCATGCGCGCCCCGACGCCCGGCAGGGCGGCGATGAGCGCCGCGCATACCAGCCCGAACACCCCGGGCAGCGGCTGCCCGATGGCGATCAGCACCACCGACAGCGCGGCCAGCGCGGCGGCGAACCAGGGCGACCACCGGGTGAACGGGACCATCGTGCGGACCGCGTCGGCCCAGTCGGCCGGTTCCGGGCGCCATTGCAGTCGCATGGCCGCGATTATCCCGAGCCGGACCGGGAGCTGGAGCAACACCTCCAGTGCGCTGGACGTCGCGTTGTCCCACGAATCTGCGTACCGTCGATCGGGTGACTACCGCGCGTCTGCCCCGCACCCTCGGTGACCTGCGGGCCCACGGGCACCAGCCCAAGTCCGTCAAGGCCGAGATCCGCGACAACCTGCTGGCCGCCCTGCGGGCGGGCCGCGACCCCTGGCCGGGCATCGTCGGCTTCGGCCAGACCGTGCTGCCCCAGCTGGAGCGGGCGCTGCTGGCCGGGCACGACGTCGTGCTGCTCGGCGAGCGCGGCCAGGGCAAGACCCGGCTGCTGCGCACGCTGGTCGGCCTGCTCGACGAGTGGACGCCGGTCATCGCGGGCTCGGAGCTGGGCGAGCACCCGCTGGACCCGATCACCCCCGGCTCCCGCGCCCGGGTCGCCGAGCTCGGCGACGACCTGCCCGTCGAGTGGCGCCACCGCGACGAGCGCTACACCGAGAAGCTGGCCACCCCGGACACCTCCGTCGGTGACCTGATCGGCGACGTCGACCCCGTCCGGGTGGCCGAGGGGCGCACCCTGGGCGACCCCGAGACGATCCACTTCGGGCTGGTGCCGCGCGCCCACCGCGGCATCGTGGCGATCAACGAGCTGCCCGACCTCGCCGAGCGCATCCAGGTCGCGCTGCTCAACGTCATGGAGGAGCGCGACATCCAGGTCCGCGGCTACACCCTGCGGCTGCCGCTGGACGTGCTGCTGGTCGCCACCGCCAACCCCGAGGACTACACCAACCGCGGGCGCATCATCACCCCGCTCAAGGACCGCTTCGGCGCCGAGGTGCGCACCCACTACCCGCGCTCGCTGGCCGCCGAGGTCGACCTCGTCCGGCAGGAGGCGGACCTGGTCGCCGAGGTGGGCGACCCGCTGCTGGAGGCGCTGGCCCGGTTCGTCCGCGGCCTGCGCGAGTCCAGCGCGGTCGACCAGCGCTCGGGGGTCTCGGCCCGCTTCGCCGTGGCCGCCGCCGAGACGGTGGCCGCCGCCGCGCTGCGCCGGGCCGCGCTGACCGGCGAGGACCCGGCGGTGGCCCGCCCGATCGACCTGGCCGCGGTGCCCGCGGTGCTGCGCGGCAAGCTGGAGTTCGAGGCGGGGGAGGAGGGCCGCGAGACCGAGCACCTGACCCACCTGCTGCGCCGGGCCGTGGCCGAGACCGCCCGCGACCGGCTCGCCGGGCTCGACCTGCGCCCGCTGACCGACGCCGTGGCCGACGGCAACCTCGTCGCCACCGGCGAGCGCGTCCCGGCCACCGAGGTGCTGGCCGCCCTGCCCGAGCTGCCGGTGCTGCACGAGGTCGCCGCCCGCGTCGGGGTCACCCCGGCCGACCCGCCCGGGCGCATCGCCGCCGCGGTGGAGCTGGCGCTGGAGTACCTCTACCTGACGCGCAAGGTCGCCAAGGAGTCCGACGACGGCGCCGAGGCGGTGTACGGGCCGTGACCCGGTACCGGTACGCGCCCTGGGACGACGGACCGGACCCGCTGGCCCCGCCGGTCGACCTGCGCGCCGCGCTGGACCGGCTCGGCGCGGACGTCATGGACGGCTCGTCGCCGCGCTCGGCCCTCGACGAGCTGCTGCGCCGCGGCGTGGACGGGGCAGGCCTGGACGAGCTGACCCGGCGGCTGTGGGAGCGCCGCTCGCGCATCCAGCGCCGCAACAACCTCGACGGCACCCTGCGCGAGGTCCGCGAGCTGCTGGACCGCGCGCTGGCCGCCGAGCGCCGGGAGCTGTTCCCCGACCCCGCCGACGACGCCCGCTTCCGCGAGGCCCAGCTCGACGCGCTGCCCCCGGGCACCGCGGCCGCCGTGCGCGACCTCGCGGGCTACGACTGGCGCTCCGAGCAGGCCCGGGCCGACTACCAGAGCATCCGCGACCGGCTCGGCCAGGAGCTGATGGAGTCGCGCTTCCAGGGCATGAAGCAGGCGCTCAGCGAGGTCCAGCCGCAGGACGTCGACCGCATCCGGGCGATGATGGCCGACCTCAACGAGCTGCTGCTGGCCCATCTGCGCGGCGACGACACCGACGAGCGCTTCGCGGAGTTCATGCGCCGCCACGGCGAGTTCTTCCCGGAGAACCCGCGGACGGTGGACGAGCTGGTCGACGCGCTGGCCGCCAGGGCGGCCGCCGCCCAGCGGATGATGAACTCGATGAGCGCCCAGCAGCGCGCCGAGCTGCAGGAGCTGCTCTCCGGCGCGTTCGGCGACCCGCGGCTGGCCGAGCAGGTGGCGACGCTGGACGCCAACCTGCGCGCGCTGCGCCCCGGCGAGGACTGGACCTCCTCGGCCCGCTTCCGCGGCCGCGACCCGCTGGGCCTCGGCGACGGCGCGCAGGCGCTGGCCGACCTCGCCGAGATCGACGCGCTGGCCGAGCAGCTGGCCCAGAGCTACCCCGGCGCCCGGCTGGAGGACATCGACCTGGAGGCGCTGGGCCGCCAGCTCGGCGACGACGCCGTGGTCGACGCCCGGCGGCTGGCCGAGCTGGAGCGCGAGCTGCGCGCCCAGGGCCTGCTGGAGCGCGCGGCCGACGGCACGCTGCGCCTGTCGCCGAAGGCGCTGCGCAGGCTGGGCGAGGCCGCGCTGTCCGATGTGGTCGGTGCGCTGCGCACGCGCCGCGGCGCCCGCGACACCCGGACGGCGGGCGCGGCAGGCGAGCCGACCGGCGCGTCCCGGCCCTGGCAGTTCGGCGACACCGAGCCCTGGGACGTCCCCCGCACGGTCCGCAACGCCGTGCTGCGGGGGAGCCCGGTGCGCATCGATGTGTCCGATGTGGAGGTTGTGGAGACCGAGCAGCGTTCGCGTGCCGCGGTCGCGCTGTGCGTGGACACGTCGTGGTCGATGGTCCAGGACAACCGCTGGGTGCCGATGAAGCGCACCGCGCTGGCCCTGCACCACCTGGTCCAGACCCGCTTCCGCGGCGACAACCTCCAGCTGATCACCTTCGGCAGGCACGCCGCGACGGTCGACATCGGGACGCTGACGGCGCTGGAGGGGGTGTGGGAGCAGGGCACCAACCTCCACCACGCCCTCCTGCTCGCAGGCCGCCACCTGCGCGCCAACCCCGACGCCCAACCGGTCGTCCTGGTCGTCACCGACGGCGAACCCACCGCCCACCTCGAACCCGACGGCGAAGCGGTCTTCAACTACCCCACAACCCCCCGAACGATCGCCAAGACCCTCTCCGAGGTCGACCGCCTCACCCGCCTCGGCGCCACCCTCTCCATCTTCAAACTGGGCGACGACGCCCGCCTCGCCACCTTCGTGGACCTGGTAGCCCGCCGCGCCTCCGGCCGAGTGGTCACCCCCGACCTCGACGGCCTGGGCCCAGCCGTAGTCGGCGACTACCTCCGCTCCCGCCGGTCGAGGTAGCGAGGAGCCGCAAGCCCGAACGCGGAGGTGGGAAGCAGGTCTTCCTGCGCTCCCGCCGCTCGCGGGTCAGGTGCAGACCCGCCATTCGCCCGACTCGCGGATGATCGGGAAGGTGCGGCGTTCGGCGTCCCCGCCCGCCGGGTTGGTGGCCAGGACGGTGAAGGTCTTCGGGTCGGTGGATTCGGTGACCCGTTCCAGGGTGAGGAAGCCCTTGTCGAGGAACAGGTCGGCCGCGCGGTCCTGGGCGCGGGTGCAGACGACGTCGCGCAGCTGGGCCTCATCACCGAGGTTCACCGCGTCGACGAAGCTGCGGGCCGTCTTCACCGGGTCGTCGTCGGCCTCGGTGAAGCGGGGGAGCAGGACGGTGATGGCCACGCCGACGGCGACCACCACGGCCGCCGCCACCGCGGTGATCAGCCAGCCGCGGCTGAGCTTGCGCACCGGCCTGCGGGGTGCCCTGGCAGGCCGCGCGCCCGACGTCGCCGGGCGGTCGTCCGCCCAGGTCGCCTCCGGTGGCGGGATGCGGCGCTCGTTGAACTCGTGGCCCTCGTGGCGCACCAGCGTCGTCCACGCCTGCCCGTCCCAGTAGCGCCGCTCGACCCGCCGCTCCGGGTCCGGCTGCCAGCCCGGCGCCAGGACCTTCTCCAGCGTCGCCGCCACCGGCGCGGCCGCGTCCGGGCGCTGGCGCAGCCGCACCAGCAGCGCCCACGCGCCCGCGCGCTGGGCCGGGTCGAGCAGCCGCGAGCGCAGCTCGGTCATGATCGACAGCTGGGTCTGCTGGTCGAGCTCGGGCTGCTCCAGCTGCGCCCGGTACACCTCCAGGTACGGCACCGGCGGCTCCGGCGGCAGCGGCTGGGGCAGCGGGCCGGGGTCGGGGAAGGCGTCCAGCGCCCCGCGCAGGCGGGGGATGCGCTCGGTGGTGCCGCCACCGGGGTCGATCACCGCGGCGTCGGCCAGCTCCGGGGGCAGCTCGGCGGGCCGCAGCCGGGCCACGGCCAGCGGCTTGCCCAGCGCGGCGGCGTAGCGCAGCTCGGCCATGCAGCCCGGCGAGCGCACCGAGTCCGGTGAGACGAGGAACACGAAGACGCTGCACCGGCGGATGCGCGCGAGCACGGTGTCCCACCACTGCGGCCCGTTCGGCTCGCCCCTGTCCAGCGCCACCTGCCTGCCGACCTGCGCCAAGTCGGCGCGCAACCGGGCCGCGGCGTCCCGATCCGGCGCCGCGTGGCAGACGAACACGTGCATGGCTACTCCGCGATCAGCGCCCCGACAGCGCTCTGCTGATGTCGCACACCCGCCACTCGCCGTCCTCCTCGGCGAGCGGGATGCTCAACTTTACCGACGAGTTGCCCGTCGTGCGCGCGGCGAGGACGGTGAACCGGGGATCGGGCCCGGACACGTCGACGCTCTCCAGCGTCACGTTGGCCGTTTCGAGGAACCCCCGGTACAGGTGGGCGTACTCGCCGACATCCCGGCGGCACACGAACCGCTGCATCGCGGCTTCGTCGCGGGTGTTGACCGCGTCCACGAAGTTCCTGGCGATGGTGGTGGCGGCCTCCTGGTCAGGACCCGCCCCCGCCAATACAACACCACCGGTGACCCCGCCCGCCAGCAGCAGCACACCCGCGGCGACCAGCAGCGGCAGCCCGCGGCGGCGCTTGGGCTCGGGGTCGGCGTGCTTGCCGTGGGCCAGCGGCAGCTCGTCGGTGCCGGTGTCCTCCAGCGCGGTCGGCAGGTGCGCCGACGACGCGGGCGGGGAGTTGCGGTCGTTGAACTCGCGGTCGCCCTGGCGCACCAGCGTCGTCCAGACCTGCCCGTCCCAGTGCCGGGCGTCGAAGCGGCCCCGCGGGTCCGGCCGCCAGCCGGGGGCCAGCACCCGCTCCAGCTTGGCCGAGACCAGCGGGGTCAGCTCGGCCCGGCCGCGCAGCCGCACCAGCAGGTCCCACACCGCGGGGAACTCCGGGGACGCCAGCCGCGCGTTGAGCTGCTCGAACAGCTCGTCCTGCTCGACGGGGGAGAGGTGCTCGGCGTCGATGCGGGCCAGGTAGGCGTGCAGGTAGCTGGTCGGGATGGCGGGCGGGGCGGGCAGCCTGCCCGAGGGCGGCTTGGCGATCGGCAGCGCGTTGAACGCCTTGAGCAGGGCGATCACGGACTCGGGGGTGCGGTCGACGTACTCCACGACCTCGGCGCCCCGCAGCTCGGCGGGCAGCGCGTCGCGGTCGACCGGGCGCACGCGCACGGCGAGCACCGGCCTGCGCAGGGCGATCGCGTACCGCAGCTCGGCCAGGCAGGCCGCCGAGCGCAGGGAGTCGGGGGAGAGGGCGAACACGAGGGCGCGGCAGTCGCGCACGCGGCGCAGCACCTGGTCCCACCAGGCCTGACCGCCGTCGAGGTCGCGGTCGAACCACACGGGGTGCCCCAGCCGCTCGAAGTCCGCGCGCAGCTGGGTGATCGACGACTGGTCCCGGCGGGCGTAGCTGATGAAGACGTGCATGCGGTCGACTCGCGTTCACTGGCCGTACAGATCGAGGTGCCCGGCACGGTATGTAAACGGAGCGGTAGCCAACAGGGACCAAAGGCCCTTGGTCTACCCCGGCCGTCTCGGACCGTGCTCACGAGGTCGCAGGCCGCAGGCAGTTCACTGGCTGGCCCGGTTTCCCGGTGATCTCCGACGAGCAGGCCGCGCGGTGGCGGTCACCGAACGTGACGGCAGGTCGGAGCAGCTCCGGGTTGCAGGCCGGGTGATCGTGTGGACTGGCCCGTCGGCGGTAGTAAGTGGCCGTGACAGCAGGTCGGAGCACGTTGCGGGCTGGTGTGATCGTGCGGATTGACTCGTTGGTGGTGGTCAGTGGCCGTGATGGCAGGTCGGAGTAGCTGCGGGTTGCGGGCGGGGGTGATCGTGTGGATTGACCCGTCCGGCGGTGGTCGGCGACGGTGACGGCAGGTCCGAGCAGCTGCGGGTCGCGGGCCGGGGGTGATCGTGCGGATTGGCCAGTCGGTGGTGGTCAGTGGCCGTGACGGCAGGTCGGAATAGCTGCGGGGTTTGCAGGCTGGGGTGGTCGTGTGGATCGGCCTGTCGGTGGTGGTCAGTGGCCGTGACGGCAGGTTGGAGTAGCTGCGGGTTGCGGGCGGGGGTGGTCGTGTGGATTGGCTCGTCGGCGGTGGTCAGCGACGGCGACGGTAGGTCTGAGTAGCTGCGGGTTGTGGGCGGGGGTGATCGTGCGGATTGACCCGTCCCGGCGGTGGTCAGCGACGGTGACGGCCGGTCGGAGCGGCTGCGGGTTGTGGGCGGGGGTGATCGTGCGGACTGGCCCGTCGGTGGTGGTCGTACAGTGGCCGGATGGACGAGCTCCGCAGGCAGTTCCGGGGCAGGCTGCCCGCGTCGGTGGAGGCGCTGCCCGCCGCCGCGGCCGCCGACCTCGCCGCCGCCCTCCGCGCGGCCCGGGTGCGCCAGACCGAGCACCTGGCGGCTGCGACCGAGGAGTCCCTGAGCCAGGTGCCCCGGCTGATCCGCCCGCTCGTGCGCAAGGTGCTCGGCCTGTGAGCGGCACCCGCGCGGAGATCGTCAAGCTGGCCCGGCTGCTGGGCACGTCCCCCGACCGCTTCGCCTACCTCGCCGACCTCCCGGCCGCCGACGTCCGCCAGGTCCGCGAACGCGCGACCGACGTGCTGTTCGACACCAACGCCGCCGTCTTCGCCCGCATCGCCGCGGCCAGCAAGCTCGTCCCGGCCGCGATCACCGCCGCCATCGCCCAGCGCGCCTTCGGCCCCCTGCTCTCCGCCCGCGTCGCCGCCGCCCTCGAACCCGACCGCGCCGTCGACCTCGCTACCCGCGTCACCCCGACCTTCCTCGCCGACGTCGCCGCCGAACTCGATCCCCGCCGCATAGCCCCGATCCTCACCGCCCTCCCCATCACCCGCATGCGCGCCGTCGCCGCCGAACTCATCCGCCGCGCGGACTACCCGACCATGGGCGGCTTCATCAGCACCCTCCCGACCCCGGCCCTGCGCGCCCTGATCGCCGACCTCCCCGCCCCCGCCATGCTCCACATCGCCATCTACAGCGACGACGACACCCGCTTCCCCGAAATCTTCGCCCTGATCCCCGACGCCAAACTCGCCGATGTCGTGTCAGCGCTGGTGGATGCGGAAGAGCCGTTGGCCACCGACATCTTCGAGCTGCTCTCCCACCTCGACACCCCCGGCCTCTCCCGCCTCTCCTCCGCAATTAACACCCTCCCCGAACCCGCCCGAACAACCCTGTCCACCCGCGCCACCACCGCCGGCCTAACCGACCTGGCCTGAGCGATCAGCCCACAGGTGTCGCCCGTCGACCACGCTGTCCCCGCCAGCCAGTCCCGCAGCCGGTAGTAGTCGTCAGCCTCCGGCTCGTGCAGGTAGACCCCCACCTTGCGAAGACCGATGTAGACGATCGGCGGATCGTCGGGGAACTCCATCAGCAGCCACGGGTGCCCAGCGGCCAGCACAGTCGCAGGCACGAACCGGACCCCGACACCCCGCTCGGCCACAGCCAACAGGTGCGCGAGCTGCGCATCTCCGGCAGTGGCGAGCGCCGGAGCGTGGATGAACGCGGTGTACTCGGTCGTCCTGAGCACCTCCTGCCGCCGAATCCGGTGCTCGACGTGACACTCGATCTCGTCCTCGGCCGCGCCGGCGGCCCGAAGGAGCGCGGCAGCGTAATCCGGCGTCTGCAACAGCGGTGGGATGGCGCTCGGGCACCAGTCGGTCAAGCGGTGCGCCCCCGCCTCCAGGCTGGTGATGCCGTCGGCGTCGATCGGGCAGCCCGGCGCGGGCACGCTCTGCCAGATCCCTGGCTGGAAACCCGTGCGCACCACGTCGATCAGCTGCTCGCGCAGCTCTCGCGGCACCCGGTACACCGCAAGCAGCGTGGCGACGTCCTCCACGGTGATGCGCCTGCGCCCCGTCTCGGTGCGGCTGAGCGTCGCAAGGGACATCTGCGCCAGGTCGGCAGCCTGTTCCAGGGACAGCGAGGTGAACTGGCCGCGGTACGCCCGCAGCCGGGCTCCGATCATGCGATCCCGTGCTCGCGGCGACCGGCGCCTGCGTGTGGTGGTCATGGCCGGGGACCGTAGGGAGCGCCGTGGACCAGCGGTTTGACTCCGTGGCAATGTCACCTGGTTGGGTTTGTGCTGATCAAGCCTGCGCGGCGGGCTAGGGCGTGGAGTTCTTGGGTGGTGGTGTTGGGGAGGGGGCGGGAGAGGAGGTCGGTGAGGAGGGCTCGGGTGAAGGGGTGGTGGTGGACTCGGGTGGGGCTGATGGATTCGGCTCGGCGGAGGGCGGTCACGGCGGCGGGGAGGTGGCCGCGGAGGTGGGCGAGGGCGCGGGCGCGGTCGGACCAGTAGGCCGCCTTGCGTTGGGGAGACGGGATGGCATCGGGGTCGACGTCGGCTGAGATGGTGGCGGCGCGCGCGTGGTCGCCGGATTCCAGGGCTACGGCCATCCGCCAGACGGCGATGTTGGAGCGGCCGAAGCCGAACCAGAGGGCGTTGGCCTCGCCGATGCGGTTGGCCAGGGCGGTGGCGTGGTCGAGGGCTGCGGCGCTGCCGCTCCGATCGCCGCGGGCTGCGGCCAGGAGGGAGTCGGTGAGGGTCAGCATTCCGGTTAGCTGCAACAACTCCGGGGTCGACGTGCGCCGATTCGCCGCTCGGAGGACGTCGGCCGCCAGGTCGTACGACCCGGCCGCCAGCAGGCCGTGCGCGGTGCCGAACGCGGCCAGGCCCGAAGTCGTCGGGTCGTCCACCTCCTCGGCTGCCCGTTGGGCGGTGGTGGCTGCCAACCACCCGAGGTCGAGCGGCGCGCCCACGTCGCGCAGCCACGCCTGAGTCCCTTGGACGTGCAGCAACGGAACCAGATGCAGAGCCTCAGGCGTCCGGTGCACGTCCACGATCAGGCCGGGAAGCGCCCGGCCCACCACGTCGTGCCTGCACTGCTGCTGGGCATCCAGCAACGCCGACAACCGGGCCGTCAGAACGGGAAGCGGCAGCGGGGGACCGCCCGCCGCACCAGCCGTCGCCACCAGCAGCGCACGCCGCACCGCGTCCACCGCCACGTTCGACTGGGCTGGGTCTGGCTCGTGGAGCAGGTCGGTGGGGGAGACCTCCAGCGCGTTTGCCAGGGCCGTGATCAGGGAGCGGCGGTCGATGGCGCGGCTGCCGGTTTCGATGCGCGACAGGTAGGACGGCGAGATGCCCGCCAAACCCGCAACCACCGCCAGCGACTTGCCGCGGGCGTGCCGGATTCGGCGCAATCGCCTGCCGATGTCGGACATGGGCGCTCCCCTGGGAAGGCGTGCGTCCCAGGGTAGCCGGCTCAGGCGGCGTCGGAGGTGGTGACCACGCGGGCGCGGAGGGTGCGGAGGGTGTGGTGGTCGACGTGGCCGCAGTCGGCGGCCAGCCAGGCGCCGAAGGTGTGGACGAAGGTGTCGGCGTCGACGGGGGCGACGCCCAGGGCGGGGGTTTCGTCGGTGGTCAGGGGGCCGCGGCGGTTGGGGTAGATGATGAGGGCGCCGCGGATCTCGACGCCGGGGAGGAGGTCGGCGAAGGCGGCGACGGTGGCGGGGAGGGTGGTTTCGCCGCCGCGGAACGGGTGGTCGTTGCGCCAGAGGTTCGCGTCGTCGTCGAACTCGTAGTGGCCCGGCAGCCACAGCTTGGACTCGATGAGCACCAGCCGGTTGCCGCACAGCACCGCGTGCTCGACGTCGGCGAACACCGAGTCGGGGCAGGACAGGCCGTGGAAGACGCGGGCGCCGGGGAGCGGGGCGAGGTAGCGGCGCAGCAGGTCGGCGGTCAGCCGCTCGCCCGCGGGCTCGTGGTCGGCCACGCCGAACACCGTGCGCTCGCCGAACTCCGCCAGCGCGGCCCGGTGCCCGCGCACCGCAGCGGCGTAGGCCCGCGCCAGGCGCACGGCGGCCGCCACCGCCGCAGCGGCCAGCGCCAGCCAGATCACCAGCAAGAACGTCGGGAACGGGACCACCAGCGGCGGCACCGCCAGCACGCACACCGCCGCGACCGCCAACGCCGCAGGCGCGTGCCCGGGCGTGCGCACGTAGCCGATGCGCGGCTGGTGCTTGGTCAGGTGCCACCACGGCAGCGCCGCGGGCGACACCCGGCACGCGGGCGGCACCCACGCGGGCTCGTCGCGGAACATCCGGCGGCGCGCGGGCCGGGGGACCGGGGCCGGGTCGGGCGCCGCCGAGTCGTAGGCGGCGCGCCGGTCCGGCCGCGACAGCGTCTCGTACGCGGTGGTGAGCATCCGGAACGTGCCGGACGTGCCGCCCGCGTCCGGGTGCAGCACCTTGGCCAGCGCCCGGTACGCCGACTTGATCTCCGCCGTGGAGGCGTCCCGGGAAACCCCGAGGAGTTCGTAGTAGTCGACGTCGTCCACGGCGGAGATCATTCCACGGGTTGCCCGCCCGTCAGGAGGTCACATCCTTGCGGGCGAAGCGGCGCGCGGTGAGCAGGCCGAAGACCGCCGCGTAGCACACCGCCGAGAACGCGCCCTCGGTCATCGCCGTCCAGTCGATGTCGGTGGAGATCAGGTCCGACCACGCGAAGGCGTAGTGCGTGGGCAGGACGTCCCGCAGGTCGCCCAGCGCGGTGATCTGGTCGAGGATCTGCGACAGGATCGCCACCAGCACCGCACCGCCGACCGCGCCCAGCGGCGCGTCCGTGCTCACCGACAGGAACATCGCCACCCCGGCCACCCACATCAGGTGGATCGCCAGGTACAGCACGGCGAACAGCATCGCCAGCAGCGAATCGCCGAAGGGCACCGCGTCCCCGGTCGGGCTGACCGCCTCGCCTGCCCCGTAGAACACGATGCCGACCACCAGCGCCACCGCGGGCAGCAGCACCAGCGCCAGCAGCGACAGGATCCCCGAGGCGATCGCCTTCTGCCGCAGCAGCCGCATCCGCGGGATCGGCATGGACAGCAGGTACTTCAGCGACGACCACGACGACTCCGACGCCACCGTGTCGCCGAAGAACAGCGCCACGATCATCGGCAGCAGGAAGCTGCCCGCGGCGAACAGCACGAACACCACGAAGTTCGGCGCGCTGGCGGTGGCCAGGTCGACGAACCCGCCGGAGCGCCGGTTGGAGCTGTCCGAGCCGAACTCGAAGGCCGCCCACAGCACGAACGGCAGCAGCACCAGGAAGCCCAGCAGACCTTGCGTGCGCCGCCTGCGGAGCTGCCGCAGCAGCTCCACCCGCAGCGGCAGCGTGCGGCCGGGGGTGAACCCGTCGACCGAGCCGTCGCTGCCGTGCCCGATGTGCTCGCGCGAGGCCGAGGCCACCATGTCGTCGATGGCCACCGGGTCGGTGTGCACGGTGGTCAGGGTCTCCCGGCCCGACCGCTGGCCCGCGGTGGCCGCGGCCTTGGGCACGCCCCAGTCCGGGGCGCGGCCGTTGGTCCCGCTCATCGCTGGGGCTCCTCTCCGACGAGCTGCAGGAAGGCGTCCTCCAGGCGGCGGCGCGGCCCGGCCTGCTCGACCGCGACCCCCGCCTCCACCAGGACCTTGAGCGCGTGCGAGCGCGGCGTGCCGTTGAGGTCGGCGTGCACCAGGTCGCCCTCGACGGTGACCTCGGCGACCCCGCGCAGCGCCGCCGCCGCGGCCTGCGGGTCGTCCACCCGGAAGGTGGCCTCGCCGCCGCCCGCCACGATGTCCTCCACCGTGCCCGCCGCGACCAGCTTGCCGCGGTGCATCACCACGACGTGGTCGCAGGTCTGCTCGACCTCGGCCAGCAGGTGCGACGACACCAGCACCGTGCGCCCGGTCGAGGCGTAGCGGCGCAGCACGTCGCGCATCTGGTGGATCTGCGGCGGGTCGAGCCCGTTGGTCGGCTCGTCGAGCACCATCAGGTCCGGGAAGCCCAGCATCGCCTGGGCGATGGCCAGCCGCTGGCGCATGCCCTGGCTGTAGGTGCGCACCCGCCGGTCGACCGCGCCGCCGAGCCCGGCGATCTCCAGCGCCTCGGCGAAGTGCGCCTCCTCGACCGGCCGCCCGGTCGCCGCCCAGTACAGCTCCATGTTCTGCCGCCCGGTCAGGTGCGGCAGGAAGCCAGCGCCCTCGACGAACGAGCCGATGCGGCTGAGCACCGGCGCACCGGGGCGCACCCCGTGCCCGAACACCCGGATCGTGCCCGCGGTCGGCTGGATGAGGCCCATCAGCATCCGCAGCGTGGTCGTCTTGCCCGCGCCGTTGGGCCCGAGCAGGCCGAGCACCTGGCCGCTCTCCACCCGGAACGACAGGTCGCTGACCGCCTTCAGCCCGCCCGGGTACTCCTTGGACAGGTTCTCGATCACCAGCGGCACCTCGGCCAGCTCCGGCTCGAACCGGTCGGCCCGGCGCCGCCGCACGTACGCGACCACCGCGATCACCACGACCAGCCCCACGACCACGGCGATGCCGATGAGCGGACCGGCGGGCGGGGCCGTGCTCGACCCGACCCCCGCCACCACCGGCACGGCCAGGTCGGCCGAGGCCAGCGCCACGCGGTAGGCCGCGAGCTCGGCGGGCATCTGGTACGCCTGGTCCGTCGAGGTCACCACCAGCTCGACGCTGTGGTCGGTCTCCACCGGCCGCACGATCCCCGGCAGCGTCACCGTCACCTCGACCGGCGTGCCGTCGGCGGGCAGCTGCGGCACCCGGAACGGCGAGACCGCCGAGCCCGGCAGCGTCCGCACCCCGTTGGCGTCGACGTCGTAGACCTTGGCGAACAGCACCGCGCCCCCGGGCGGCGGCGGAGTGCCCGGCACGGCCGAGATCCGCAGCCGCACGGTCGACGAGCCCGCGATGAGCAGCTGCTGGGTCACCGCTTCGCTGCGGAAGCGCGCCGACTGCCCCGGCAGGTCCACCGCCAGCCGCCCGGCCAGCCGCGGCGAGCTGCCGATCACCGAGCCGAGGCCGGGCATGCTGCTGATCGACGCCGGGTTGCCACCCGGCGGGTTGACCACGACCTGCTCGGGCCCGGCCAGCGGCACCGGGCGCCGCTCCACCGGGGCCGCCCCGCCCACCCCGGGGTACGCGGGCGCGGTCACCGTGCGCACCGACGGCGCGCCCTGCGCGCGCATCGCGCCCTGCACGGCGTACTCGAAGCCCGTTCCCGGGTCCGCGCCCAGCCCGCGCAGGTGGAAGTCGAACCACTCGCCGATCTCCGCGCGCAGCTCCGGCCCCGGCCTGCCGCCGTCGTGGCCGCCGGTGTACCAGACGACCTTCACCGGCCCGGCGAGCTGCCGGGCGGTCGCGTCGGCCTGGTCGAGGCCGAAGAGGGTGTCCTGCTCGCCCTGCACCAGCATCACCGGCTGGGTGATCCGGCCGGTGACCGTCGCGGGCGAGACCGAGCGCAGCAGCGCCATCGTCGACTCGTCGGCCTGCCCGGTCTGGGCGATCTGGGCGTACGCGGCGCACACCGCGGGGGTGAACCGGCCGCACGGGTCGGTCGGCCCGGGCGGGCCGCCGCGGGGCATGCCCGCCCCGTTGACCGCCTGCGCCGCGGCGGCCTCGGCCGCGTTGTCGTCCTCGGTGCCCTCCTCGACGGCGTCGCCTGCCGGGTCGGCCAGCCCCGCGCCGCCCATCCCGGCCGCGAAGAAGATGCCCGCCCACGACCGCTTGAACACCCCGTCCTCGGCGAAGGCGTTGAC
The DNA here is from genome assembly GCF_053604195.1 of Actinokineospora sp. NPDC004072. Classification (NCBI taxonomy): domain Bacteria; kingdom Bacillati; phylum Actinomycetota; class Actinomycetes; order Pseudonocardiales; family Pseudonocardiaceae; genus Actinokineospora; species Actinokineospora sp. NPDC004072. The sequence goes on along the minus strand of NZ_JBSGHB010000006.1, from coordinate 168,140 downwards.
CGCGGGGGTGCCCGCGTCCACCGGCCCGCCCGCGGCCGAGTTCGGCGCCAGGGCCTGGCCGAGGTCGTTGTAGGTGATCAGCGGGACGAGCGTGTCCACCCGCCGGTCGGTGCCCGCCAGCAGCAGCGACAGCGCGCCGCCGTAGGAGCCGCCGGTCACCCCGACCCGGGGGTCGCCGGGTCCGTCGGTGACCACCTCGGGCCGCTGGGCCAGCCAGTCGACCAGGGCGCGCGCGTCGGCGACCTCGTGGTCGGGGGAGTTGAGCCCGATGCGGCCGGTGCTCGCGCCGAACCCGCGGGCCGACCAGGTCAGCACGGTGAACCCGCGCCGGGCCAGCTCCAGGGCGTCGGCGTCGACGCTCTCCTTGCTGCCGCCGAAGCCGTGCGCGACCAGCACGGCCGGGGCGGGGGTGGTCTCGGGCAGGTAGAGCCGGGTGTCGAGGCGCACCGGCGCGGGCTCGCCGGGCCCGCCGGGGACCTCGACCACCTGGTCGGTGGTCGCCACCGGCGGCGGGTCGTCGCCGGTGTTCAGCCAGACGACGCCTGCCACCGCGATGGCGGCGGCCAGCGCGCCTGCCACCACCTGGCGGGCTCGTGGACGTGGGAATGAGGGCACGGGAACGACGTTATGCGAAGTTCGCTGAGAGTCCTCCCAGCGGGTGTCAGCCCGCTCACGCTGGGCTGACACCGGACCGGGTGGTGTGACCTATGCCAATCCGGGAACGCGCACCCCCGACTGGTGCGTTGCCTGCGGACAAGCAAGAATCAACCTGGCCCCGTGCCCGGGGCTGTCGGAGGGGAGTATTCCTTCGCGCCGATCTCGTCAACACGGGCCGCAAGTCGGGCTCCGGGGCCGGCGGTCGGGTGCAGCGCACCCGGCGGAAGAGACCTCCGGTTGTTCGCGTGTGCCCGAACGCCGGAGGTAACCCTGATGCTCGTCCCTGCCTGGGCGTGGATCGCCACGATTGGCGGCCTGCTCCTGCTGCTGGCGATCGATCTGTTCATCGTCGACCGCAAGCCGCACGAGGTCACCGTGGGCGAGGCGGGTCGGTGGGTCGCGTTCTACGTCGCCTGCGCCATCGCGTTCGGCATCGCCATCTGGGTCTTCTCCGGCGGCGTCTACGCCGGTGAGTACTTCGCCGGCTACATCACCGAGTACTCGCTGTCGGTCGACAACCTCTTCGTCTTCCTGATCATCATGTCGGCGTTCAAGGTGCCGAAGATCCACCAGCACAAGGTGCTGCTCATCGGCATCCTGCTCGCGCTGATCATGCGCGGCATGTTCATCGCCGTCGGCGCGGTCGCCATCGCCCGGTTCAGCTGGGTGTTCTACCTCTTCGGGGCGTTCCTCATCTACACGGCGTGGAGCCTGTCGCGCCAGGGCATGTCCCACGACGAGGAGGAGTACCAGGAGAACGCCCTGACCAGGATGGCCAGGCGCATCCTGCCGGTGACCAACAGCTACCACGCCGAGAAGTCGTTCGTGAAGATCGACGGCAAGCGCTACGTCACGCCGATGTTCATCGTGATGATCGCCATCGGCACCGCCGACCTGCTGTTCGCGGTCGACTCGATCCCGGCGATCTTCGGCCTGACCAAGGAGCCCTTCCTGGTCTTCGCCGCCAACGCCTTCGCGCTGATGGGCCTGCGCCAGCTGTACTTCCTGCTCGGCGGGCTGCTCACCAAGCTGGTCTACCTGTCCACCGGCCTCGCGGTGATCCTCGGCTTCATCGGCGTCAAGCTGGTGCTGGAGGCGCTGCACACCAACTCCCTGCCGTTCATCAACGGCGGTGAGCCGCTGTCGGTGTGGACGCCGAACATCGCGGTGTCCCTGTCGGTCATCGTCGGCGTCCTGGCCATCACCACGGTGGCGAGCCTGATCAAGACCAAGCGGGACGAGAAGGCGGAGCTGGAGACCGAGGCCGCGCGGTAGTTCACAGGTGACGACTGGGAATAACCCGAAGTCGTGAGGTTTGCTAACTGTCGGGTACCGTCGTCGCGTGCGCCCAGAGGACATTCAACTGCTGACGGCGCCCGGTGCGCCCGCCCTGCGGGGTGACCTGCTCCTGGTGGGGGTCTCCACCCCCGACCTGGAGGTCGACGCCTACCGCGGCGGGCTGCACCGGGTCCGGCTCGACGGCGGGCCCGTCGCGGAGTTCACCCGCGGGTTCCGCGACCTGGCCCCGGCCATCTCCCCCGACGGGACGACGGTGGCGTTCCTGCGGATCGCCGAGAAGGGGAGCGCCCCCCAGCTCTGGGTGATCCCCGCGACGGGCGGCGAGGCCCGCCAGCTCACCGACCTGCCGCTCGGCGCGGGCGCGCCGGTCTGGTCGCCGGACTCCACCCGGATCGCCTTCACCGCGCGCGTCCCCGAGCCGGGCCGCTACGGCGCCGACGGCGGGCCGGACGCCGAGGCCCCGCGGCGGATCACCACCCTGGACTTCCGGGTCGACGACCTCGGCTTCTTCGTCGACCGCCCGGCCCAGCTCTTCGTCGTCGACGTGGCGGGCGGCGCCGAGCCGCGGGCGCTGACCACCGGGGCGGCCGAGCCGTCCGACCCGGCGTGGACCCCCGACGGCGCCCACCTGGTCGTCACGGCCAAGCGGGACTGGGGCGTCGCCGACACCCTCAACACCGACCTCTACGCCGTCCCCGCCGACGGCGGCGCGCCGGTGCTGGTCGTCCGCTCGGCGGGCTCGGCGGAGCTGCCGGTCGTCAGCGCCGACAACGTCGTCGTCTACCTGGGCGAGGAGTTCACCGGCACCCAGTCGGTGGCGTGCAACGGTGGTGTCTGGGCGGTCCCGTTCGGCCTCGACGGCCAGGGCGAGCCGCGCAGGCTCACCGACGTCGAGACCGTCGACTGCGAGCGCTCGTCCGGTGCGCCGGTCGTCACCGCGGACGGGGTGCTGGTCGGCGTGCGCCACCGCGGCGCGGTCGAGCTGCGCCGGGTCCCCCTGGACGCCGACCGGGCCGAGCTGTCGGAGCTGGCGCTCGTCGAGGGCGAGCAGGGCCAGGTCAAGGGCTTCGCCGTCGACGGCGATCGGGTCGTCTGCACGGTGTCCACCTGGGACTCCGCGGGCGAGGTCGTGCTGGTGCGCGGCGACGAGACCGCCCGGCTGACCGACTACTCCGCGCCGCTGCGGGCCGCGGGCCTGCGGCAGCCGATCGAGATCAAGGGCTCGGCCCCGGACGGCTACGCCACCCACGGCTGGCTCGTGCTGCCCGAGGGCGACGGCCCGCACCCGGTGCTGCTGTCGGTGCACGGCGGCCCGTTCATGTACTACGGCTGGGGCCTGTTCGACGAGGCCCAGGTCTACGCCGCCGCCGGCTACGCCGTCGTGCTGCCCAACCCGCGCGGCTCGGCGGGCTACGGCGAGGCGCACGGGCGGGCCATCGTCGAGGCGATGGGCACCGTCGACGCCGACGACGTCCTCGCCGTGCTCGACGCCGCGCTGGAGCGCCCCGACCTCGACGCGACCCGCGTCGGGGTGATGGGCGGCTCCTATGGCGGCTGGATGACCGGCTGGCTGGCCGCCCACCACGGCCACCGCTTCACCGCGGCGTGGAGCGAGCGCGCGGTCAACGCCTGGGACTCGTTCGTGGGCACCTCCGACATCGGCTGGTGGTTCGCCGAGGCCTACTGCGGGAGCGACCCGCAGGCGCTGCTGGACAAGAGCCCGCTCACCCACGCCCACAAGATCGACATCCCGTTCGCCGTGGTGCATTCCGAGCACGACTGGCGGTGCCCGGTGGAGCAGGCGCAGCGGATGTACACCGCGCTCAAGCGCAACGGCGTGGAGACCGAGCTGCTGCTGTTCCCCGGCGAGGGCCACGAGCTGACCCGCTCGGGCAAGCCGAACCACCGCAAGCAGCGCTTCGACGCCGTGCTGGACTGGTGGCACCGGCACCTGCCGGTCAAGCCCTAGAGGAGCGTGTAGTTCAGCTCGTCGCAGATCCGGGCCAGGGGCAGGTCCAGGCCCGGGTAGTCCAGCGGCAGCAGCAGGTCGGGGGCGGCGGGCATCGCGCCGCCCGCAGGCGGGTCCCAGAGGCACACGGCGGGCTCGCCGCTGTCCATCGACGAGCGGTACCAGACGCCGTCGAGGTCGGGGTGGGCCTGCCGGATGGCCCGCGCCCACGCCTGCGTGATCGCCTTGTTGCCGCTGCTGATCTCCTGCGACGCGCCGACCCTGGTCGGCCAGAGCCCGGCGAGGTCGAGCAGGCGCAGGGTGCGCCGCGGGCGGATGATCACCAGGTGCGGCCGCCGGGTCTTGCGGTCGACCACGGACGTCTGCTGGTAGACCTCGGCGACGCTGGTGCGCACGGTCAGCCCGAAGTACAGCACCCCGTGGTTGGGGTCGTGGGCCGGACCGGCGTCGGGGCCCAGCGGGTGCGGGTCGAACCGGGCGTGCGGGAGGGGGCCGGTGAAGCGGAAGGAGTTCCAGCGCTGCCGGTGCGCGCCCGCCGCGGCGAAGACGCGCACCAGGTGCGTCCCGCTGTGCACGGCGACTACGTCCTCGTCGATGCGCAGCAGGGTCTTCAGGTCGGCAGGGGTCGGCGGCTGAGGGAGCCGGGACATCGGGGTACGGGGTTCCTCGTGGGTCTTAGGCCGGGATGCCCAGGGTGGCGGCCAGCGTGGCGACCCGGCCGGGGGACCCGCCCGCCAGCAGCCAGTCGCGCGGCGTGGCGGGGTGCTCCTCGATCCGCAGGTCCGGCTGGGGGGTGGTCATGAACGCGGCCACGACCAGCGGCGGCTGGTCCTCCGGGACGGCGGCGAGCACGGCCTCCAGCCCCGGCAGCACGCCGCCGGGGACGAACTGCCAGGCGGGCAGCCGCCAGCCGCCGCGGTCCTTCCAGCCCGCCAGCCTGCCCGCGGCCAGGCGGTGGCGGATGCGGCTGGTGTCCACACCCACGACGTCGGCCGCGGCGGACACGGTCAGCGCGGAGTCGCGCAGCACGGCCTCGGCGGCCACCGCGCGGGCGCGCGAGTCGACCTCGGCAGGCCTGCGGGGGGCTAAGTCCAACCCGACGTCGGCGAGGGTGTCGCGCTGCTCCGGGGTGAAGTAGTCGGCCGGGTCGGCCGCTGCGGGCGAGAGCCTGCGCGCGGCGTCCTCGACCAGTCCGAGGAACTCGTCGGGGTCGATCCGCAGGCCGGCTTTGGCGAGCACGGTCTCCAGCGCCAGGGTCATGCGCCTAGGGTATCGCGCATGTGCGGGTTCGTGCGCCTTTGTGGGAGAACTCACCCGAAACAATACTCATCGCACATATTCGAACACGCACAGTCTCTATGGTAGCCGACTACCCGGATGCAACCCCACCGAACCGGCAATCCGTCTGTGCGGCATGAGCACCGACGCCCGCCGCTGGCCATCGATCGGGACAGCCACCGCCGCGATCGCGCTGCTGGGGGCGGCGGTGATCGGCGCCGCGTGGCACGTCGGCGCGACCGACGGCCCGCCGCCGCCCGCGCCTGCCGACCTCGGCGGGATCCGCCTGGTCGCCTTCGACTCCTGCGCCGCCGCCCTCGCCGACCTCAAGCGGGCCGGGCTGGCCAAGGTCGGCCCGTGGGGCCTGGACCCGGTCGTCGGCTACGCAGGCCGGGGCATGGCCGTGGAGGACAGCAGCGCGGCAGGCGCCCCCGGGGCGGAGAAGGGGTTCTCCACCACGAACGTGCACGAGTCCGCCGCGGACGAGCCGGACCTGGTCAAGACCGACGGCGACCGCATCGTCAGCGTGGTCGACGGCAAGGTGCGCGTCATCGACGTCGAGCGCCGCTCGACCGCCGCTGTCGTGCCGCTGCCCGGCCACGCCTCGTCGGTGCTGCTCCACGGCGACCGCGCCCTGGTGATGTTCACGCCGGACCGCGCCGAGGCCGAGAGCAGCGGGCTGGCCCTGGTCGACCTGGCGGCGGGGCGGGTCGTGCAGGCGCTGACCGTCGACGGGGCGTACCTGGACGCGCGGATGGTCGGGTCGGTCGCCCGGGTCGTCCTGCGGTCGGCGCCGCGGCTGGAGTTCAGCCACCCCGGCGGCGGCAGCGAGGAGAAGGCCCGCGCCCGCAACCGCGGGGTCATCGAGCGCTCGACCATCGACGACTGGCTGCCCCGGTACACGCTCTCGTCCGGCGGCTCCGGCCCGCTCGTGGACTGCGCCGCGCTCAGCAGGCCCGCGGCGTACGTCGGCACGTCGCTGCTGAGCGTGCTGAGCCTGGACCTGCGCGCGGACCTGTCGGTGCGCGACACCATCGCCATCGCCGCCGACGGCGACACGGTGTACGGCACGGGCACAACGCTGTACGTCGCCGACGACCGCACCCCGCGCAGCGTCATGTGGGCCTCGGACGTCGCCCTGCCGCTGCCGCCGCCAGGGCCCGCCAAGACCGAGGTGCACCAGTTCGACGTGGCCGCGCCCGGCAAGCCGGTGTACCTGGCGTCCGGGACCGTCGACGGCTGGCTGCTCAACCAGTACTCGCTGTCCGAGCACGAGGGCAGGCTGCGCATCGCCACGACGACCGGCCAGTCGGCGGGCTGGCTGCCCGCCCAGGCGAAGACGCCGCCCAGCGAGAGCGCGGTGACCGTGCTGGAGCGCCGGGACCGGGCGCTGGCCCAGGTCGGCCGGGTCGGCGGGTTGGGCAAGAACGAGCAGATCCACTCCGTGCGCTACTTGGGGGACATGGCGTACGTGGTGACCTTCCGCCGCACCGACCCGCTGTACGCGGTGGACCTGTTGGACCCGACCGCGCCCCGGGTGACCGGCGAGCTGAAGATCACCGGCTTCTCGGCCTACCTGCACCCCGTCGGCGACGGCAGGCTGCTGGGCGTGGGACAGGAGGCGACGGCGGAGGGGCAGGCGACCGGGACGCAGGTCTCGCTGTTCGACATCACCGGCCCTGCGCCGACCCGGGTCGCCCAATACCACCAGCCCGGCTCCTACTCCCCGGTCGAGCACGACCCGCACGCCTTCCTGGCCTACGGCGACCTGGTGGTCCTGCCCGTCGCCGACGGGACCGGCAGGGGCTCGGCCGTCCTGCTGACGATCAGCCGCGACGGCATCGCCGAACGCGGGCGCGTGACGAACCCCGGCGAGTACCAGGAGGTGGTCCGCACCGCGATCGCGGGCGGGGTGCTGTGGACGTTCGGGTACGGCGGCGTCCAGGCGACCGACCTCGCCACCCTCGCGCACCTGTCGTGGCTCCCGTTCGCCTGACCGGTCCCCTGTGGACACAGGCGCGGGAGGGGCGTCGCGGACGCGGAATTCATCGAGCGGGTGGTGAATTCCACTCGATGGGAGGAAGGCGGCGGCGTACCGTCACGAATTCCTGTCGCTCGAATAGGTGGTTGCGAACGGGCCCGTTCCCGGGCCCGTTTCCGCACCGTCAGAAGTTGAACACCGAACCGGTGTAGGACCACATCGCGCACTGGTTCGGGAAGACCTCGCGGTAGTCGACCGGGCGGCCGTCCCAGGTGCCGCGCGCGGTGGCGGTGACCGGGTCGTACTCCAGGGTGCAGATCATCGCCGGATCGGCGTTGAGCCTGCTGATGTCGCCGCTGACCTGGGCCAGCTGCGAGCAGGCCGTGCTGGCCGACGGGTGGGACCCGCCGTCGGGGCCGCAGCGCAGGGTGCTGGCCTTGAGCTCCCCGCTGCGCCCGACGACCGTGAGCGCGAGCTTGGCGTGCTCCTGGGTCGGGGGCTGCGCGGCGATCGCCACCGGGCCCGCGACGAGCGCGGCGCCGAGCGCGGCGACACCGGCGATGGTCTTTCTGCTGATGGGCATGGCACTCCAAGTTGCCGATTGGGAGAATTGCCCGGCGGTCGGCCGGGCGAGACCCGACGATATGCCCGGCCGCCGGGCGATTCCAGGAGGTGCGGGCCCATTGCAACCGATCGGGTGGCCCGCGGCCGCGCTCCGCTACCCCGGGTGGGTCGACAAGGAGGACGACACGTGTTCGCGGTGGGATTGATCGGCTACGGCCTGTCCGGCAGCGCCTTCCACGCGCCCTACATCGAAGCCGTGCCCGACCTGCGGGTGGACGCCGTGGTCACCAGCGGGCACGCCGCCGAGGTCGGCCAGCGCCACCCGGACGTGGCGGTGGTGTCCACAGTGGAGGAGCTGCTGGCCAGGGACGTGGACCTGGTGGTGGTGGCCTCACCCAACCGGTACCACGTCGACCACGCGGGCGCGGCGCTGGCGGCGGGCCGGGCCGTGGTCGTGGACAAGCCCGCGGCCGGGACGGCCGACGAGGTGCGCTCGATCGCGGGGGAGCGGCTGACCGTCTTCCAGAACCGGCGCTGGGACGGCGACTTCCGCACCGTCCGCGCGCTGGTCGAGGCGGGCCGCCTCGGCGAGGTCACCCGCTTCGAGTCCCGCTTCGAGCGCGCCGCCCGCTCCAGCCGCACGGCGTGGAAGGCCAGCACCGACCCCGCCGACCTCACCGACATCATCTACGACCTGGGCACCCACCTCGTCGACCAGGCTCAGGTCCTCTTCGGCCCGCCCACCACCGTCTTCGCCGAGTCCCGCGGCCCCCGCGACGCCACCATCCTGCTCACCCACGCAGGCGGCGTCCGCTCCCTGCTGCGGATGAGCGACTCCACGCCCGCCGTGGCGCCGCGGTTCGTCGTCACCGGCACACGGGCGGGCGTGCGCACCTGGGGCCTGGACCCGCAGGAGTCCGCGGCCCGCTCGGGCGTGCTGCCCACCAGCCCGGGCTTCGGCGCCTACCCGGGCCCCGCCGAGCTGGTGGCCGAAACGGTGGAGCCGTTGCCCATCCAACCCGGCGACTACCTGGCCTACTACCACGCCGTCGCGGCGTGGTTGCGCGGTGAAGCACCGGCCCCGGTGCCCGCCGCCGACGCCATCGCCCTGGCCGAGACCATCGACGCCGCCCTGCTCTCGGTCGAGCGGGGGGAGCCGGTGCTCAGGTGAGGGCTTCGATGCTCTCCTTCGCCGCCCTGGCGATGGTCTCGTCCGGGGTGCGCAGCCGCAGCGACCAGCCGTGCTCGCCGTGGTCGGTGAACTCGGCGTCGGGGACGGCGGTGCGCGCGGCGGTGGACGCGGTGCCCGCGGGGGCGTGCAGCTGGTAGGCCCAGCTGGTGGGGAAGGCGTAGGCGGGCAGGTCGTCGCCGTGCAGCATGCGGCGGTAGCAGTCCATCAGGCCGGCCGCGCCGGTCGCGGCGCCGAGGGCGGGCAGGCCGTCGCCGCCCGGGCGCGGGCGCAGCGACACCAGCGTCGGCCTGCTGCCGCGCAGGCGGAAGCGCGCGTGCACCGGCCCCTCCTCGAACCCGCGCGCGGTGAGCAGGTCCGACAGGTCGGCCAGCATGTCGGCCACCAGCTCCTCGGGCAGCACCGGCCCGGCCAGCCACGCGGTGACCTCGCCGTCCACAGTCGACTCGCCCAGCGCGGTCAGCCGGATCGCCCCGTGCACGTAGAAGGCGTCGATGGCGAAGTCGATGCCCGGCAGCCACGGCTCGACCAGGTGGTCGGCGCCCGCGTCGCCCACCGCGGCGGCCACCTCGGCCGGGGTCTCGCAGCGGCGGGTGCGGCCGGGGCCGCCGCGCGCCTTGACCGCCCACGGGCCGTCCCCGGGCAGGTTGTCCAGCTCGTCGCCCGCCACCGCGGGCAGGTTCCACGGGTGCTCGCCCAGCTCGCGGCGCTGCACCAGCCGGTCGTAGAAGAAGTCGACGCACTCGCTGGGGCAGGCGCAGCGGACCTTGAGCGCCTCGGCCCACAGGGTCGCGTAGACGACGGCGGCGTCGGTGGTGCCGGCGGCGTAGACCGGGCGCAGCCCGCGCTCCGCGCACAGCGCCCGCAGCCGGGCCAGCGGTTCCAGCGTGCCGCTGGGGTCGTCGAGGACGAACTCGGCGGCGGGCGCGCCGCCCACCCGGTGGCGGACCCAGCCGACGGCCAGGCCGAGCGTGCCGAACGCGGCGGCCGACTCGGCGGGTTCGTCGGCCAGCAGCAGCATGTCCCTCATCGGTGGTCCCCCAGGTCGTGGTTTCCCCGTCGGACGCTACCGGGGAACGAGGCGGACCGGCAGGCTCTTCACCCCGTTCTGGAAGGTCGACCGGAGCCGGACGGGCGCACCGGCGGGCACGAGCCTGCCTGGGAGCGCTTGCACCGCCGCGAACACCGCGCGCATCTGGGCCCGGGCCAGCTGCGCGCCCAGGCAGAAGTGCGGGCCGTGCCCGAAGGTCAGGTGGTCGTTGGGCGCGCGGGTCGGGTCGAAGGCGTCCGGGTCGGCGAACACGCGCGGGTCGCGGTTGGCCGCGGAGAACCAGACCACGACCTTCTCGCCGCGGCGGATGGGCACCCCGGCCAGCTCGGTGTCCTCGGCCGCGGTCCGGCGGAAGTTCATCACCGGCGTCCACCAGCGCAGCATCTCCTCCACCGCGGTGGGGATGTCGTCGACCGGCAGGTCCGGGTTGGACAGCAGGGCGATCATCCCACCGGGGATGCCGTTGCGCAGCGTCTCGTTGCCCGCGACGGAGAACAGCCAGAACAGGTTCTCGAACTCCTCGGTCGAGACGGTGTCCGCGGCCGACATCAGCGTGCTCATGATGTCCTCGCCCGGCTCCCGCCGCTTGAGCTCGGCCAGGCCGTGGGCGTAGGCGTAGAGGTCGGGCATGCCCTCGCGGGTGCGCGGGTCGGGCATCTCGCCGTTCGGGCCGGGCGCGGGCCGCAGCGCGCGGGCCATCCGCGCCAGCTCGGTGCCGCCGCTGGCCGCGGCGCTGACGGCGTACTCGGCGTCCTGGTAGCCGATGACGCGGTTGCTCCAGTCGAACATGAGCATCCGGTCCTCGGCGGGCACGCCGAAGACCTCCGACAGGGTGAGCAGCGGCAGGTCGGCGACCTCCTTGGCGAAGTCGAACGCGCCCCGGCGCGCGGCCCGGCCGATGATCTCCTCGGCCCAGCCCGCGATGCGGTCGGTGAGCCGGGCGACGGCGCGCGGGGTGAACGCCTTGGTGAGCAGGCCGCGCAGCCGGGTGTGCTCGGGCGGGTCCTGGTTGAGCATCATCCGCCGCACGTACCGCAGGGCCTCGGGCGTGGCCGGGTCCTTGATCTGGGTGCCGCCGAGGTGGGAGGAGAAGACCCGCGGCGTGCGCAGGACGTGGCGCACCTCGGCGTGGCGCAGCACCGCCCAGAAGTCCCCGACCCGGTGCACCGCGGCGCGTTCGCGCAGGTCGGCGAGCAGGTCGTACGGGACACCGCGGACGTAGGTGTCGGGGTCGAGCAGCGCGGCGGTCTCCATGACCGCATTCTCGTACGGCATGATCTCGACCCGTGGATGAACTCCAGGTCGACCGCGGCGGCGACGGCCCCGCCCTGCTGCTCCTGCACGGCCTCGGCGGCTCGGCCGCGGCCTGGGCGGGCGTCATCGACCGCTGGCCGGGCTCGTGGATCGCGCCCGACCTGCCCGGGCACGGCGGCTCGGTCCCGTTGCCCCGCTACTCCTTCGGCGCGCTGGCCGCCGCCGTGGCGCGCGTCGTGGACGGGCCGGTCGCGGTGCTGGGGCACTCGCTCGGCGGCGTGGTCGGCCTCGCCCTGGCCAGCGGGTGGTTCGGCGTCCCGGTGACCGCGGTGTGCGCGCTCGGGGTGAAGGTCAGCTGGTCGCCTGCCGACCTGGCGAAGGCGGCCGAGCTGGCGCAGCGGCCCGCGCGGGTCTTCCCGACCGAGGAGGAGGCGCTCGACCGCGCCAGGAAGGTCGCCGGGCTGCCCGCGGGCGCGCCAGCCGACCGGCTGGTGACCGCGGTCGACGGGGGCTGGCGGCTGGCGCTGGACCCGGCCGCGTTCGCCGTCGGCAGGCCGGACCTGCCGGGGCTGCTGGCCGCGGCCCGCTGCCCGGTCACGCTGGCCGCCGGCGCCGAGGACCCGATGAGCCCGGCCGCCCACCTGGCGGCGCTGGTGGCCGAGCCGGTGCTGCTGCCGGGGCTGGGCCACAGCGCGCACGTCGAGGACCCGGCGGCGCTGGACCCGCTGCTCGACCGGCTGCGCTGAGCAGGCCCGCCCCCGGCCCGGGGGCGGGCCGCCGCCTCAGCTCACGGCCAGCAGGTCCACGACGAAGATCAGCGTCTCGCCGGGCTTGATCACCCCGCCCGCGCCGCGGTCGCCGTAGCCCAGGTGCGGCGGGATGACCAGCCGCCGCCTGCCGCCGACCCGCATGCCCGCCACGCCGCGGTCCCAGCCCTCGATGACCCGGCCTTCCCCGAGCTGGAAGTCGAACGTCTCGCCCCGGCCCCACGAGGAGTCGAACTCCTCGCCGGTGGAGTGCGCGACCCCCACGTAGTGCACGCTGACCGTCCGCCCGGCCGTGGCCTCCGGCCCGTCGCCGACCTTCAGGTCCCGGTGCTCCAGGTCCGCGGGCGGCTGGCCCTCGATCGGCTCGACCTCGGGCTTCTGCGCGGCCATACCCCTACCTCTTCCCTCGACTGCGGTTGCGCCCGCCATCCTCTCCGGTACCGGCCCGGCCTGCTGGACGACCCGCCGGTAACGCCCGGCGCGGCTGCGACGACACTGCCGACAGCGGCCCTGTCACCCCCCGACGGCAGGGCCGCCCCTTCATGTAACGCCGCGGTCGCGCCGTCAGACATACCCTCCATCCAAGGGCCGGGGAGGCGGGTTGGACGGCAACGGGGTCCGGGTCGAGTTCGACGGGGCGGCGCTGGTGGTCACGGCGACCAACGCGGTCGCCGAGGCGCTGTTCGGCGAGCGGACGGTGATCCAGCGCGCCGACATCGCCGAGGTGGCGGTCACCGACGCGCAGCCGCTGCGCTCGGGCGCGCTGGAGCTGGTGCTGCGCGACGGCGCCCGGCACCGCCTGCGCTTCTCCCAGGCCCAGCAGCCCGCCTTCGCCGACCTGGCCGCCCGCCTGCGCCCCGGCGCGGTGGTGCTGCACGGGCGCGGCGCGTTCGAGCAGGCGGTGGCGGGGGAGTCGCACTACTTCGACACGCTGCGGGCGCTGACCGGCAGCGGGACCAGCGAGCGCGTCACCGTCGCCGAGCTGCGCCGCGAGCCCGACAACCCCTACGACGCCAACGCGGTCCAGGTGCTCATCGACGGCCGCGTGGTCGGCTACCTGCCGCGCGCCGCCGCCGCGGCCTACCAGCCCGCGCTGCGGCAGGTGGCGGTCGCGCTGTGCCGGGCGCGGCTGTGGTGGTCCTACGAGCACCGCGAGCTGGACTTCATCGCCAGCGTGTCGCTGGACCTGGCCGACCCGGCCGAGGTGCTGCCGCTGAACGAGCCCGAGCCCGGCCCGCGCGTGGAGCTGCCGCCGGGGCGGACCTACCCGGTGCGCGCCCAGTACCTGGAGGCGCTGGCCGAGTGCCTGGCCAAGGCGTACTGCCCCGGCCGCGGGCTGGTCTACGGCAGCCTGCACGCCGAGGGCGCCGCCGTCGCGGTCCGGGTGGACGGGCGGCGGGTGGGCGAGCTGGCCACCGGGCCGTCGGCGGCCTTCGCCCCGCTGCTGCGCCGCTTCGCCGCCGCGGGCCTGACCTGCTACGCCGACGTGGCCCTCAGCGGCGGGGCGCATGCGGTGCAGGCCCGCCTGCGCGCCGCCGCGCCGGAGGACCTGCCAGCCGACCTGATCCCCTGAGGCAGGATTGGCCCGTGAAGTGGAGCCGGGCCGTACACCATCTGACCGACCTCGCCGAGTCCTGCGCCCGGCTCGCCGACTCGCCCGTGGTGGCGCTGCGGGTGACCGAGCTGTGGGTGGCAGGCGACCTGCTCGGCCCGGTGGCCGACGTCGACACCGTGACCGTCGCGCTGGTCGTCGACCTGCCGTCGGTCCCGTGGCTGACCACCCCGCCCGGCGCCCAGCACTGGGCCGCCGCCTCCCGCATGGCCCGCGGCCCGTTCACCGCCTACTGGCGCACGACCCCGGTGTGGAACCACCGCATCCACCGCCCCGCCCTGATCTGGGACGGCGAAACCCGCACCGACGCCCTCACCGCCATCGCCGAAGGCCGCGGCGAGGACATCCGCCTCCCCGCCCCCGACGACCTGGCCGCCCGCGTGGCCGCGGAGGCCGCGACCAGCCTCGCGGCCCTGCGCGAGGCGTCAGCGTCCTACGCGGAGTCCCGCTGGCGCCCCGGCAAGCTCGAACCCCGCGCCGACGCCCTGTGGGAAGCAGGCGCGGGCTACCTCGACCTGCGCGCCGCAGCCGAGGACCTCGGCTTGTCCGTCTGACCGGTCGCCTCCCGGACACCCCGCACCGCGAGCTGGTCAGCCCGCTCGTTCTCGGGATGCCCCGCATGCCCCTTCACCCAGTGCCACCGCACCTCATGCCTCGCCGCGGCCTCATCCAACCTGCGCCACAGATCGGCGTTCAGCACCGGTTTCTTGGCGCTGGTCTGCCACCCGTTGGTCTTCCACTTCCGCATCCACGAGGTGACACCGTTGCGGACGTAGGTGCTGTCGGTGTAGACGTCCACGACCGACGGCCGCGTCAACGCCTCTAGGGCCCGGATAGGAGCCATCAACTCCATCCGATTGTTGGTCGTCGTCTCCGGCTCCCCGCCGTACAACTCCCGCTCATACCGCCCATACCGCAGCACCGCCCCCCAGCCTCCCGGCCCAGGATTCCCACTGCACGCCCCATCCGTGAAGATCTCAACAACCGTCTCGCCCTGCACCCCGTCCCCACGCCCGTCCGACGGCAACACCGGCTCACCCGGCGATGGCGAGGGTGCCGACGCAGGAGCACGCCTCGCCGGTGGGTTGTCCGAGGACATAGGGCCTCCAGGTCATTCATCGGTTGAGCTAGGGATGCGCGCTACTCGAAGTCCGTGTCGGAGAACCACTCCTGGCCTTCGATGCGCATCGCCTCATCCCAGTTGGTCGCGATTATCGTGCCGTCTGGTCTTTGAAAGCGTTCACGCGCCCGCTCGAGGATCTGCTGCACATCCTCGTAGAGGCCGTCCAGCTCGCCGCGTTCAGCGCTGTTGATCCGCTGCCTGAGGCGATGGGGGAGGCCGGCCCGAGGGCCGAGGGGGCCGAACGAAGCCATGTCCGCGGACGAGTCCTCCTCGGCGTCGCCCAACTCGATGACCCGCACAAAGGGTGTGTAGTAGGCGAGCATGAAACGATCCATCGATATTTCGAGGGCGACCGTCTCGATGTCGTCCTCCTCGGGGTCGAACGCGCTCAACCGCATGTGCCCCGCTGGCCGGGGGAAGTGGGCCACGCAAGCGAAAGCGATCCAGGGCGGCGATCCGTTGATGCTGCTGACCGAGCGCTTCTGCGCGACTATCTTGCTGCGCAGGGTGGACTCGACTCCGCTAGATCTCCCCTTCGCTTCCGCGACCACCCACCCCTTGGTCGTGGGACCGAAGAGCAGCCCTGTCTTCTCGGATGTCCAATTCCAGCGCCAGCTGGGAGCGGACCAGTCGGGATTCTCGGAGGGTGCGTCTCAAGTATGCAGGCACGACCGATACGCGGTGGAGCCACTCGTACGCTGACGCCATACCGCGCCTACCCCTGTGCGCAGGCGCCCGGCCAGTGATGAATAGCGCATGGGCTAGGTCATCGGAGGTGAACGTCAGATCACCCCACCTGGGAACCGCGCCGGGCGGGAAGGCTTCGGCCTCGAACCTGACCTGGATGTCCGGCGACGGGTTGGTGTTCACAGGCACTCCGTATGCGGGCGCCCTACCCGAGCGCCGTTCGTGTCACCAGCCGCGGGCCCGCCACTCGTCGAGCTTGGGGCGTTCGGTGCCGAGGGTGGAGTCGTCGCCGTGGCCGGGGTAGAACCAGGTCTCGTCCGGGAGCTCGCCGAACACCCTGGCTTCCAGGTCGTCCATGAGGCTGGTGAAGTCTTCGGGGGTGTTGGTCCGGCCTGGGCCGCCGGGGAAGAGGGAGTCGCCGGTGAAGAGGTGGGGGTGGCCTTCGGGGTCGCGGTAGAGGAGGGCGATGGAGCCGGGGGTGTGGCCGCGCAGGTGGATGACCTCCAGCTCGCACTGGCCCACCGGGATCCGCGCGCCGTGCTCGACCAGGTGGTCCGGGGGGACGGGGAGCGGGTCCGCGTCCAAGGGGTGGGCGACCGTTTCCGCGCCGAACGCGCCCGCGATCGCGCCCAGGGCCTGCCAGTGGTCACCGTGCTGGTGGGTGGTGACGATGGTGCGCAGGGTCGGGCGGTCGGGGCCGTGGCCGATGAGGTCGGACAGGCGGGTCGGGTCGTTGGCGGCGTCGACCAGCAGGCTCTGCCGGGTGGCCCGGCAGGTCAGCAGGTAGGCGTTGTTGTCCATCGGGCCGACCGAGACCTTGGTGATCGTCAGGTCGCGCAGCGTGCGGCGGGTGGCAGGACCGTCGGGGGCGACGTGGCCGGTGTAGGTGTCGACAAGCTCCACGGCGGTGACGGTACCCGCCGCGATCACGCTGCTCCGTACGGTCTATGGTGTTACCCGCACGTAACCTGATCATCGGTGGTGTGGCCTGTGGCGAAGACGAAGCGCAAGGTCAGCTGGGACGTCGTCCGCGTCGTCGCCGTGCTGGGCGTGGTCGTCGGGCACATCACCCGGCAGGGGCCTGAAGACCACCCGGAGTTAGGTCCCTTCGCCGTCTACCTGCCGGTGCTCTTCGGTGCGAACACCCTCCTGGCCATCTCCGCGTTCTTCGTCTGCGTGACCGTCCGCCGCGGGCGCACGCTCCGCTGGTTCGGGCACAAGCTCGCCCGGCTCCTGCCGTCCTACTTCGTCGCCGTCGTCGTCACCTACCTCGTGCTGCGGCTGGTCGCCCCCGGCTTCGGCTGGTTCACCCCCGACAGCACCGACCTGGTCGCCAACCTGCTGCTCATCCAGACCTGGTCGAAGGAGTTCGACTTCATCGACGGCTCCTACTGGACGCTGCCCGCCCAGGTCACCGCCTTCGCCTTCGCCGCGATCTTCGCCCCGCGCCGGTGGCTGCGCGGCCCGGTGCTGCTCGGGCTGCTGTGGGCGCTCATCATCGTCCCCGCCGTCATCCAGCTGCTCCTGCGCCGCTACGACGACGAGGTGCTCCGCCTCTTCTACGACGGGCTGACCCTGCACCGCGCCGCCGTGTTCGGCGTCGGGGTGGCGGTGTGGCTGTGGACGCGCGACCGGATGTCCGGCGCCCACCTCGTCGGCTACACCGTTGCCATGCTCCTCGGGATGGAGCTGCACACCCGCTCGGAGGACTCCGCCTCCACCATCGCCTTCGGCGTCGCCCTGCTCGTGCTCGCCGCCGCGGCGGGCGGGCCGGACTGGAACATCGGGCCGCTGGCCCGGCCGGTCGCCTGGCTCGGCGGCATCTCCTTCGGCGTCTACCTGGTCCACCAGGAGCTCGGCTACGTCATCGCCCGCGCGCTCGTCGACATCGGCGTCGGCCCGACCGGGCGGTTCCTCACCTGCCTCGCGGTCGCCGTGCTGCTGGGCTGGGCGCTCACCCGCGCCGTCGAGCGGCCCGCGCACGCCTGGCTCACCGGGGCCATCGACCGGGCGGGCAGCCGGGACGAGCAGGCTCAGCCCCAGGGGCCCAGCTCCGGCGGCTCGCCGGTCAGCCCGTCGGCGGAGCCGCGGCCGGTCAGCCAGCCCAGGACCGCCGCGGCCGGGCCCGCGACGGCCCGGGGCTCGTCGCCTGCCAGCGGCACCGACAGCTGACGCCCGTCGGGCAGGTCCACCGTCAGCTGGACCGGCCCGTCCTCGGCGCGGCGGCCGCGCACGGCGACGTCGAGCAGCAGGTCCAGGTGCGCCGGGTCCACGTCGGTGAAGTCCAGGCCCGCGTCCAGGTCGACCAGGTGCACCCAGATCTCGAACAGCCGCAGCTCGGGGATCTCGGCGGCGGCCATCGACCGGCCGGACGGGTGGGTCAGCGCCGTCGACCAGTCCTCCACGGCCAGCCTGCCCGCCTCGTGCAGGAAGCGGTCGCCCGCGGCGATGAGGTCCTCGCGCTGCACCCTCGCCATCCGGTCGGCCCCGTCGGCGATGTCGGCGTCGCGGTCGGCGCGGCTGGGGTAGGCCGGGTGCTCGATGCCCGTGCGGGCCCACGTGAGCAGGTTCACCAGCGCGTCGGCGTTGCGGGCCAGGTGGGTCACCACGTGGCCGCGGGTCCAGCCGGGCAGCAGGCTCGGCCCGGCCAGCGCGCGCTGGTCCAGGCCGGACACCGCGGCCACCAGCGGACCGGTGGCCGCGCGCACGGCCCGCAGTGCGGCCGCGGCGCGGTCGGCGTGAACGGTCGTGGCCGTCGATCCCGTCATGGAATGTCCCTCGTGCTGGGTGACTGTGAACGGAAGCAGCGCCGCCCCCACTCGGCCGCCCCCCACCCAGGTTAGGGGGTTTCGGCTACTCTCGGGTACCGCTCCGCGGGTGCATCGGGACGGCGCGACCGCCAGAATTGTCGGTGCACCCGCCTAGCATGCGCTCGGCCACCGCCGTGGCCGTTCACCCCGTCGCGTGTCCGCTCGTGACCAGCAGCGACGGGCCAACCTGCTCGACCGAAGGGACCTGCAGTGGCGGACCGCCTTGTCGTTCGCGGCGCCCGGGAGCACAACCTGCGCGGCGTCGACCTCGACCTGCCCCGGGACAGCCTGATCGTGTTCACCGGCCTGTCCGGGTCCGGCAAGTCGAGCCTGGCGTTCGACACCATCTTCGCCGAGGGCCAGCGCCGCTACGTGGAGTCGCTGTCGGCCTACGCGCGGCAGTTCCTCGGCCAGATGGACAAGCCCGACGTGGACTTCATCGAGGGCCTCTCGCCCGCGGTGTCCATCGATCAGAAGTCCACCAGCCGCAACCCGCGGTCCACCGTGGGCACGATCACCGAGGTGTACGACTACCTGCGCCTGCTCTACGCGCGGGCGGGCAAGCCGCACTGCCCCGCGTGCGGCGAGGCGATCAGCAGGCAGACCCCGCAGCAGATCGTCGACCAGGTGCTGGCCATGCCCGAGGGCACCCGCTTCCAGGTGCTCGCCCCGGTCATCCGCGGCCGCAAGGGCGAGTACGTCGACCTCTTCGCCCAGCTCCAGACCCAGGGCTACGCCCGCGCGCTGGTCGACGGCGTGCTGCACCAGCTCAGCGACCCGCCGAAGCTGAAGAAGCAGGAGAAGCACGAGATCGCCGTCGTCATCGACCGGCTGACCGTCAAGGCCAGCGCCAAGCAGCGGCTCACCGACTCGGTGGAGACCGCGCTGCGCCTGGCCGACGGGCTGGTCGAGCTGGACTTCGTCGACCTCGACGAGCACGACCCGCAGCGCCGCCGCGGCTTCTCCGAGCACCTGGCCTGCCCCAACGGCCACCCGCTGGGCGTGGAGGACCTGGAGCCGCGCTCGTTCTCCTTCAACTCCCCCTACGGCGCCTGCCCGCAGTGCACCGGCCTGGGCGTGAAGAAGGAGGTCGACCCGGAGCTGGTCGTGCCCGACGACGAGCTGTCCCTGGCCGACGGCGCGATCGCCCCGTGGGCGGGCGGGCAGACCGCGGAGTACTTCACCCGGCTGCTCGGCGCGCTCGGCGAGGCCGTCGGCTTCCGCATGGACACCCCGTGGCGGCGGCTGCCCGCCAAGGCGCAGAAGGCCGTGCTGCACGGCATCGGCGAGCAGGTGCACGTGCGCTACCAGAACCGCTACGGCCGCGAGCGCTCGTACTACGCCAACTACGAGGGCGTCATCCCGTTCCTGGAGCGCCGCCAGGAGCAGACCGAGTCGGAGTTCATGCGGGAGAAGTACGAGGGCTACATGCGGGAGGTGCCCTGCCCGGCCTGCCAGGGCACCCGGCTCAAGCCGGAGATCCTGGCCGTCACCCTCGCCCACGCCGACCAGGGCGACCGCTCGATCGCCGAGGTCTCGGCCATGTCGATCAGCGAGTGCGCCCGGTTCCTCGACGGGCTCACCCTCGGCAAGCGCGAGGCGATGATCGCGGGCGCGGTGCTCAAGGAGATCCAGGCCCGGCTGCGCTTCCTGCTCGACGTCGGCCTGGACTACCTGTCGCTGGACCGCGCCGCGGGCACGCTCTCCGGCGGCGAGGCCCAGCGCATCCGGCTGGCCACCCAGATCGGCTCCGGCCTCGTCGGCGTGCTGTACGTGCTGGACGAGCCGTCGATCGGCCTGCACCAGCGCGACAACCACCGGCTCATCGAGACGCTGACCAGGCTGCGCAACCTGGGCAACACGCTGATCGTGGTCGAGCACGACGAGGACACCATCCGCGCGTCGGACTGGGTGGTCGACATCGGGCCCGGCGCGGGCGAGCACGGCGGCCAGGTGGTGCACAGCGGCACCTTCAAAGAGCTGCTGAAGAACAAGAAGTCGCTGACCGGGGCGTACCTGTCGCGCCGGGAGGAGATCCCGACCCCGGCGATGCGCCGCCCGGTCGACCGCAAGCGCCAGATCACGGTGGTGGGCGCGCGCGAGCACAACCTGCGCGGCATCGACGTGTCGTTCCCGCTGGGCTGCCTGGTCTCGGTGACCGGCGTGTCCGGCTCCGGCAAGTCCACTTTGGTCAACGACATCCTGGCGACCGTGCTGGCCAACAAGCTCAACGGCGCCCGCCAGGTGCCGGGCAGGCACACCCGGGTCAACGGGCTGGGCGCGCTGGACAAGCTGGTCCAGGTCGACCAGTCGCCGATCGGCCGCACGCCGCGGTCGAACCCGGCGACCTACACCGGCGTGTTCGACAACATCCGCAAGCTGTTCGCCTCGACCACCGAGGCGAAGGTGCGCGGCTACCAGCCCGGCCGGTTCTCGTTCAACGTCAAGGGCGGGCGCTGCGAGGCGTGCGCTGGCGACGGCACGATCAAGATCGAGATGAACTTCCTGCCGGACGTCTACGTCCCGTGCGAGGTGTGCAAGGGCGCGCGGTACAACCGCGAGACCCTGGAGGTGCACTACAAGGGCAAGACCATCGCCGAGGTGCTGGACATGCCCATCGAGGAGGCCGCGGCCTTCTTCGAGCCGATCAAGGCCATCCACCGGTTCCTCAAGACCCTGGTGGACGTCGGCCTGGGCTACGTGCGGCTCGGCCAGCCCGCCCCGACCCTCTCCGGCGGCGAGGCGCAGCGGGTCAAGCTGGCCAGCGAGCTGCAGAAGCGCTCCACCGGCAAGACGGTCTACATCCTCGACGAGCCGACCACCGGCCTGCACTTCGAGGACATCCGCAAGCTCCTCGGCGTGATCAACGGCCTGGTGGACAAGGGCAACACCGTCATCGTCATCGAGCACAACCTCGACGTCATCAAGACCTCGGACTGGATCATCGACCTGGGCCCGGAGGGCGGCTCCGGCGGCGGCACGGTCGTGGCCGAGGGCACCCCCGAGGACGTCGCCGCGGTGGCCGAGAGCCACACCGGGAGGTTCCTCGCGAAGGTGCTGTGAGTTGCCCGGACGGCCCGGGCGCGTCACCATGACCCGTCTGGATGTATCCGGAGTGGTCGGCGGTGCTCCTCTGTGTACGAAGACCACGAGGAGGCGCCGTCATGACCAGCCCGCGAGACCTGGGAGCCCGGGTCGTCCAGCCCCAGCGCCGCACCGCGGCCCGGCTGTCCCTGCTCGGCGGGGATGACGACCGGCTGCTGGCCTGGGATGCGGTGAAGGGCATCACCGCCCCCGCCGAGTTCCGGCTGGTCGGCGGTCCGCCGCGCCGGGCCCGGGAGCTGGCGGGCCGTGCGCGGTGACGTCCCCGTCGGCCCGGCCCGGTCGAGCGCGGCCGGGCTGTCGGCGCGCCTGCGCACCGCGCTCGGACCGGGAGTGGTGTTCGACCGGCAGGTCGTCCCCGGCGCCCGGCTCGCCGTGTCGGTGGTGGTCGGGACGCGCGTGGACACCAGCGGCTTCGGGCGGTGGGCGCGGCAGGCGCGGCTGCCCGCCGTCGTGGTGGAGGTCGACGGCGCCACCACCTTCGTCGGGCCGCTGGCCGAGCCCGGCCGACCGGGGTGCGGCGAGTGTGCCCGGGTGCGGCGGGTGGCCGCGGCGGCCGCGTCCGGCCAGGACGAGGCCACGACCCGGGTCAGCGCCGAGCTGATCGACGCCGAGACCACGACCCGGGTCGGGATGAACGGCCTGCTCGGCGCGGACGCCGAGGCCACCACGCGGGTCGACGCGGCGCTGATCGACGGCCCGACAATGGTCGTGGCGATGGATGACCCGGTGGTGCGGCTGCTGCGGGAGCCGGGGCAGTTGCGCGACCACGTGGCCGAGGTGCGCGACGGCCAGGTGCTCTGGCACCGGGTCATCCCGCTGCCGGACTGCGCGGTCTGCGGCGGCGCCGACGGCATCGGCACCGTCGCCCTGCCCGACACCGACGACCCGGCCGAGCTGCTGGAGGCGCTGGCGGGCTGGGTGGACCCGCTGACCGGGGTCATCCCGTGGCTGAGCGTGCGCCGGCCGCTGCCCGGCGGCGCCTACGTGGTGACCGCGGCCCCGCCGCACCGCGTCGACGGCGGCCTGGCCCACCCCATGCCGGTCGGCTGGGGCAAGGGCATGGACGAGGTGGGCGCGATCCGCTCGGCGGTGGGCGAGGCGATCGAGCGCTACGCCGCCAGCCTGCCCGACCCCGGGCGGCTGCGCTGGGCCCGGCCCGCCGACCTCGACGGCGACGTGCTCGACCCGCGCGAGCTGCCGCTCTACGAGCCCGACCAGTACGCCCGGGCGGAGTTCGCCCCCTTCGACCGCCGCGTCGACCACCCGTGGGTCCGCGGCACGTGGCTGCACGACGGCAGGCCGGTGTGGGTGCCCGCCGTCCTGGCCTACCTGCGGCTGGCCGTGCTGCCCGAGCACCTGATCTGCCAGGGCACCTCCAACGGCCTGGCCGCGGGCCCGGACGCCGAGACCGCGGCCGTGCACGCCGTGCTGGAGCTCGTCGAGCGCGACGCCATGCTCGCCGCCTGGCTCACCGGGGCCCGCGGCCGGTTCATCCAGCTCGACGAGACGCTCGACGCCGACCTGGCCGACGCGGTGGACGCGCTGACCGACGAGGGCCACACCGTGGAGGTGCACCTGCTGCCGACCAGCACCTACGGCGCGACCGCCGCCGCGCTCGCCCTCGGCGACGGCAAGCGGCTGCCCGGCGTCGCCGTCGGCCTCGGCTGCGCCCGCGACCCGCGCGAGGCCGTCCGCCAGGCCATCCTCGAACTCGCCCAGGCCGCACCGCACCTGACGGCGCTGCTGCGGGCCAAGGCCCACCGCGTCCCGGAGCGGCCCGAGGACGTGCGCACCATGCTCGACCACGCCGCCTTCTACTTCCGCCCGGACCGCGTCGTCGCCTTCGACCGCCTCCGCTGCGGCGGCACGACGCTGCTCGCCGACCTCCCCGAGACCGGCGCCCCCGCGTCGACCACCGACCTCGCCGGGGTCCTCGGCGCGTCCGGCATCCGCGTCGCCCTGGTGGACGTGACCAGCGCCGATGTCGCCACGGGCCCGTTCCGGGTGGTCCGCGCGGTCAGCTCGCGCCTGCAACCGCTGACCTACGGCCACGGCAACGACCGGGTGGCCGTGCCCCGGCTGCGCCCGCGGCTCCTCCCAGCGCACCGCCGCACGATTCACCCGATCTGGTAGGAAAGCACTGAACCGCCCGTTGACCCGGGGGCATCGGGTCGCGGGCGGTTCGGTGTGCTCAACGAGGCAGCGCCGCCGAGGTTCCGGCCAACTCGCGATCATTCTCGGCCGGGGTGGCGGGGTCGTCGGTCATGGCGCGCTCGTCGAACGGGAGGCCGCCGGAGAGGACGGCGTGCGCGCGGCCGCGGTCGAACTCGCGGGTCCAGGTGCCGACCAGCACGGTGGCCACGGCGTTGCCCGCGAAGTTGGTCAGCGCCCGCGCCTCGGACATGAACCGGTCGATGCCCACGATCAGGCCCACGCCGTCGACCAGGTCCGGCCGGTGCGACTGCAGCCCGCCCGCCAGCGTCGCCAGGCCCGCGCCGGTCACCCCCGCCGCGCCCTTCGACGCGATGACCATGAAGACCAGCAGCGAGACCTGCTCGCCCGCCGACAGCGGCGCGCCCGTCGCGTTGGCCACGAACAGCGTCGCCATCGTCAGGTAGATCGCGGTGCCGTCGAGGTTGAAGGAGTAGCCGGTCGGCACCGTGATGCCCACGACCGGCCTGCTCACCCCCAGGTGCTCCATCTTCGCGATCAGCCGCGGCAGCGCCACCTCCGACGACGAGGTGGACAAGATCAGCAGGAACTCCCGGCCCAGGTAGCGCAGCAGCGAGAACAGGTTGACCCGCGCGACCAGCCACAGCAGCGGCCCCAGCACCGCCACGACGAACAGCAGGCACGTCGCGTAGAAGCCGAGCATGATCACCGCCAGGCCCCCGATCGCCGCGATGCCCGTCTCGCCGACCACGGCGGCGATCGCGCCGAACGCGCCCACCGGGGCCACCCACATGATCATCGCCAGCACCCGGAAGACCAGCTTCTGCAGGTGCCCGATGCCGCGCAGGACCGGCTCGCCCGCCGGGCCCATGCGCTGCAGCGCGAACCCGACCAGCAGCGCCACCAGCAGCGCTTGCAGCACCTCGCCCTCGGTCAGCGCGGAGAGCAGCGTCGAGGGAATCACCCCGAGGAGGAACTCGGTGGTCGTCTTGGACTCCTCGACCTGCGACGCGCCGGTGGCCGCCGCCTCCGCGGTCAGGCGCAGGCCGTCGCCGGGGTGCAGCAGGTTGCCCACGAGCAGGCCGATGGCCAGCGCGACGGTCGACATCACCAGGAAGTAGCCCAGGGCCAGACCGCCGACCCGCCCGACGCTGGCAGCCTTGGCCACCGAGCCGATGCCGAGCACGATGGTGCAGAAGATGACGGGGCTGATCATCATCTTGATCAGCGCGACGAACCCGGTGCCCAGCGGCTTGAGGTCCTTGGCCTGCTCGGGCGCGATCAGGCCGACGGCGACGCCGAGCACGACGGCGGCGATGACGGCCAGGTACAGCCAGTGCGTGCGGTCGCGGCGGGAACGGGACACGGGCGCCTCCCCAGGTCGGTGGGTCCGACCTTGGCGCGGGCTGTGGCGTGGGTCACCATTGTGGTCATAGCGTGCACGCATGAGCAGGCGCAGACCGTGGAGCCTGGCCCGCAGGCTGCTCGTCCTGCAGGGGGTGATCGTCGCGGTCATCGTGGCCGGGGGAGCGGCGCTGGCCTGGGTCGACGTCGCCGAGCGGGCCGAGGAGTCCAGCGCGGGCACCGTCACCGCGCTGGCCCGCGCGCTCGCCGACACCCCGATGGTCGCCGAGGCCGTGACCGGCGCCGACCCCACCCGGGTCCTCCAGCCCTACACCGCGGCGGTGCTGGCCGACACCGGGATCGACTTCATCACGATCATGGCCCCGGACGGCACCCGCTTCACCCACCCCGACCCGCGGCGCATCGGCGGCAAGTTCCTCGGCACCACCGCGCCCGCGCTGGCCGGGCAGGCGTTCACCGAGACCTACACCGGCACGCTCGGCCCGTCGGTGCGCGCCGTCGTCCCGGTCTTCGGGCCGGACCGGCAGGTCATCGCGCTGGTCGCGGCGGGGATCACGGTGGCGGCCATCAGCGACGCCGTGGGCGACCGCGTGCTCGGGCTGCTGGCCGTCGCGGGGGCGGCGCTGGTCGTCGGGACGGCGGGCAGCTACCTGGTCAGCCGCCGCCTGCGCAGGCAGACCGGTGGCCTCGCCCCCGCCGAGCTGCGCCGGGTGATCGGCTACCACGAGTCGATCCTGCACGCCGTCCGCGAGGGCCTGGTCCTGCTCGATGCGGACCATCGCGTCACCCTCTGCAACGACGGCGTCCGCGCGCTGCTCGACCTGCCCGCCGACGCCGAAGGCAGGCGCGTTGACGAGCTGGGACTGCCGTCCGCCCTGGTCGACAACCTCGTCGCCGACACCGAGATGCACGACGAACTCCACCTGACCGACACGCGGGTGCTGGTCGTCAACTCCTCGACGGTGCGGGTCGACGGCAGGCCGCTGGGCACCGTCGTCACCCTGCGCGACCGCACCGACCTCCAAGCCCTCACCGGCGAACTGGACACCGTCCGCGGCTTCACCGAGTCGCTGCGGGCGCAGGCCCACGAGGCCGCCAACCGCCTGCACACCGTGGTGTCCCTGGTCGAACTGGGCCGCGCGGACGAGGCGATCGCGTTCGCCACCGAGGAGCTGGCGCTGGCCCAACGCCTCACCGACCAGGTCGTCGCCGCGGTCGATGAGCCGGTCCTGGCCGCCCTCCTGCTGGGCAAGGCAGCCCAAGCCGCCGAACGAGGCGTGGACCTCCAGGTCGACGCCGCCCCGGCGCCCTTCGACCGCATCCCCGCCCGCGACCTGGTGACCATCCTCGGCAACCTGATCGACAACGCCATCGATGCCGCCGCCACCGCCCCCGCGCGCCGCACCGTCGCCGTCCACACGACCCGCGACGGCCCGGACCTGGTCCTCACCGTCACCGACACCGGCCCCGGCCTGCCCCCGAACGCCTTCGACCGCGGCTGGTCCACAAAGGACGACGGGCGCGGGCTCGGCCTGGCGCTCGTCGCCCAAGCCGTGCGGCGGTGCCGGGGGACCATCGAGGTGTCCACGGGACCGGGCGCGGAGTTCCTCGTCCGACTGCCGCTGGGGGAGCGCTCATGATCACGGTCTTGGTGGTGGAGGACAACCCGATCGCCGCAGAAGCCCACCGCACCTACGTCAGCCGAGTCCCCGGCTTCACACCCAGCGGCGTCGCCCACTCAGCCCGCGCCGCGCTGCGCTTCCTGGAAACCACCCCGGTCGACCTGGTCCTGCTGGACCTCTACCTCCCCGACACCCACGGCCTGGACCTCCTCCGCACCCTCCGCGCCACCGCCGTCCCCGCCGACGTGATCGCCGTGACCTCCGCCCGAGACCTGGCCGTCGTCCGCTCCGCGGTGTCGGCGGGCGTGGTCCAGTACCTCCTCAAGCCCTTCACCTTCCCCGCCCTCCGCGCCAAACTCACCGCCTACGCCCACTACCGAACCCGCCTGTCCACCACGACGACGGTGAACCAGTCCGAAGTAGACAGCGCCCTCGAAGCCCTCCGCGCCCCCACCGCCCTCCCCAAGGGCATGAGCCCCCAAACCCTCACCACCATCACCACCGCCCTCCACACCGCAGGCGAACTGACCGCCACAACCGCCGCCGAGGCCACCGGCGTCTCCCGCCCCACCGCCCGCCGCTACCTCGAATACCTGGCCACCCACGCCCAAGCCACCCGCCACCCCCACTACGGCCCAGTAGGCCGCCCCGAACTCCACTACCGCCCCACCCCACCCCGCTAGCCCGTCATCCGCTAGCCCGTCACCCTGCTGGCCCGTCGCCCGCTAGCCCCTTCACCCCGTTAGTCCGCGACTTCGCTAGCCCCCGTCACCCGCAGCCCGCACCCCACTCAAGGCAGCTCCGCCACCCCGATCGGCCCGCGTCCCCGCCTCACTCCGGCACGCCCAACCGCCCTCTCGCCGCGTCGGGAACGGCTCATGGCTCTCTCCCGCGCGGCGGTCTCGTCACGGCATCGTCCGGGTGCGACCGCCGCACGCTGCCCAGCTCGCAGCGGCGTCGTCTGGCCGCACCCGCGCCAGACCCCTTGGCGGCGGCGACCAGGCAGGTGGCGTCCGCGCTGCGGTCGGCCGCCCGCTCCGCTGCCCGGGTCGCCGCCCCGGTCGGCTCAGTACACCGGGCCGGTGTACTTCTCGCCGGGGCCCTGGCCCGGCTCGTCGGGGAAGGCGGATTCCTCGCGGAAGGCCTTCTGGAGGGATTGGAGGCCGTCGCGGACGGGGGCGGCGTGGGGGCCCAGGTATTCGGCGGCGGCGGTGACCAGGCCTGCCAGGGCGGTGATGAGGCGGCGGGCCTCGTCGAGGTCGCGGTGGGGGCTGGTGGCGGGGTCGGGGGCGGAGAGGCCGAGGCGTTCGGCGGCGGCGGACATCAGCATCAGCGCGGCCCGGCTGATGACCTCCACGCTGGGAATCTCGGCGAGGTCGCGGGCGTTGTCGTCCTCGGCGGGCCGGTGGACGTCAGGGGTGTCGTTCACGGTCTGCTACCATTCCACGTGCGACCAGCCCCCGTTCGGCGGGGGCGGCAAAGTGGAGCCCCCGCTCCCACCCGAGTCACCGCAGGTGGCCGGGTCCGGTCAGCCCCTGGTGGGCTGTATTCGGTCGGAAGCGGGCCCCGCGCCATCTGGCGACGGGGCTCGACGCATTGGGGTCCCGCGACGCCGGTCGTGCGAACTTAGCCACACCGAGGAGGCCCCATCAGCACGGAGACACGCATCAACGACCGCATCCGCGTGCCGGAGGTCCGCCTGGTCGGACCCAACGGCGAACAGGTCGGGATCGTGCGCATCGAGGACGCGCTCCGCCTGGCGCAGGAAGCGGACCTTGATCTCGTCGAGGTCGCACCCCAGGCTCGTCCGCCGGTCTGCAAGCTCATGGACTTTGGCAAGTACAAGTACGAGAGCGCGCAGAAGGCCCGCGAGTCCCGGCGGAACCAGGTGCTCACGGTCATCAAGGAGCAGAAGCTCCGGCCGAAGATCGATTCCCACGACTACGAGACCAAGAAGCGCAACGTCGTGCGCTTCCTCGAGGGCGGGAACAAGGTCAAGGTCACCATCATGTTCCGCGGGCGCGAGCAGTCCCGCCCCGAGCTGGGCTTCCGGCTGCTGCAGCGACTCGCCGAGGACGTGCGCGAGCTGGGCTTCGTGGAGTCCTCGGCCAAGCAGGACGGCCGGAACATGATCATGGTGCTGGCCCCGCACAAGAACGTGAAGCCCAAGCCGAAGGGCCCGGCAGGCCGCCGCGACGGCGAAGCGGCCGATGCCGACGCCGCCCCGGCCGAGGCCACGCAGGCCACCGCGGAGACGCCGGTGGCCGACGGCTCCGCCGCGGAGTGACCGGGACACCCCCGACTGTCCACCCCGATGCCGCCCGCTCCCCTCGCGGGGCGCGGGCGGCGTGAACCGAGGATCGAACATGCCCAAGATGAAGACCCACAAGGGGACCGCCAAGCGGGTGCGGATCACCGGCACCGGCAAGCTGCGCAGGCAGCAGACCGGCCTGCGCCACCGCCTCGAGAAGAAGTCGAGCAAGGAGACCCGCGACCTCTCGGGCACCACCGACGTCGCCAAGCCGGACGTCTCCCGCGTCAACCGGCTGCTCGGCCGCTGACCCCCTCGCACATGCCCACCCGGGCGGCCACCCCCGCCGCCCACTAGATCGACAGGACAACCACAGTGGCACGCGTGAAGCGGGCGGTCAACGCCCAGAAGAAGCGCCGCACCACCCTGGAGCTGGCCAGCGGCTACCGCGGCCAGCGCTCGCGGCTGTACCGCAAGGCCAAGGAGCAGGTGCTCCACTCGCTCAACTACGCCTACCGCGACCGCCGCGCGCGCAAGGGCGACTTCCGGCAGCTGTGGATCCAGCGGATCAACGCCGCCGCCCGCCAGAACGGCATGACCTACAACCGGTTCATCCAGGGCCTCAAGGTCGCCGGGGTCGAGGTCGACCGCAAGATCCTCGCCGAGCTCGCCGTCAGCGACCCGGCCGCCTTCACCGCCCTCGTCGAGATCGCCCGCGCCAACGCGGACGCGCAGGGCAAGGCCGCTTCCTGAGCACCGCACCGCGACCCGGGGTGTGCACCGAACGCACGCCCCGGGTCGCCGCCGCGCGGGCCCTGACCCGCCGGCCCGGCCGGGAGAAGGCGGGCCGTTTCCTCGCCGAGGGCGCCCAGGCCGTCCGCGAGGCCCTCACCCACGGCCGCGTGCACGAGGTGTTCTTCACCGCCGACGCCGCCGACCGCCACCCCGACCTGCTGCACGCCGCGCAGGACGCGGGCGCGCGCGTGTCCGAGGTCACCGACAAGGCCGCGGCAGGCCTGTCCGAGACCGTGACCCCGCAGGGCGTGGTCGCCGTCTGCGACCTGGTCGACAAGCCGCTGGAGACCGCGCTCGCAGGCGCCCCCACCCTGGTCGCGGTGCTGGTCGGCATCGCCGACCCCGGCAACGCAGGCGCCGTCACCCGGGTCGCCGACGCCGCGGGCGCCGACGCCGTGGTCTTCGCGGGCGACACCGTCGACCCGCACAACGGCAAGTGCGTGCGCGCCTCCACCGGCAGCGTCTTCCACCTGCCGATCGCCCGCACCCGCGACGTCCCCGCCGCGCTGGCCGCCTGCCGGTCCGCGGGCCTGCGCCTGGTCGCCGCCCACGGCTACGCCGAGCACGACATCCACACCGCCGACGTGGGTTCGCCGACGGCCTGGGTGTTCGGCAACGAGGCCCACGGGCTGGACGAGCCGACCCTCCGCGCGTGCGACACCGCCCTGCGCATCCCCCGGTACGGGGCCGCCGAAAGCCTGAACCTGGCCACGGCGGCGGCGCTGTGCCTCTATGAAACCGCCAGAGCCCAGCGCCGACCCACCCGATGAGGTAACTCGCTGCGGGTGGGCCGGTGCGATCACTTAGGATCGGGCTGCTCACCCGGCGCTCGGGTGCGTGCCCTGGCCACCAACGGGAGCTGTCTGCCAACCATGTCCGGAGCCAACGACCCGTACGACCCGAAGGAGGTCGCGGCGCTGTCGCCGCAGACCCTCCAGGCCGCCGTGGACGCAGCGCGCGCCGAGTTCGCCGCCGCGGCCGACCTCGACGCCTTGGCCGCGGTCAAGCCCGCGCACCTCGGCGACCGCTCGCCGCTGCTGCTGGCCCGCCGGGAGATCGGCGCGCTGCCGCCGCAGGCGCGGTCGGAGGCCGGGAAGCGGGTCAACGAGGCGCAGATCGCCATCAAGGCCGCCTTCGACGAACGCCGCGCCCGCCTGCAGGCCGAGCGCGACGAGCGCGTGCTCCGCGAGGAGGGCGTGGACGTCACCCTGCCCTGGGACCGCGTCCCGCGCGGCGCCCGCCACCCGATCACCACCCTGTCCGACCGCATCGCCGACGTCTTCGTCGGCATGGGCTACGAGGTGGCCGAGGGCCCGGAGCTGGAGGGCGAGTGGTTCAACTTCGACGCCCTCAACTTCAAGAAGGACCACCCGGCGCGGACGATGCAGGACACGTTCTACGTCGCCCCCGAGGGCAGCGGGCTCGTGCTGCGCACGCACACCTCCCCCGTGCAGATCCGCTCGCTGCTAGACCGCGAGCTGCCGGTGTACGTGGTGTGCCCGGGCCGCACGTACCGCACCGATGAGCTGGATGCCACCCACACCCCGGTGTTCACCCAGGTCGAGGGTCTGGCCGTGGACAAGGGCCTGACGATGGCCCACCTCAAGGGCACGCTGGACGCCTTCGCCAAGGCCATGTTCGGCGCGGAGTCGCGGGTGCGCCTCCGCCCGTCCTTCTTCCCGTTCACCGAGCCGTCGGCCGAACTGGACGTGTGGTTCCCGGAGAAGAAGGGCGGCGCGGGCTGGGTCGAGTGGGGCGGCTGCGGCATGGTGCACCCCAACGTGCTGCGCGCCTGCGGCGTCGACCCCGACGTGCACTCCGGCTTCGCCTTCGGCATGGGCATCGAGCGGACGCTGCAGTTCCGCAACGGCATCCCGGACATGCGCGACATGGTCGAGGGCGACGTCCGGTTCACCCTTCCCTTCGGCACGGAGGCGCAGTGAGGCTCCCGGTGAGCTGGCTCGTCCAGCAGCTCGAACTGACCGACGACACCAAGGACCTCACCCCGGAGCAGGTGGCCGAGGCGTTCACCCGCATCGGCATCGAGGTCGAGGAGCTGGCCCCGCTCGGCCCGGTCACCGGCCCGCTGGTCGTCGGCCGCGTGGCCGAGATCGAGGAGCTGACCGGCTTCAAGAAGCCGATCCGCTACTGCACCGTCGAGATCGGCGACCCGCTGATCACCGACCCGCTCGACGACCACCCCGACCCGGTCGACCCGCACGCCCCCGCGACCACCCAGGTGATCTGCGGCGCGTCCAACTTCGTCGAGGGCGACCTGGTCGTGGTGGCGCTGCCCGGCGCGGTGCTGCCCGGCGGCTTCGCGATCACCGCGCGCAAGACCTACGGGCGGGTCAGCAACGGCATGATCTGCTCGCTGAGCGAGCTCGGCCTCGGCGACGACCACAGCGGCATCCTCGTGCTGCCCAGCGGCGAGGCCGCCCCCGGCGACGACGCCGTGGAGCTGCTCGGCCTCACCGACACCGTGATCGAGGTCGCCCCGACCCCGGACATGGGCTACTGCTTCTCCGTGCGCGGCCTGGCCCGCGAGCTGGCGTGCGCGCTGGACCTGCGGGTCATCGACCCGGCCGCGGTGGAGGTCCCGCCCGCCGAGGGCGAGAGCGTGCCGGTGGCCATCGAGGACCCCGACGGCTGCTCCCGCTTCGTGGTGCGCCGGGTCAGCGGCATCGACCCGACCGCGCCGACGCCGTGGTTCATCCGCGGCAGGCTCGCGCTGGCGGGCATCCGGTCGATCTCGCTGGCCGTCGACGTGACGAACTACGTCATGCTGGAGACCGGCCAGCCGATGCACGCCTTCGACACCGCGCGGCTCACCGGCGGGCTCACCATCCGGCGCGCGCAGCCGGGGGAGAAGCTGGTGACCCTCGACGACGTGACCCGCACGCTGGACCCGGACGACATCGTGGTCTGCGACGACACCGGCCCGATCTCGCTGGCGGGCGTGATGGGCGGGGCGTCCACCGAGATCACCCCGGAGAGCACCGACATCCTGCTCGAAGCCGCGATCTGGGACCCGGCGTCGATCGCCAGGGCGGTGCGCAGGCACAAGCTGCCGAGCGAGGCGTCCAAGCGCTTCGAGCGCGCGGTCGACCCGGCGCTGCCGCCGTCGGCCCTGGAGCGCGCCGCCCGGCTGCTGCGCGAGTACGGCGAGGGCCGCATCCAGCCCGGCCGCACGGATGTCGGCAACCCGACCATGCCCGCGCCCGTGGTCATGGCGATGGACCTGCCCGACCGGGTGGCGGGCATCCGCTACCCGCGCGGGGTGACGGTCACCCGCCTGCAGCAGATCGGCTGCACCGTGGACGTCGGCGCGGACGAGGCGGGCACGCCCACCGTCACCGCGTACCCGCCGTCCTGGCGCGCGGACCTGCTGCAGCCCGCGGACCTGGTGGAGGAGGTCCTGCGCCTGCAGGGCTACGACACCATCCCGACCGAGCTGCCCGCGGCCCCGCCCGGGCGCGGCCTGACCGCGGCCCAGCGGCGCAAGCGCGCCGTCGGCCGGGCGCTGGCCGAGCACGGCTACGTCGAGGTCCTGCCGTTCCCGTTCCTCGACCCCGCGGTGTTCGACGCCTTCGGCCTGGCCGCCGACGACTCCCGACGGCGGACGCTGTCGGTGCTCAACCCGCTGGAGGCCGACCGCCACGCGCTGGCGACCACCCTGCTGCCCGGCCTGCTGGACACGCTGGTGCGCAACGTCTCCCGCGGCGCGCGCGACGCCGCCCTGTTCCACATCGGACAGGTCGTGCTGCCCCGCCACCAGCCTGCGCCGATGCCGGAGGTCCCGGTCACCGGCCGCCCCGGCGACGACGAGCTGGGCCAGCTGGCGGCCGCGCTGCCGAACCAGCCCGTCCACGTCGCCGCGGTCCTGGCGGGCCACCGCACCCGCGCCGGCTGGTGGGGCCCCGGCGAGCAGGCGAGCTGGGCCGACGCCGTGCAGGCCGCCCGCACCGTGGCCGAGGCCGCGGGCGTGGAGCTGACCGTGCACAAGTCCGACCTGCTGCCCTGGCACCCCGGCCGCTGCGCGGAGCTGCGCGTCGGCGGGTTCCCGGTGGGGCACGCGGGCGAGCTGCACCCGAAGGTCGTGGAGGCCCTCGGCCTGCCCGCGCGGACCTGCGCGATGGAGCTGGACCTCGACGCTATGCCGCTGGTCCAGTCCCGCCCGGTGCCGATGGTCTCGCCGTACCCGCCGGTCCTGCTCGACGTGGCGCTGGTGGTCCCGGCAGAGGTCCCGGTCGCCGAGGTCGCGCAGGCCCTGCGCGCCGGCGGCGGCGCCCTGCTGGAGGACCTGTCGCTGTTCGACGTCTACACCGGCGAGCAGGTGGGCGAGGGCAAGCGCTCGCTGGCCTACGCCCTCCGCTTCCGCGCCCCCGACCGGACGCTGACGGTCGAGGAGGCGACCACGGCCCGCGACGCCGCCGTGGCCGCCGCCGCGGACCGCTTCGGCGCGGTGTTGCGCGGCTGACCCGGGATGGGCGGGCAAGTGCTCGCCCATCCCGCGCCGCGCGGTCCAGTGCTCGACGTGTGGCCTGAGACCCCGTGGGTCACAGGCTGCACGCCGGTGCCGACTGCCGGGCCAATGCTGCCTCGTGGGTTCGTGAGGCGCAGGTGAGTGCCGAGACCCGGGTGCGGATGCGCCCCGGGTGCACGAGTTGAGGCCGGGACTCCCGTCTGTCTGCGTGTGCGCAGGCCGAAGGCGTGGATGGTGAGCGGCTAGGTGCCGCGCGCTAGTCCCGGCGGGTGTGGGCTCGACCAGGGTAGGGCGGCGCACTTCGCCCCACCTGAGAGAGGGTGCGTGCCCAAAGCTCGGAAGCCTGGAGTGGCGGGGAGCTGGGGCGTGGTGGGTGCGCCGGGGAGCGGCGTGGTGCGGGGAGGCATGGGTGCGGGTGGACATGGGATCTCCTGGGGGTTGGCGCCCGTGGGGTTGGGCTCGTGATTCCCAGGTTGCCCGAAGCGGGGCGGCGGGCTCCGGAGTTGTCCACAGGGGCTAGAGGTGCTTGACGGCTTCCCGGCGGGACAAGGGGGACAGGGCCGGGTGGGTGTCGACGAAGGTGCGGACCCACGTGGCGTCTGTGCGGGCGT
Organism: Actinokineospora sp. NPDC004072; assembly: GCF_053604195.1. Classification (NCBI taxonomy): domain Bacteria; kingdom Bacillati; phylum Actinomycetota; class Actinomycetes; order Pseudonocardiales; family Pseudonocardiaceae; genus Actinokineospora; species Actinokineospora sp. NPDC004072. The sequence goes on along the minus strand of NZ_JBSGHB010000006.1, from coordinate 133,492 downwards.
ACTGGCGGAGTGACCAGCCGATTGCCTTGCGGAGGAAGAAGTCCGGGTCGGCGATGTTGGATTCGATCGCGTGGGTCAGCAGGGTCAGGTCTGTGGCCGACTTGTGGTGCAGTTGGCACAGCACGGATGCGCGGCGCTTCCAGAGGTCGGGGTCGGTGGCCCACGCGCGCATCGGCGGGGTGAGGGTGGGGCGGTGGGAGAGGAGGAGGTCGTTGAGCCTGCGGGTGGCGATCTCGTCCACGAAGTCCCACCACGCGCCCGTGACGATGAATTCCTCGTACAGCGGCAGCAGGTCCGGGGCCTGCCAGGCCGCGTAGCGGCGGTGACCGATGAGGTCGAGGGCGAGGTAGCGCTCCTCGCGGAACTGCGCCGTCCGCCACAGGTCGCAGGTGGCCGCGATCCAAGTAGGACGGTCGGTGAAGGGGTGCTGGGCCACCAGTTCCTTCACCAGGGCCGCGCGGGCGGGCTTGGGGACGCCGCGCATCGGCATCGCGGACTTCATGTACCGGCGCATCTCCGCCGCCCGCACCGGGTCTGCTGCGGCGGCGAGGCCCGCGCGGGCGGCGGAGGCGAAGGTCATGCGATGCGGCCGGTTCGGGGTGGGGAGTCGAGCATCTGCAGGGCGAGGTCGACCAGGGTGGCGCGTTGCAGGGTGGGCACCTCGGCCAGCGGGAACCAGGCGGCCATGTCCGAGCTGCCGCCGACCTCGTGCGTCAGCTCCCCGCCGGTGATGCGTCCGGTGTAGACGACGCGCAGGGCGTGGTGGCTCTCCCCGTCCTCCTCGCGGAAGTAGGTGTGCAGGCCGAGCAGGTCCTCGATCTCCACCGTGTAGCCGGTCTCCTCGAACACCTCCCGCACCGCCGCGTCGACCGGGTCCTCGCCGTGTTCGAGACCGCCGCCGGGAAGCATCCACCGCAGGCCGACGTACACCATCCTGCTCAGCAGGATCTTGCCGTCCATCAGGCAGACCACGTACGCGCCGACGCGCGGGCCGCTCGGGCGCATCAGACGCCCACCCGCTTGCGGGCGCGGGTCCGGTGCTTCTCCGACAGCTCCTCGATGTCGACCAGCTGGGGCAGCAGGTCCGGCTCCAGCGTCATCGCCCGGAAGACCACGCCGATGGTCACCCCGTGGTCCGGCCGGTGGACGATCTCCACCGGGTCGCCCGCGGTGATCGCGCCGGGGGTGATGACCCGCAGGTACGCGCCGGGCACGGCGCGCTGGGTGAACCGCAGCTGCCACTGCTCCTGCTCCAGCCAGAGCGCGAAGGTGCGGCACGGGATGCGGGGGCAGGACACCTCCAGCAGCGTGCTGCCGACCTGCCAGCGCTCGCCGATCACCGCGTTGGTCGTGTCGACGCCCGCCGTGGTCAGGTTCTCGCCGAAGACGCCCGGGGTCAGGTCGCGGCCGAGCTCGGCGGCCCAGGCGTCGAGGTCTTCCCGGGCGTAGGCGTAGACCGCCTGGTCGGGCCCGCCGTGGTTGGCCACGTCGCAGATCGTGTCGCCGGACAGGCCCGACTTCGACGGGCCGGGCGCGATCACCTCGACCGGGCCGTCGACCGGCCGCTTGTCGATCCCGGTGATGCCGACGGACGCCTCGGTGGGTCGGGGTTTGCCGACGTTGACGGAGAGCACGCGCGCGAAGTCCACGATCGCAACCTAGAGGATCGGGAGGGCGTATATACGTATCCTTCCCCAAAATTACCTATCAGCCGTTCAAACACGGCTGGTAAGGTAAGAACATGGGCAAAGAGCTCTACTCGACCGAAGAGGTGGCGGAGCAGCTGGGGCTGCACGTGCGGACCGTGCGCGGCTACGTGCGCGAAGGGCGGCTGAAGGCCGTCCGGATCGGCAAGCAGTACCGGATCACCCGCGCCGACCTCGAAGCCTTCGTCGGCGCCCCGGTGGCCGACCCGCCGGAGGTGCGCAGGCATCGCCATGTCGATGTGTCCACCGTCGTCGAGATCGACGCGGTGAGCCCGGAGACCGCGCACCGCGTCAGCACGCTGCTGACCGCCGTGCGCACCCACCCGGCCGACCAGCCGCTGCGGGTGGAGACCGCCTACGACGAGGAGCGGGCCCGCATGAAGGTCGTCGTGCTCGGCGGGCTGGCCGACACCCGGCACATCCTCGACTACCTGCAAGGGGTGCTTGACTCATGATCTACAAGACCGAGGCGGGCGGGCGCGAGATCCGCCGCCGCTACGAGCAGAGCCTCGACGCCTGGCCGGTCCCGGCCGAGCGCGTCACCGTGCCGACCCGCGAAGGGGAGACGTTCGTCCTCGTCTGCGGCCCGCGCGACGCCCCGCCGCTGGTGCTGCTGCACGGCGCGGGCACGAACGCCACGATGTGGATGGGCGACGTGACGGCCTTCGCGCAGCACTTCCGCGTGCACGCCGTCGACCTCATCGGCGAGCCGGGGCTCTCCGCCCCCTCGCGCCCGCCGCTGGACTCCGCGGCCTACGCCCACTGGCTCGACGACGTCCTCGACCACTTCGGGATCGAGCGCGCGGCGTTCGTCGGCGCCTCGCTCGGCGGGTGGATGGGCCTGGACTACGCGATCCGGCGGACCGAGCGGGTCGAGCGGCTGGCCCTGCTGTGCCCCGGTGGGCTCGGCAGGCAGAAGGTCGGCTTCGTGTTCAAGGCCCTGTTCTACAAGCCGTTCGGGCGCTGGGGCATGCTGCGGTCGATCAAGTCGGTGGCGGGCGTCGACGTGCGGGACTTGCCCGAGGTCGCCGAGTACCTGGCGCTGATGTTCACCCACTTCCTGCCCCGCCGCGACCGCCTGCCCGTCTTCCCCGACGACGCCCTGCGCGGGCTGACCATGCCGGTGCTGGCCATCGCGGGCGAGCGCGACGCGATGTTCGACTCCGCAGGCACCGCCGCGCGCCTGACCCGCGCCGTGCCGCACGCCCGGGTGACCGTCCTGCCCGGCGTCGGCCACTCCATCGTGGGGCAGACGCAGCCGGTCCTGGACTTCCTCCGAGATGTGGCTCACCTGGGCGGACGGTGACCGCAGCGGGGCCCGGCGCGGCTGCCTATGCTGCGGCCCTGTGTCGACCACCCCGATGATCGCGCCCAGCATCCTGTCCGCCGACTTCGCCCGGCTCGCCGAGGAGATGGCCGCCGTGCGCGGCGCGGACTGGCTGCACGTGGACGTGATGGACGCCCACTTCGTCCCGAACCTCACCCTCGGCCTGCCGGTGGTGGAGTCGCTGCGCAAGGCCACGGACATCCCGCTGGACTGCCACCTGATGATCGCCGACCCGGACCGGTGGGCCGTCGGGTACGCCGAGGCGGGCGCGCACAACGTCACCATCCACGCCGAGGCGGTGCGCGACCCGCGGGCGGTGGCCCGCGACCTGCGGGCGGCCGGGGCGAAGGCGGGCCTGTCGCTCAAGCCGGGCACCCCGCTGGACCCGTGGGTCGAGGTCCTGCGCGACTACGACACGCTGCTGATCATGTCGGTCGAGCCGGGGTTCGGCGGGCAGAAGTTCATCCCGGACGTGCTGGACAAGGTCCGGGCCGCGCGCAGGCTGGTCGACACCGGGCACCTCAAGGTCCTCATCGAGATCGACGGCGGCATCAACGCCGACACCATCGACCAGGCCGCCGAGGCCGGGGTCGACTGCTTCGTGGCGGGCTCGGCCGTCTACAACGCCGACGACCCCGCCGCCGCGGTCGCCGCCTTGCGTGAGCGGGCCTCAGCACACCGCAGCTAGGCGGGTGCGCGGCGTCAACCGGACCTGAAAGACTGGTCGGCGTGGAGGACAGGCTGGTCGCGGCGATGCGCGCAGCCCTGGCGCAGGGCGCGGGAGTGCACGGCACGACCAGCCCGAACCCGCCGGTGGGCTGCGTGGTCCTCGACGCGGGCGGCGAGGTCGCAGGGCTCGGCGGGACGCGCCCGCCCGGCGGCGGGCACGCCGAGGTCGTGGCGCTGCGGGCGGCGGGGGAGCGGGCGCGCGGCGGCACCGCCGTGGTCACCCTGGAGCCCTGCGCCCACCACGGCCGGACCCCGCCCTGCACCGACGCGCTGCTGGCGGCCGGGGTCGCCCGGGTCGTCTACGCCGTGGCCGACCCCAACCCGGTGGCCGCGGGCGGGGCCGCGGTGCTGGCGGCGGCGGGCGTGCGCGTGGACGGCGGGCTGCTCGCGCAGGAGGCCGAGCGCGGCGCGCTGCGCGCCTGGCTGCACCGGCAGCGGACCGGGACCCCGCACGTGACCTGGAAGTACGCCGCCTCCCTCGACGGCAGGGTCGCCGCGGCCGACGGCACCAGCCGGTGGATCAGCTCCGCCGAGTCCCGGGCCGAGGTGCACGACCTGCGCACCCGCATCGACGCGATCGTCGTCGGCCGCGGCACCGTCCTGGCCGACGACCCGGCGCTGACCGCCCGCGACGCCGACGGCGCGCTGCTCGACCGCCAGCCGCTGCGGGTGGTCGTCGGCGAGGGCGACCTGCCCGCGGGCGCGAAGGTCCTCGACGCCAGCGCGCCCACCCTGCACCTGCGCACGCGCGACCCGCACGAGGTCCTGGCCGAGCTGGACGCCCGCGGCGCGGTCGACGTCCTGCTCGAAGGCGGGCCGACGCTGGCGGGCGCGTTCGTCCAAGCGGGTGCCGTGCACCGGCTGCTGGCCTACATCGCGCCCGTCCTGCTGGGCGGCGGCCCTGTGGCGTTGGGCGCATCGGGCGTGTCGACCATCACCGATGCGCACCGGATGGCCGTCGAACAGGTCACCATGTGTGGACCGGACGTGCGCGTGAGCGCCGTGCCGGTCACGGACTGAGGGAGGACGCGGTGTTCACCGGGATCGTGGAGGAGCGCGGCGAGGTGGTGGCCGTGGCCGACCTCGCCGACGCGGCGCGGCTGACCATCAGCGGCCCGCTGGTCACCGCGGACGCGCGCATCGGCGATTCGATCTCGGTCAACGGCGTGTGCCTGACCGTGGTCGAGCTGGACGGCGGCGCGTTCACCGCCGACGTGATGCGCGAGACCCTGGTGCGCACCAGCCTGGGCGGCCTGGGCGCGGGCGACCCGGTCAACCTGGAGCGCGCCGCGGCCGTGGGTGCCCGCTTCGGCGGTCACATCGTGCAGGGCCACGTGGACGGGACCGGCGAGATCGCCGCCCGCGAGCCGTCGGAGCACTGGGACCTGGTGCGGATCGGAATGCCGCCGCGGCTGGCGCGTTATGTGGTGGAGAAGGGCTCCATCACCGTCGACGGCGTCTCGCTGACCGTGGTGGAGGTGGGGCCCGACTGGTTCACCGTGAGCCTGATCCCGGAGACCCTGCGCGTGACCACGCTGGGCGTCCGCGCGGTCGGGGACAAGGTCAACCTCGAAGTGGACGTCATCGCCAAGTACGTGGAGAGACTGGCATCGCCCCACATCGGGGCCGTCGTGAAGGAGGTCGCGGGTGAGTGACTTCGCCGCCATCGAGCGGGCCATCGATGCCGTCGCCGCGGGCAAGCCGGTGATCGTCGTCGACGACGAGGACCGGGAGAACGAGGGCGACCTCATCTTCGCCGCGGAGAAGACCACCCCGGAGATGCTGGCCTTCATGGTCCGCTACACCTCCGGCTACGTCTGCGTCGCGCTGACCGACGCCGACTGCGAGCGGCTCAACCTCCCGCCGATGTTCCACACCAACCAGGACGGCCGCGGCACCGCGTACACGGTGACGGTGGACGCCAAGGAGGGCGTGTCGACCGGCATCTCGGCGACCGACCGGGCGCGCACGATCCGGCTGCTGGCCGACGAGGCGTCCCGGGCCGAGGACTTCACCCGGCCCGGCCACGTGGTGCCGCTGCGCGCCAAGGAGGGCGGGGTGCTGCGCCGCCCCGGGCACACCGAGGCCGCCGTCGACCTGGCCAGGATGGCCGGGCTGCGGCCTGCGGGCGTGCTCTGCGAGATCGTCTCGCAGAAGGACACCGGCGACATGGCCCGGCGCGACGAGCTGGAGGTCTTCGCGGCCGAGCACGAGCTGGAGATCATCACCATCGCCGACCTGATCGCCTACCGGCGGCGCACGGAGAAGCAGGTCGTGCGGGTGGCCGAGGCGCGCATCCCGACCACGCACGGCACCTTCCGCGCGGTCGGCTACGACAGCCTGCTCGACGGCATCGAGCACGTCGCGCTGGTCTACGGCGAGATCGGCGACGGCGCCGACATCCTGGTCCGGGTGCACTCGGAGTGCCTGACCGGCGACGTCTTCGGCTCCCTGCGGTGCGACTGCGGCCCGCAGCTGGACGCGGCGATGGAGGCGGTGGCCAACGAGGGCCGCGGCATCGTGCTCTACATGCGCGGCCACGAGGGCCGCGGCATCGGCCTGATGCACAAGCTGCAGGCCTACCAGCTGCAGGACAAGGGCGCCGACACCGTGGACGCCAACCTCGCCCTCGGCGTGCCCGCCGACGCCCGCGACTACGGCACCGGCGCGCAGATCCTGGTCGACCTGGGCGTGCGCTCGATGCGGCTGCTGACGAACAACCCGGCCAAGCGCGTGGGCCTCGACGGCTACGGGCTGACCGTGGTGGACCGGGTGCCGCTGTCGGTCTGGCCGAACCCGGAGAACCTGCACTACCTGCGCACCAAGCGGGACCGGATGGGGCACGACCTGGCCAACCTGGAACAATTCGACACCACGCAGGCGACGTCCGGGGAGGGAACCGCGTGAGCGGCGAAGGCAGGCCCGAGGCGGTCGTCCCCAACTGCGAGGGCATCCAGCTGGCGGTGGCGGCCACCCGGTGGCACACCAAGATCACCGACCAGCTCCTGGAGCGCGCCCTCGCCGCGGCCGACGCCGCGGGCATCGCCGAGCCGACCGTGGTCCGGGTGCCGGGCGCGGTCGAGCTGCCGGTGGTCTGCCAGGAGCTGGCCCGCCACCACGACGCGGTCGTGGCGCTGGGCGTGGTGATCCGCGGCGGGACGCCGCACTTCGAGTACGTCTGCGACGCGGTGACGGCCGGGCTGACCCGGGTGTCGCTGGACGAGTCCACCCCGGTGGGCAACGGCGTGCTGACCGTGAACGACGAGCAACAGGCCCTGGACCGGTGCGGGCTGCCCGGTTCGGCGGAGGACAAGGGGTACGAGGCGTGTCTGGCGGCGTTGGAATCCGCGCTGGTGCTGCGGGGGCTGCGGCAGCCGTGGACGGAGCAGGGGTTCCGGTGACGGTCCGCCCCATCAAGGTCCGGTTCGTCGCCGTGGCCTTCGCGGTGGTGTTCATCGCGGTGTTCACCGCCGTCGGGGTGCTGCTGAAGAACCAGTCGACCGGGGTGTACTTCCAGACCTCCGACCAGGTCGCCATGATCGGCATCGGGGTGCTGCTGGCGCTGGGGGCGCTCTGGTTCACCTGGCCGAAGGTGACCGCCGACGAGACCGGCGTCGTCGTGCGCAACATGCTCGGCTCGAAGCTGGTCCCCTGGTCGGACGTGGTCGCGGTGACCTTCCCCGACGGGGCGTCCTACGCCCGCCTCGAACTGCCCGACGACGAGTACATCGTGCTGATGGCGGTGCAGTCGATCGACCGCGACCGCGCGGTCCTGGCCATCCGCGAGCTGCGCAAGCTCCACAAGGCCGCGCACGTCGGCTGAACCTCCCGCGCTGCGCGGGCGTAACCCGGGGTGTTCTCCTGTCCTGGAGTGCAGCTACGAGGAGGCTCCCGCGTGACCGCAGAACCCACCACCGGACGCAGGCAGGCCCTGTGCGGCCTCATGGTCGCCCTGATCGCCCCCGGCGCGCTGGCGGCGTGCTCGACCGAGACCCCGGCGCCCGGCGGCCCGACCACCGGTGCAGGCCCCACGACCGGCGCGGGCACGACCACCGGCGGCGCGCCCGGCGCGCTGGCGGCCGTCGCGGACATCCCGGACGGCGGCGGCGTGCTGGTCGACGGCCCGGACACCAAGATCCTGCTGGTCCGCACGGGAGAGGCGGTCAAGGCGTACAACCCCGCGTGCCCGCACCAGGGCACCATCGTCGGCCTGCCGTCTGACGGGACGATCACCTGCCCGAACCACGGCAGCACCTTCGACGCGGCCACCGGAGCGGTGACCCGGGGGCCCGCGACGGCGGGGTTGGCGGAGATCCCGGTCAAGGTCGAGGGCGGCAACGTCCGGCTCGCCTGAGCGCGGCGGCGGCCCCGGTCGGACCGGCCGGGGCCGGCGAGCCCGCGGACCTGCTGTCGGCCCTGGCACGTAGGGTTGTCGCGTGCCCGACCCGTCCACCTACCGCCCGTCCGCCGGGTCCATCCCCGACGCCCCGGGGGTCTACAAGTTCCGGGACCCCACCGGCCGGGTGATCTACGTCGGGAAGGCCAAGAGCCTGCGCTCGCGGCTCAACTCCTACTTCGCCGACGTCGCCTCGCTGCACCCGCGCACCCGCCAGATGGTGACCACCGCGGGCGCGGTCGAGTGGACGGTCGTCACCACCGAGGTCGAGGCCCTCCAGCTCGAGTACAACTGGATCAAGGAGTTCGACCCGCGGTTCAACGTCCGCTACCGCGACGACAAGTCCTACCCCGTGCTCGCCGTGACCCTCAACGAGGAGTACCCGCGGCTGCACGTCTACCGCGGCGCCCGCAAGAAGGGCGTGCGCTACTTCGGCCCCTACGCCCACGCCTGGGCCATCCGCGAGACGCTGGACCTGCTGCTGCGCGTCTTCCCCGCCCGCACCTGCTCGGCCGGGGTGTTCAAGCGGCACGGCCAGATCGGGCGGCCCTGCCTGCTCGGCTACATCGACAAGTGCTCGGCCCCCTGCGTCGGCCGGGTCGACGCCGCGCGGCACCGGGAGATCGTCACCGACTTCGCCGACTTCCTCTCCGGCAAGACCGACCTGATGATCCGCAGGCTGGAGCGGGAGATGGGCGAGGCGTCGGCGGCGCTGGAGTTCGAGCGCGCCGCCCGCCTGCGCGACGACATCGGCGCGCTCAAGCGGGCGATGGAGAAGCAGGCCGTGGTGCTCGGCGACGGCACCGACGCCGACGTGGTCGCCTTCGCCTTCGACGACCTCGAAGCCTCCGTGCAGGTCTTCCACGTGCGCGGCGGGCGGGTGCGCGGGCAGCGCGGCTGGGTGATCGACCGGGTGGAGGAGAGCGCCAGCCCGCTGGCCGACCTCGTCGCGCAGTTCCTCCTGGGCTTCTACGGCGAGCAGGCCGACCAGGCCGAGGCCGACAGCCCGGTCCCGCGCGAGGTGCTGGTGCCCGAGCTGCCCGCCGACGCCGACGCCCTGGCCGACTGGCTCTCCGGGCTGCGCGGGGCGCGGGTCGGGCTGCGCGTGCCGCAGCGCGGCGACAAGCGCGCGCTCATGGAGACCGTCGAGCGCAACGCCAAGGAGGCGTTCACCCAGCACAAGCTGCGCCGCGCGGGCGACCTGACCGCCCGCTCCGCGGCGCTGCAGGAGCTGCAGGACCACCTCGGCCTCGACTCGGCCCCGCTGCGGATCGAGTGCATCGACGTCAGCCACATCCAGGGCAGCGACGTCGTCGCCTCGCTGGTGGTCTTCGAGGACGGGCTGCCGCGCAAGTCCGAGTACCGCCGCTTCGCCTTGCGCGAGGCCGCCACCGAGGGCGACGTCGCCGCCATCGCCGAGGTCGTGCGCCGCCGCTTCGCCCGCCACGCCGGGGAGTCCGGCGGCCAGGACCCGACCCCGGGGGTGGACCCGGAGACCGGCCGCCCGCGCCGCTTCGCCTACCCGCCCAACCTGCTGGTCGTCGACGGCGCGGGCCCGCAGGCCAACGCCGCCGCCGACGTGCTCGCCGACCTCGGCATCACCGACGTCGGGGTGATCGGCCTGGCCAAGCGGCTGGAGGAGGTGTGGCTGCCCGCCGACCCCGAGCCCGCGATCCTGCCGCGCACCAGCGAGGCGCTGTACCTGCTCCAGCGCGTGCGCGACGAGGCGCACCGGTTCGCGGTCGCCTACCACCGGCAGAAGCGCGCCAAGCGGATGACCGCCTCCGCCCTCGACGACATCCCCGGACTCGGCGAGCACCGCCGCAAGGTGCTGATCAAGCACTTCGGCTCGGTGAAGCGGCTGCGCGCGGCCAGCGTCGAGGAGATCAGCGGGGTGCCGGGCATCGGCAGGACCACCGCCGAGGCCGTGCACAGCGCGCTTTCCGAAGAGAGGAAACCATGACTGATCCGACTGTCAGCGGCGCATCCCCCGGTGGGACGGGCATGTCGGTCGCTGTGGTCACCGGGCTGTCCGGCGCGGGCCGCAGCACCGCGGCCAAGTGCCTGGAGGACCTCGGCTGGTTCGTCGTCGACAACCTGCCGCCCGAGCTGATCGCCACCATGGTCGAGCTCGGCTCCCAGGCCCGCGGCGCGATCACCCGCATCGCCGTGGTGATGGACGTGCGCAGCCGGGCGTTCACCCACGACCTCGACGCGATCATCAAGGACCTCGACGCCCGCGGGTACAAGCCGCGCGTGCTGTTCCTGGAGGCCACCGACGAGGTGCTGGTGCGCCGCTTCGAGCAAGTCCGCAGGGGCCACCCGATGCAGGGCGAGGGCAGGCTCATCGACGGCATCTCCGCTGAGCGCGAGGTGCTGCGCCCGCTGCGCACCGACGCCGACCTCATCCTCGACACCTCCACCCTCTCGGTGCACCAGCTGCGCGCCAAGATCGAGGACGCCTTCGGCACCGAGACCGACGTCGGCACCCGCGTCACCGTGCTCAGCTTCGGCTACAAGTACGGCCTGCCGATGGACGCCGACCTGGTGATGGACGTGCGCTTCCTGCCCAACCCGTTCTGGATCCCGGAGCTGAAGGAGCTGACCGGCCGCGACGGCGACGTGCGCAACTACGTGCTCAGCCAGGAGGGCGCCGAGGAGTTCCTCGACCGCTACCACGAGCTGCTGCGGCTCATCGGCGCAGGTTTCCGCCGCGAGGGCAAGCGGTACCTGACGCTGGCCGTGGGCTGCACCGGCGGCAAGCACCGCAGCGTGGCCATCTCCGAGGAGCTGGCCCGGCGGCTCAGCGACACCGACGGCATGGCGGTCAAGGTCGTGCACCGCGACCTGGGGCGCGAGTGACGGGTCTGCGCGCGGTCGCGCTGGGCGGCGGGCACGGCCTGCAGGCCACCCTCGGCGCGCTGCGCGCCATCACCGACGACATCACCGCGGTGGTCACCGTCGCCGACGACGGCGGCTCCTCCGGCCGCCTGCGCCGCGAGCTGGGCCTGCTGCCGCCCGGCGACCTGCGCAAGGCGCTGACCGCCCTGGCCGGCCCGGACGCCTGGCGCACGGTGTTCGAGCACCGCTTCGGCGGCACCGGCGCGCTGGCCGGGCACGCGGTCGGCAACCTGGTGCTGGCCGGGCTGCTGGAGGTCCTGGGCGACTCGGTCGCCGCGCTGGCCGAGGCCGGGCGGCTGCTCGGCGTCACCGGCCGGGTGCTGCCGATGTGCACCGAGCCGATGGACATCGAGGCCGACGTGACCGGCCTCGACGAGGACCCGGCGACCGTGCGGCGCATCCGCGGGCAGGTCGCCGTCGCCACCACGCCGGGCCGAGTGCACCGCATCCGGCTGTGCAACGCCCGCCGCCGCGGCGAGCTGCCCACCGCCTGCCCGGACGCGGTGACCGCCGTCCGGGAGGCCGACCTGGTGCTGCTGGGCCCCGGCTCCTGGTTCACCAGCGTCCTGCCGCACCTGCTGGTCCCCGAGCTGCACGACGCCCTCGTGGAGACCGCCGCCACCCGGGTCGTGGTGCTCAACCTGGTCCCCCAGGCGGGGGAAACCGCGGGTTTCTCCCCGGAGCAGCACCTGGACGTGCTCTGCGAGCACGCCCCCGGGCTGCGGGTCGACGCGGTGGTGGCCGACGCCGACGCCGTGCCCACCCCGGACCGGCTGCGACGGGCCGCCGGCGCGCTCGGCGCGACCGCGTGGCTGGACTCGGTCACCAACGCCGCCGCCCCCGAGCGGCACGACCCCGCGGCCCTCGGCGCCACCCTGGCCAGGGCGATCGCCGCGGTGCGCGGGCGCTGATCCGCCGGGGCCGACACGCCGGGGCCGACACGCCGTGATGGGATGTACGCCGGGAGCGCGTGGGAGAGGAGATCGGCCGTGGCGATGACCGCTGCAGTCAAGGACGAGCTGAGCAGGCTCGCGGTGTCCAAGACCTGCTGCCGACGAGCCGAGGTCTCCGCCCTGCTGCGCTTCGCGGGCGGCCTGCACATCGTCGGCGGCCGGGTGGTCGTGGAGGCCGAGCTGGACACCGGCTCGGCGGCTCGGCGGCTGCGCAAGGAGATCCACGACCTCTACGGCCACCACGCCGACGTGCACGTCATCACCTCCGGCGGCCTGCGCAAGGGCACCCGGTACGTGGTGCGCGTGGTCAAGGACGGCGACGGCCTGGCCCGCCAGACCGGGCTGCTGGACCCGCGTGGCCGCCCGGTGCGGGGGCTGCCCGCCCCGGTCGTGGCGGGCGGGCTCTGCGACGCCGAGGCCGCGTGGCGCGGGGCGTTCCTGGCCCACGGGTCGCTGACCGAGCCGGGCCGCTCCTCGGCGCTGGAGATCACCTGCCCCGGCCCGGAGGCGGCGCTGGCCATCGTCGGCGCGGCGCGCAGGCTGGGCATCCAGGCCAAGTCGCGGGAGGTCCGCGGGGCCGACCGGGTGGTGGTGCGCGACGGCGACGCCATCGGCGCGATGCTGACCCGGCTCGGCGCGCACTCCAGCGTGCTGGCCTGGGAGGAGCGCCGGATGCGCCGCGAGGTGCGGGCGACGGCCAACCGCCTGGCCAACTTCGACGACGCCAACCTGCGGCGCAGCGCCCGCGCCGCCGTCGCCGCCGCCGCGCGCGTGCAGCGGGCGATGGAGATCCTCGGCGTCGACGCCCCCGACCACCTCGCCGCCGCGGGGGAGCTGCGGCTGAAGAACAAGCAGGCGTCGCTGGAGGAGCTCGGCCAGCTCGCCGACCCGCCGATGACCAAGGACGCGGTCGCCGGGCGCATCCGGCGGCTGCTGGCGATGGCCGACAAGCGGGCCAAGGACCTCGGCGTCCCGGACACCGAATCGGTGGTCACGCCCGAGATGCTCGAAGTCGAAGCGTGACCTGGGTCACATCAGGTATCTGCCCCGGGCGCCCCGTGCTCCTGACTACCGGGAGCGCGGGTGCTGCTTGGGGGAGGAGCACCCGCGGGGGGATGAACGAAGCGGAGTCCGCCCGGCGTGGGGGCAGGCGGACTCCGCTTCGTTCCACGTCAGTCCCGCGGCCGCGGCGCCCACGCGGCGAGGTTCACCACCAGCGCGCCGAGGGCCAGCACGCCCAGCAGGATCCCGGTCACCCAGAACGCCTGGTCGTTGTCGGCCAGCGCCGCGTCGACCACCCGTCCGCCTTCCAGGTCGTAGCGCACGGTCACCTGCTCGCCCGGCTCGCGCGCCGGGCCGTTCTCCGACAGCGTCGCCACCTGCAGGCTGCCGTCGGGCAGCGCGTAGGCGACGCGCACCGAGTAGCTCTTGCCCTCGCGGATGCGCTCCTGCACGACGCCCTGCGCCGAGGCCCACGACTGCTGCTCGGTCGCCGACCGGAGGACGACCACCAGCCCGATCAGCAACCCGGCCAGGACCAGCCCCGCCAGGACCCGGCCCCGCCGGGATTTCAGCGATCCGCCCACGCCGCCTCCTCGGTGCGATTGCCCTCGCATCGACGATCGCGCCAGCGGGTACACCCGTGACAGGTCCGCGTCCACGATCCGGGCGGGGTGGTGGCGCGCGGGGCGCGGATCTGATTCGATAAAGAGACACTGCCGACCGCACCCTGTGGCGCCCTCGTCCGGCCAGTAGGGTTCGGGTTGGTCAAGAGCCCATTTCACGAGGAGACAAGACGGTGACGGTTCGAGTAGGCGTCAACGGTTTCGGTCGTATCGGTCGCAACTTCTTCCGGGCTGTGGCGGCCGGTGACCACGACATCGAGATCGTGGCCTTCAACGACCTCGGCGACGTGGCCACGATGGCGCACCTCCTCAAGTACGACAGCGTCCTCGGCCGCCTGCCGCAGGAGGTGTCGGTGGTCGACGAGGGCATCAAGGTCGGCGACCGGACCATCAAGGCCCTGGCCGAGCGCGACCCGGGCAAGCTGCCCTGGAAGGACCTCGGCGTCGACGTCGTGGTCGAGTCCACCGGCTTCTTCACCAACGCCGCCGACGCGCGCAAGCACGTCGACGAGGGCGGGGCCAAGAAGGTCATCATCTCCGCGCCCGCCAAGGGCGAGGACCTGACCGTCGTGCTGGGCGCGAACGAGGACAAGTACGACGGCTCGCAGACCGTCATCTCCAACGCCTCCTGCACCACCAACTGCCTCGCGCCGCTGGCCAAGGTCCTGCACGACGCCTTCACCGTGGAGCGCGGTCTGATGACCACCATCCACGCCTACACCCAGGACCAGAACCTGCAGGACGCCCCGCACAAGGACCTGCGCCGCGCCCGCGCCGCCGCGCTGAACATCGTGCCGACGTCCACCGGCGCCGCCAAGGCGATCGGCCTGGTGCTGCCCGAGCTCAACGGCAAGCTCGACGGCTACGCCCTGCGCGTGCCGGTGCCGACCGGCTCGGCCACCGACCTGACCGTCACCCTGGGCCGCGAGGTCTCCCTGGACGAGGTCAACGCCGCGTACAAGGCCGCGGCCGACGGCCCGCTGGCGGGCATCCTGCGCTACAACGAGGAGCCGATCGTCTCCGCCGACATCGTGACCGACCCGGCGTCGTGCATCTACGACGCCCCGCTGACCAAGGTCAACGGCAACCAGGTCAAGGTCGTCGGCTGGTACGACAACGAGTGGGGCTACTCCAACCGCCTCGCCGACCTGACCGCGCTCGTGGCGTCCAAGCTCTGATGCGGACGCTGGACGACCTGCTCGCCGAGGGGGTCGCTGGTCGGCGCGTGCTGGTGCGCGCCGACCTGAACGTCCCCCTGGACGGCACCCGGATCACCGACGACGGCCGCGTGCGCGCGTCGCTGCCGACCATCTCCCGGCTGGCAGCGGCCGGGGCGCGGGTCGTGGTGGCGGCGCACCTGGGCCGTCCCAAGGGCACGCCCGACGCCAAGTACTCCCTCGCCCCGGTCGCGCTGCGGCTGGGCGAGCTGCTGGGGTCGCCGGTCGCGCTGGCCAACGACGTAACCGGGCCCTCGGCCCAGGAGACCGTGGCCGGGCTCGCCGAGGGCGGGGTGGCGCTGCTGGAGAACGTGCGGTTCGACGCGCGCGAGACGGCCAAGGACGCCGCCGAGCGGTCCGCGCTGGCCGAGGAGTACGCGGCGCTGGCCGACGTGTTCGTCTCCGACGGCTTCGGCGTCGTGCACCGCAAGCAGGCCTCCGTCTACGACGTGGCCGCCAAGCTGCCCGCCTACGCGGGCGGCCTGGTGCTCGCCGAGGTCGAGGTGCTGCGCAAGCTGACCGGCGAGCCCGACAGGCCGTACGTGGTGGCGCTGGGCGGCTCGAAGGTCTCCGACAAGCTCGCCGTCATCGAGTCGCTGCTGCCGCGGGTGGACACCCTGCTGGTCGGCGGCGGGATGT
Organism: Actinokineospora sp. NPDC004072; assembly: GCF_053604195.1. Taxonomy (NCBI): domain Bacteria; kingdom Bacillati; phylum Actinomycetota; class Actinomycetes; order Pseudonocardiales; family Pseudonocardiaceae; genus Actinokineospora; species Actinokineospora sp. NPDC004072. The sequence goes on along the minus strand of NZ_JBSGHB010000006.1, from coordinate 117,999 downwards.
GCTTCACGTTCCTGGCCGCCGAGGGCCTGGGCGTGGGCGACTCGCTGCTGGAAGCCGACATGATCGACACCTGCAAGCGGCTGCTCGCCGAGCACCCCGGCAAGATCCTGCTGCCCGCCGACGTGGTCATCGCCGACGACTTCTCCGCCGAGGCGAACACCCAGACCGTGCTGGCCGCGCAGATCCGCGAGGGCTGGAAGGGCCTGGACATCGGCCCGATCACCGTCGAGCGCTACGGCGAGGTGCTGCGGTCGGCGGGGACGGTGTTCTGGAACGGCCCGATGGGCGTGTTCGAGCTGGCCCCCTTCGCCGAGGGCACGCGCGGCGTCGCCCAGGCGATCGTGGACTCGGCCGCGTTCTCGGTGGTCGGCGGCGGCGACTCGGCCGCGGCGGTGCGCCTGCTCGGCCTGCCCGAGGACGGCTTCTCGCACATCTCCACCGGCGGCGGCGCGTCGCTGGAATTCCTGGAGGGCAAGGACCTCCCCGGCGTGTCGGTGCTGGAGGGCTGATGGCGCGCAAGACGCTCATCGCGGGCAACTGGAAGATGAACCTCAACCACCTGGAGGCCATCGCCCTGGTGCAGAAGATCGCCTTCGCGCTGCCCGAGAAGTACTACGCCAAGGTCGAGGTCGCCGTCCTGCCCCCGTTCACCGACATCCGCTCGGTGCAGACGCTGGTCGACGGCGACAAGCTGCTGCTCAAGTACGGCGCGCAGGACATCTCCCAGCACGACTCCGGCGCCTACACCGGTGACGTCTCGGGCCCGATGCTGGCCAAGCTCGGCTGCTCGTACGTCACCGTGGGCCACTCGGAGCGCCGGGAGTACCACGGCGAGACCGACGAGCTGGTGAACAAGAAGGTCAAGGCGGCGCTCAAGCACGGCATCACGCCGATCCTGTGCCTGGGCGAGCAGCTGGACGTCCGCGAGGCGGGCAACCACGTCCAGCACTGCACCGACCAGCTCGTGGCCGGGCTCAAGGGCCTCAAGGCCGAGCAGGTGGCCTCGGTCGTGGTGGCCTACGAGCCGGTGTGGGCGATCGGCACCGGCAAGGTGGCCACGCCCGCCGACGCGCAGGAGGTCTGCGCCGCGCTGCGCAAGCAGCTCGCGTCGTCCTACGGCGACGAGGTGGCCTCGACGGTCCGCGTGCTCTACGGCGGCTCGGTGAAGTCCGGCAGCATCGGCGACCTCGTCGCGCAGGAGGACGTCGACGGCGCGCTGGTCGGCGGGGCGAGTCTGCAGAGCGAGGAGTTCACGAAGCTCTGCGCGATGGCGGCGGGCGGACCGCTGCCCTGAAAGCGGTAATCGAGGGGGAGTCCATTCCGGGCTCCCCCTCTTTCGGGTTATTGTCCGAATCACTCGGTCAGGTGATCGAGAGGGCGGGGTCCGATGATCGGAAGCGGCCGGTGCCGGGTTACCCTGCTCAAGGGTGGGCCGCGGGCGGGCGATACCGGTGGTCGTACCTCAGGACCACACACGGTAGCCTTGGCTTCCACCGTTCGACAGCGAGGATGACATGATCCTGACCCTGCAGATCGCTCTGATCGTCACCAGCCTTCTGCTCGTCCTGTTGGTCCTGCTCCACCGGGGCCGCGGTGGCGGTCTGTCGTCGCTGTTCGGCGGCGGCATGCAGTCGAGCCTGTCGGGCTCCAGCGTGGTCGAGAAGAACCTGGACCGCGCGACCTTGTTCATCGGCGCCATCTGGGTGATCTGCGTCGTCGGGCTCGGCCTGATGACGAAGATCGCGTGACAACGTTGATTGTGGGGGTGTGAAGACCGATGTCCGGTGGTAATGCGATCCGGGGCACCCGGGTCGGAGCCGGTCCGATGGGCGAGTCCGAGCGCGGTGAGTCCGCTCCTCGCCAACGGGTGTCGTACTGGTGCGCGAACGGCCACGAGTCCCGCCCGGCGTTCGCCGTCGACGCCGAGAAGCCCGACTCCTGGGACTGCCCCCGCTGCGGCCTCCCGGCCGGGCTGGACGAGCAGGCCCCACCCAAGCCACCCCGCAACGAGCCGTACAAGACCCACCTGGCCTACGTGAAGGAACGCCGCTCCGACGCCGACGGCGAAGCCATCCTGGCCGAAGCCCTGGCCAAGCTGAAGGCCAAGCGCGAACTGTGACGAACCGGGCCCTCCGCCGAGGGCCCGGTTTTCTTTATCCCATCGTCGCCACCACGAACCCGGCGACGACCAGCGCCCGATCGCAGACAGCGCGATCCTCGGCCTCCAGTTTGATTTCGATGGATTGCTCCTCGGCCATCATCACCCCGACCACGCACCGCCTTTGTGGAGTGGATTCGGGTGAGGCGACGATGGCGGGCTGGCCTTCGACGGTGGCCTCGGCCAGGTACTGGGTGCGCACATCCGTGGCGAGCAGCAGCCCCGTCACCTCCTCCCGCCGCCCGTAGAGCCGAATCCGCAGATCCGGCCCGTCGCCCGCGGTCCGCGAGCACTCCGCCCCCTGCTCATCCGGCACGCTGGCCTCCGCAGGCGCCTCAACCCCGACATACCGGGCCTGCGCATCGGTGAGCACATCACACGGCCGATACGTCCACGGCAGCACGTCAATGCCCGTCTCGACCTCCGGCGGCTCCACCGAGTGTGTCGTGATCCGCGTCTGGGGCGGGACCGTGGCGTAGATGGGCTGGGTCGTGGTCGGCGCGCCTGGCACCGGCACACCCACCTCCCCAGCGCACCCGCCTAGCAGAGCAGCACCCACCAACCACCCAACCCGCCTCACCCGGCGATCCGCCCTACGGCTCGTTCCGCGGCGATGAGGGCTCGGTCGCATACGTCTCCTGGGCCTTGGGCACTGGTCTTGAGGTCGACTTGGAGGGACTGCCGTCGGGCGAGCATCACGCCGACTGTGCACTTCTCGGTAGGTGTCCGTTCGTTCGATACGACGATCGCGGGTTGGCCGGAGACGGTGGCTTCGGCGATGTACTCGGTCTTGTAGTCGGTGGTGAGCAGCAGGTTGGTGACCTCTTCGTAGCGGCCGTACATCCTGATCGTCAGCCGGGAGTCGCCGTCGCGCGTGCAGCGGCCGCCCTGCTCGTCCGGCCGACCCGCCACCGCCGGACCGCTCACCCCGATCTCCGCGGCCTCGGGATCGGTGAGCAGGTCGCAGACCTTGAACGTCCACGGGAGGACGTCGAGGGACCGGGAGACGGTCGGCGGGGTCACGGTGAAGGTGGTGACCGGCGTCCGCTGAGGTGTGGTGACCGGAGAAACAGGAGGCGCCGAACTGCTCCCGGGCGCAGCAACCGGTTGTCCCGGCTCCGGGGTGCAGGCAGCGACCAGGCATGCCGTCACCACCAGGTATGCAGCCGCCTTCACGCCGTCCCTCCGAGCCGTCGGTAGATGTCGTTCTGCCTGCGTTCTTCCTCCTGCTGCATCTTCTCGCGCTCAGCCTGCACCGATGGTTCGAACACTTCTGGTTCCCGGCCCACGAACCAGAAGGACGAATACCGGAAATCTGGGCTGTCCACGTCGAGGCAGGTCGGCATAGGACGCACGAGCAGGGAGGCCGCCGTCTGGTTGGCGATGAGGTGGATGTCGTCGTTCACGCTGGTGCGAACCTCGATGAGGTCGGCGTCCATGCGCTCGGCGAGCTTGCGCGCGTGCTCGGTGAACCCCGACGCGATCCTCTCCATACCTGATCCGTCAGGGAGGAGTTCAATCGTGTTCTTGATGACGCCGATCATCGTGCCGATTGCACCTGACAGGAGCTTGCGGGGATCGAGGCTCGCCAGGTCCTTGGCCAGGTCCAGCCCGAAGTTGGCCCACGCTTTCGCCTCTCTTGCCGCCTGGTTGCCCATCTCGACATCGATCGCGGCAATCGTCGTTTCCATCAGTTCGAGATAACTCTTGCGCGTGGTGACCGCTATTTGATAAATCGCCGCCCGCCTGTTCAGATTGCGCAGGATGTGGTTGCCTTGCTCTGACGCAAAGCCCTTGATTGCCGTCATGCGCGCGACGAACGCCTGGGCGGCCTCACCCTTCCAGCCCGCGAGCCTGTTGTCGGAGATCGTCGCGAAGATGACGTCGGCGCGCTCGGAGTCGGCGATGTCGCGGGCCGCGCGCTGCATGGCCGAGAAGTCTTCGCTGATGGCCCTCGGATCGAGGGACATGCAGGTGGTGAGGCCGGGCACGGCCGTGAGTTCGAACTCGGGTGCTATTCCGACGTTCCGATGCACCGGGGTGGTGTAGTACTCCGCGAACTTCGCGCGGAGCCGGGACTCGGCGTCGAGGAGCTCGTGGTCGGTGGGCCAGTCCGACATCATCACCCCTGCCCGTCGGCGCGGCGGTACAGGGTGATGATCTCCCGCAGCGCTTCGGCGGTCTCGTCGATGGCCGCGTACAACCGGCGCTGGCGGGTGGTGAGGAGTTCGACGTGCGCCGCGTAGACCTCGTGGGTGCCCGCCGATTCCGCGCTGTCGCCGATGGGGCCGAAGGAGGCGAAGCCCGCCAATGCCGAGATCGGTGCTGCCATCAGCCCGGCGAGTTCGGGCAGGTCGCTGTTGGCCAAGGTGTCCAGGTCGTCGAGCGATAGTGCGAAGCCGCTGCTCATTGCTCCCCCTCAATTCGGACGCGGGCAACCTATCGGTGCTGAGTTGCGTCAGGAGTGGGAATCGACCAGTGTCAGCCGTTCGGGCTACAGCGGATAGCGGGCGATGACGCGGTAGCCGCCGTCGGGGGTGGGGCCTGCTTCGAGGGTTCCGGAGAGGAGGGTCGCGCGTTCGCGGAGGCCGAGGAGGCCGTGGCCGCCGGAGGGGAAGGCTGGGGGGCGGCGGCGGGGGCGGCTGTTGCGGACTTCGATTTCCAGGTGGCCGTCGGATTCCTTCACCAGGACGGAGGTGCGGGCGCCGCCTGCGTGTTTGCGGACGTTGGTCAACGCCTCCTGAACCGTCCGGTAGGCGGCGCGGGAAATGGGGCCGGGGACGGAGAGGGGGTCGACCGAGATGGTCATGGCGACGCCTTCGTGGACGAGGGAATCGACCTCGTCCAAACCCGGCTGCAATTCCTCCTCATCACCACCAGAACGCAAGACGCCGACGAGTTCGCGGAGTTCTTCCAGCGTCCGGGTGCTCAGCGAGCGGATGGTGGCGGCGGCTTCGCGGGATTCGGTGTCGGCGGTGCCGACCTGGAGGGCGCCCGCCTGCATGGCGATGAGGGTGACCTGGTGGGAGACGACGTCGTGCATCTCGCGGGCGAGCTTGGCGCGTTCGGAGGCGCGGACGGTGGCGGCGTGCAGGCGCTTCTCGCGGTCGCGGCTGCGGGCCAGGTCGCGGATGCGGGCCGACAGCTGGCCGCGGACGGTGATCAGCATGCCGATGGCGACCGGCATGCCCGCCACCAGCACCCCGTACATCAGGTCGAGGATGTGCTCGCGCCAGGTCAGGTCGAGGAAGTCGGTCCACGGCCAGAGCACGAACCGGCAGGCGCACACCAGCAGCGCGCCCGCGGCGGTCTTCCAGGAGAACAGCTCGCGCTTGGCCAGCGAGCCCAGGGCGATCATGGCCGCCAGCTGGGCCCAGCCGAAGAAGAACCCGGGCACGCACAGCACGACCGTTGCGAAGGGCAGGTGGCGGCGCAGCAGCAGGGCGGCGACGGACAGCCAGCTGAACCACGGCGAGTACCACGGCGGGGCCTCGGGCACGACCAGCCACACGTCGAGCGCGGCCAGCACCACCGCCGCGGCGTCGGAGGCCAGGGCGCGGGTGCGCGGGCTCGACTGCGCCAACGCGCGCGGCAGGCGCAGGGGGACCTGTCGGGGCAGCACACCGGTCAGCTTCCCACCTCCGCGAATCGGTGGTCCGGGCTGGTCAGCCCGGTCGTGCGCATCGGCGCGGGGTTCGGGCACGGCGGTAGCATTCTCGCGGTTCGGGGCCGGGTGGCGCCGGTGCTGTGGCATGGATCGCCCCTCCTCGTCACCTGGGAGACGCGGCTGCCGCGGCACCGGGACGTCCGGCCTGCAACTTCTGTGCGGGCGCAAACGAGAGGAGGGGCCGTGCGGACGCTGATCGTGGACAACCACGACTCCTTCACCTACAACCTCTACCAGGCCCTGGCAGCCCTCGACGGGGCGCGTCCGACGGTCGTGCGCAACGACGAGGACTGGGACCTCGGCGGCCTCGCCGACTTCGACAGCATCGTCATCTCGCCGGGTCCCGGCCACCCCGCCAAGCACCGCGACTTCGGCCTCAGCGCCGCCGTCATCGCCGCGGCCCGCCAGCCGCTGCTCGGGGTCTGCCTGGGCCACCAGGGGCTGTGCCTGCTGGCCGGGGCGCGCGTGGGGCCTGCCCCGCAGGTGCGCCACGGCAGGCTCTCGACGGTCCACCACGACGGCCGTGACCTGTTCGACGGCTTACCCAACCCGCTGCGGGTGGTGCGCTACCACTCGCTGGCCGTCACCGACCTGCCCCCGGAGCTGACGGCCACCGCCTGGTCCGACGACGGCGTCCTGATGGGCGTGCGGCACCGCGACCGACCTGCCTGGGGCGTCCAGTTCCACCCGGAGTCGGTCTGCACCGAGCACGGCGTCGACCTGCTGGCCAACTTCGCCGCGATGACCCGCCGCCACCACGCCGAGCAGCCCCGCGAGGCCATCACCGTCGCCGCCCGCCCGAAGACCCCCAACGCCCGCGTCCTCGTCCGCCGCCTGACGCTGCCGGTCACCGCCGAAGAGGCGTTCGACGCCTGCTACCGCGACTCCCCGCACGCCTTCTGGCTCGATTCCGCGGCCGGTGGCCGCTTCTCCTACCTCGGCGACGCCTCCGGCCCGCACGCCCGGGTGGCCACCGCCGACGTCCAAGCGGGCACGGTGACCGTCCAGGACCGCGAGGGCAGGCAGGTGCACCACGGCCCCTTCCTCGACTGGCTCGACGAGGACCTGGCGCGCTGGACCGTCGACGTGCCCTACCTGCCGTTCGGGTTCGCGCTCGGCTGGGTCGGCTACCTCGGGTACGAGCTGAAGGCCGAGACCGGCGGCGCCCGCGCCCACGCGAGCCCCGACCCGGACGCGGCCCTGGTCTTCGCCGACCGGGTGATCGCCTTCGACCACCACACCGGGGAGATCCACCTGCTGGCGCTGGACTCCGCCGACGCCGAGCAGTGGCTGGACGACACTTCGGCCCGGCTGCTCACGCTCTCGCCGCTGCCCGAGCCCGACCCGCTGCCGCCCGTCGGGCCGCTGACCGCGCGCCACGACCGGGCGACCTACCTGGACATGATCGACTCCTGCCTGGCCGCCATCCAGGCGGGCGAGACCTACGAGGTCTGCCTGACCAACGAGCTGACCGCGCCCGCCGACCTCGACCCCTGGCAGGCGTACCGGCGGCTGCGCGCGGCCAACCCGGCCCCGTTCGGGGCGTTCCTGCGCTTCGGCGACCGCGCCGTGCTGAGCGCGTCCCCCGAGCGGTTCCTGGCGATCTCCGCCGACGGGGTCGTGGAGTCCCGGCCGATCAAGGGCACCCGCCCGCGCGGGCGCACCCCGGAGGAGGACGCCGCGCTGCGCCACGACCTGGCCACCGCGGAGAAGGACCGGGCCGAGAACCTGATGATCGTCGACCTCGTGCGCAACGACCTCGGGGTCTACGCCGAGGTCGGCTCGGTGAACGTGCCCGCCCTGTTCCAGGTCGAGTCCTACGCGACCGTGCACCAGCTGGTCAGCACCGTGCGGGCGCGGCTGGCCGAGGGGGTGTCGGCGGTGCGGTGCCTGCGCGCGGCCTTCCCGGGCGGGTCGATGACCGGCGCGCCCAAGGAGCGCACTATGGAGATCATCGACCGGCTGGAACGGGGTCCGCGCGGGGTCTACTCCGGAGCCCTGGGCTGGTTCTCGCTGACCGGGGCCGCGGACCTGAGCATGGTCATCCGCACGCTCGTGGCGCGCCCCGGAGAGGTCGGCTTCGGCGTCGGCGGGGCGGTGGTGGCGCTGTCGGACCCGGCCGAGGAGTACGAGGAGACGGCGGTGAAGGCGGCCGCGCTGGTGGACCTGCTGGGGGTGCCGTTCCCGGAGCGGGCCAGGGTCACCGGCGGCTGAGGTAGCTGCCCAGGTGGCCTGCTGAGGTGAGCATGGCCAGCCCGCGCGCGGTCAGCCTGCGCTGCCACCCGGCGATGGCCTCGGCCAGCGCGTCGGCCCCGCCCGCGGTGCGGATCTGCCGGACGACGGCGGCGATGCGCTCCAGCGGGTAGCCCCCGCGCCGCAGCAGGTGGGCCAGCTCGGCGTCGCGGATGTCGTCGGCCTGGTAGACGCGGTAGCCGGTCGCGGGGTCGCGGGCGGGGGTGAGGATGCCCGCGTCCTCCCAGTTGCGCAGGGTGGCCGGGGTGACGCGCAGCAGGTGGGCGAGTTCGCCGATGCTGCGGGGACCAGAAGGGCGCGGGGTGGCCCCGGTGAGCTGGCCGATCGCGGTGCGCACGGCGTCGAGGGTGTCGCGGTCGCGCAGCAGCAGGGCGTGGCCGCGGTCGATGGCGAGCAGGGCGTCGTCGAGCCGGTCGTCGTGGATGGCGGCCATGATCTGACCTGCTGTCGCATGCCCGTAGGCGGGGACGAGGGCGAGGAAGGCGCGCAGGGCGGCCGCGTGCTCCTCGGTGTAGACCCGGTAGCCGGTTGGGGTGCGCTCGGCGGGCGGGAGGAAGCCGTCGCGCTCGTAGTTGCGCACCGCCTGGGTCGAGATGCCGTGCTCGCGCGCGAGGTCGGCTGGTCGCATGGCTATCCCCGGTTTGAAACCTCAGCCCAGCGATCCAAGCCAGGAGCGCTGGAAGCTTACACCGACTTTCAAAGATACGCTTGAGCCTCATGAGTCAGGACATCCGCGACTTCCTCACCCCCTCCTGCGCGTTGCTGGGCCTCGGCGAGCCCACCCACCGCGAACCCGCCTTCACCCGCGTCCGCAACGAGCTGTTCGCCCAGCTCGTGGCCTGCGGCTTCCGGTCCATCACCCTGGAGACCCACCGGGTCGCCGGGCTCGCCGTCGACGAGTACATCGGCGGGGGAGAGGGCAGCGTCGAGGCGGTGCTGTCCGACGGCCTCTCGCACGGCTTCGGCGCGCTGGAGGGCAACCGCGACCTGGTGGAGTGGCTGCGCGAGCACAACCAGGACCGCCCGCCAGCGGACCGCGTGACCTTCCACGGCTTCGACATCGAGACCGAGAACACCACCGCCCCCAGCCCGCGCGCCTACCTCGAACACGCCCGCGACTACCTCGGGCTCGACCTGGACATCGCGGGCCTCGCAGGCGACGACCACCGGTGGAGCCGCGAGGAGGCGATCCTCGACCCGGCCCGCTCGCCCGGCGACACCCCCGAGGCCGAGCGGCTGCGCGTGCTCGCCGACGACCTGCTCGCCACCCTCCTCGCCCGCGCGCCGGACCTGGTCGCGGCGACCTCCCGCGCCGCGTGGCTGCGGGCCAAGACCCACCTCACCGCGGGCATCGGCCTGCTGCGCTACCACCGCCAATCCGCCTGCCCCGGCGACGCGCACACCCGCATGACCCGGCTCATCTCCGCGCGCGACGGCCTCATGGCCCAGAACCTCCTGGACATCCGCGCGATCGAAGCCCGCCGCGGCCCAACCCTGGTCTTCGCCCACAACCTGCACTTGCAGCGCAGCACCAGCACCATCCAGCAGTCGGATTCCCGCTGGAACTCCGCAGGCGCCATCGTCGCGTCGGTGTCGAGCGAGCCCTACACCTTCATCGCGGGCAGCCTGGGCCGCAGCACAGCCGCCGGTCTGTCCGAACCGGAGCCCGACACCTACGAAGGCCGGCTGCAGAGCCGGTTCGACGGATGGGGCCTGACCGCAGCCGACCTCCCACCCGCCGAACCCCGCGCCGCCACGCACGGCTACTTCCCCCTCGATCGCTCACTCCTCGGCGCGGCAGACGCCATCCTGCACATCAACGGCGCATAGGGGTCGCTGGTCGCTTCGCCAGCGAACTTCCACCGGTCCGGCGCAGCTGTCACCGGCTCCAACCCGCCGCTCGCACGACTTGGTGGCCTCGGTCCCTGAGGAAGGCGCTGTACTCCCGCTGGGCGCCGCGGTGGCCGTGGACGAGCATGACTTGGGCGGGCGCGAAGGAATCGATGATCGAGGTGAGTCCCTCTCGATCGGCGTGTGCGGAGAGTCCGAACTTCGCCACGCGAGCCTTCACCTCGACCGGCCTGCCGTCGAGGTCGAAGGAGCGGACGGACCCGCTGCCCAGGCCGAGCAGCGCCTTCCCCGGCGCCTCCGCATCCTGGTAGCCGGTCACGAGCAAGGCGGCGCGGTGGTCGGGCAGGATCGACCGCGCCCACTGAACCGCAGGTCCGCCGGTCAGCATGCCCGACGGGGTCACGATGACGCCGCGTCGGAAGGAGGCGATGAGTTCACTCCGCTGGGTGACCGGAACCTCGCGCACGTTGTCGCCGAAGATGCGCAGCGGCTGGTCCCGATCGGCGGTCTGCCGCTCGTAGATCCGGGTGATCTCCCTGGCCATGCCGTCGATGAGGACGGGGACGTCGGGGAGCCGGTTCCGGATGATGAGGGCGATCTCCTGGGCGCGGCCGAGCGCGAACGCGGGCACCAGCACACGTCCGCCCGCGGTGACGACCTCCGCCACGGTCGAGACGAAGTTGTCGACTTCCGTCGAGCGGTGCGAGCCACCTGGCCTGCAGTTGGTGGATTCGATGACGAGCAGGTCGCACCCGCGGGCGGAATCGGGGACGACGAGGCCGGGTGTGGTGGCCTGGGGCAGGTCGCTGACGTCGCCGGTGACCGCGATGCGGTCCGAGCCCGCCGAGATCACCACTCCCGCCGCTCCGAGGATGTGGCCCGCGGGGAACAGCTCGATGGTGAAGCCGGGCGCCAGCTCGACCGTCCGGCCGTACTCCAGTTCCCGCACCCTGCTCTGCGCACCTCGGACCTCGGCTGCGGTGTAGGGCGGCGGCAGTTGCTCGGCGTAGTCGACTGCCTCGGTGCCGCGATTGAAGAACTTCAGCGAATCAGCCCACATCGCGGGCAGGAGAGCTGCCGTGTCAGGCGTGCAGAAGATGTCCATCCCGGGGTTTGCGGCTGCGACCGCTGGTACGTAACCCGCGTGGTCGTTGTGCGCGTGGGTGATGACGACGGCGTCGATGGGCCCGTCCATGGCGAGGTGGATGTCTCGTGGTCCGGGCTCGCGCAGGGAACGCTTGGGGTCCATCCCCGCGTCCACCAGCACCCGGATCCCGCCTGCCTCGACCAGCAGGCATGACCCGCCGATCTCGGTGTCACCACCCAACGGGGTGAGCAGCAGTTCGATCTCGGCCGCGGTCGTCGCCGCCTCGACGGGCAGCTGAGGCGAGGTGGGCGTCGGCTCGACGATCTCGCAGAGGACGGCGAGGAACCGCTCTTCGACGAGGTCTGCTCGATCGAGCGCGCTCTTGATCAGCGGGTCGCTCGTGGGGCCAGGATCGGTCTGGGTTTCGTGGTCGCGGGGGTCGCGATCGGCGGCGCCAGTCGTGTTCTGCTGCGGGCGAGTCGCCTCGATCAGGACACGGGCGGCGTGCGCGATGTCGGTGGCGATGGCGGCGGTCCGGGCTTGCGCCGCGGCGAGTTGGCCGCGCAGGGCGTCGATGACGGCCGTCGCCTCCGCCAAGTCGGACTGCGCAGCAGCCAGCTCCAGCCGGACTGCATCTCGTTCTGCGATCGCGTAGTCGAACTGCACGCGAGCCCGGTCGCGGGCGGCCCGCGCTTGGGCCAGATTCCGTGCTGCCCGCCTCGCCGCCCGGTCGTCCTTGGTCGCGGGTATCGCTGGGTTCGAGGTGCGGCTTCGGGTCTTGGTGTCCACCCGGTTCGGATCGGCCGAGAGCGCCCGCGCGGCGTCCTCGGCGGCCTCCGAGTCGGCCGAGACCAGATCGCGGAGCAGATCGTGGGCCGTGGCCAACTCGGCAGCGTGCGCCTCGGCCAAGGTGGCCCGCAAGAGCGGGGATCGGGCGATCACGTGGAGGAGCTGAGGCGTGTTCATCGCAGCGAACTGCGATGGATCGGTGCCGCCGAGGTCTGGTCGCTGCTGGAGGACGCGCCTGGCCGCGTCCTCCAGCAGGGCGTGCAGCAACTTGCGCTGCTCCGCGGCCATCTACCGGCCTGCCCGGAGCTGGTCTTTGGAGCGTCCTGCGGCGCTCGCCGTCGCCTTGGCGAGCACCGGTTCGACCCGCAGCAAACCGTCCTCCGCCGTGGCGAGGACCCCGAGCGTAGCCAAGACGCCGACCACGCCGTTGGTGTCGCGGTAGCCCGATTCGCGCAGCCTGGACTCCTTCAGCGCCTGGGCGCCGGGCTCGTCGTCCTCGGCGTGCATCTTCAAGTAGTCGGCGAAGGTGGCCGCGTCGGTCATGTCGTCCGCGTAGTGGTCGCACAACAGCGACCACGCCTGGGAGAGGACCTCGTCGGCGCGGACGCCGGATGCCGTCACCAGGCCGTCGGCGCAATCCGGGGCGTCCAGGTAGGAGCGGATCCGGCCGAGCGGGTCGCCGTTGGGCGGTTCGGGATGGTCGGTCAGCTGTTCGGCCAGCCAGTTGATGAGCATCGGCCACCCACCGGTGACCGCGAGCAAATCGCCTCGGGACGCATCGTCCTGGAACGGCAGGGCCGAATCGTTGAGCCACAGCCGCAGGTCCGTGTCGCCGTACCGGCGCAGGCTGATCACCGATGACGAGGCGTCGGCCTGGTGTTCGGCGGTGGGCCAGGCAGCAGCATGCGCCGGGCTGGTGATGATGACGATGCCGAGGGTCCCGACCGAGTGCGCGGCGATCACCTCCCGCGCCTGCTGCCAAGCGGTCAGCACATCCTGCGGCTTCGCCGAGTCCGGGACGTTGACGACGATGACCGCGTGCTGCCCTGCGGCCTGCAGCGGCGCGTTGCCGCACGTCTTGCGCAACTGCGGGATCGTGGACTCGATCAGCCGCGCTTGGGCTCCGGCCTCCTTCTGCAGGGTGCGCGCGCACCGTTGGACGGTGAGCGCGTCCGAGCCCGCGATAAGCCGGACCTGGCTGCGCTGGGCGAGGAGATCGGCGATCTGCCGCGAGGTCAGCGGCCCTCGCGTCGGGGTGGCGAGGAACGGCGGACGCATGAGCGAGCCGTCGAAGCTCTCCGGCAGGGGGGTGGACTCGGCCTGTCCCAGCACCTCGTCGACGTCGTCGACGGAGCCGAGGAGGTCCAGGATGTTCGGGGTGCGCAGACGGTAGCCGCCCTTGGTGTAGGACAGCACGCCGAGGTCGACGCACTCGTCGAGGAGCGCGTGGAACTCCCCGGTGCGGACCGCCTCCGCGGCGAAGCCCTGCGGCCACCACTGTTCGCAGTCAGCGCGCAGTTGCGCTGCGGTCAAGGTCGAGCCGATGCCGCTGGTGTGGGCGTGGAACGCGACGCTGTAGGCGATGATCTTGTAACGCGGGTCGAGGTTGAGGGTCCACTCGAACCGCTTCCGGAACGAGGTGCGCAGGGCGTTGTCCGACCACACCGCGCTGACGTCGGACTTGGTCACCATGTGCGGCGGAGCGGTAGCGGCAAGGGGCGCCTTGTACAGGTTCCGGAGCAGTTGGTCACCGAAGAGCTGGATCAGCGCGGGCTGGTTGTTCGCCAGCGCGATGACCCGGGCGGCCTGCTCGTCGTCCTCCTCGAAGTGGTAGCCGAGCGCTCGCAACGGCTGGGTGAGGAGGTCGTAGGCGGGTTGCGGGGCCAGCGGCCCGACGCACACCGGATCACCGAAGTGGGCCAGGGGATGATTCGCGAGCCGCTCGAACCTCGCGGTCTTGTGGAGTCCGGCGAACACGACCTTGACAGCGCGGTCGGTCGACTCCATCAGCTCCTTGAACTGCGTGACATGGGTGAACCGGCCATCGGCGGCGTCACCGTCGAGGAAGAAGTCGGACTCGTCGAGCAGCAGCAGGAGCTGCCTGCCCGGGGTCTCCCGTATCCAACCCTCGATCGCGGCGATGAGCGCAGCCGCGACGTTGTCGGTCGGGATGGGGTCAGTCAAGACCTCCTTCTTGGTCAGGCTCTCCCACAACAGCGGCCACACGGCCTCGACCGGGTGGGACTGCCCGACCTTGAAGATCGACTGGTAGATGGCGTACCTGAGCGGCCTGTTGTCGAACTCCCGCGCGGCGGCCCGCAGCAGGGCCGATTTGCCCAGCTGCCTGCCGCCGTACACGATGCAGGGCCCCATCATGTCCACGACCTTGTCGCGCTCCTCGGTGCGGCCGTAGAACATCTCCGGCGACACCAGACCCGCGACGTCGGGGGTGAACGGGTAGGCCGTGGTGAACGGCAAGGTGATCGACATCGTGATGTCCCGGCCCGCCTCCGGCTGTACCGCGAGGTAGGAGAACGCCGCGTGGTCGATCACAGCGGCGGCGGGCAGCTTCCGGCCGCGGTGGAACAGGGTGGCCAGTTCGCGACGTGCCGCCGGGGACAGGGCGCCGAAGTAGAGCACGACGACCGACTGGTCGACGGGTTCCGAGCGCAGCAGCTCGACGAGCTCCTGGGGGGTCGGGGAGTTCCAGACGGCGAGGAGCCGCAGCGAGTCCCCGGACGGGCTCATCCGGGAGCCGAAGGCCGGGATCAGGGCTTTCCCGGACGTCGGGCGGACCCCGACGAGCTGAGCCCAGGACGAACGGCGCGCCTTGCCCGCAGGCTTGTCCTTCAGCTCCACCCGCTCGACGAAGAAGCCGAGTTGTTCGAGGATCGCCTTGACGTGGTTCGGCTGCCTCGCCAAGGAGGCCGCTTCGGTCAGCGCGATCCACTTCTCGAGCCTGGGCGCTGCCGCGGTGGGGCGCCGGATCGCCGACACGTCGATGCCTGCCTCCGCCAACAGGGTGCTCAACGCCGATCCCGCCAGCGGCCGACCCGCTTTGATCATGTCGACGAGCGTGCGCAGCAAATCGAGCCCGGTGCGGCGTCCATCGCTGTCCGCAGCCGAGAACAGCTCGGGGAAGGCGGGGTGGAACCGCGTCAGGTGCTGCGGGTCCGGCTTCGGCGCAGGGAGGCCGTGACCGCTGCGCAGCGTCTCCGTGAACTCGTGCGCGGTCGTGATGTCGCCCTGGTCGATGCAGCTCCGGATGCGGTCGCGGTCCCCCTGCTCGATGTCCAGGTCGGCCAGTGCCGCCAGGGCGGTCTCGCAGGTCGCCGCGACGGCCTTCGCCCGTCGCGCCTCGATCTCGTCGAGGTCTGACAGCATCTTGTCGAAATCGCGACGGGTGCCCCGGGCGGTCTTGTCGTAGCCGCGCGCGTGGCTGGACAGGTCTGTCCACTGATCGGGGTTCAGCCGTCCGAACCGCCGGTCGGAATCGATGCGGCGCAGGAGTTCGGTGAGCTTGTCGTCGAGCTTCTCAGCCGACCGCGACACCGCCCTGTCCCGCTCGGTGGACAGCCGCTGGGCGAGGCTCGGCTGCCTCGAGCGCAACGTCTCGACGAGGACCTGGGCGCCGACGTGGTCGTGCCGGGCCAACCGGGCGTTGAACGCTTCGGTCCAGCCGACGTCTTCGCTGCCGAGCGCGGCGGCGACTGCCGCGACGTCGTCGGCGGTCACCGGCCGCTGCGGGGCGGCGGTGGCGTCCAGCGGCAAATCCGTCGCGAGGGCCAGTTGTCCGGAGATGACGTACTGCGCGGGCATCTCCACCTTGTCGACCTCGTCCGCGCCGTCCAAGAGGTCGAGGGACTCGGTGAGCAGCGCGAGCCCGACCCCGATCGTGGCGCGTTGCGTCGCCGTCTGCCCCCCGATGAGCCGGGTCAGCTGCTCGATGGCCTGGCTCCGGCGGTCGGCGACGGTCTGGCGCAACTCGGCGATGGGGTCGGCCATCCACGTCCCGGCGGCGGGGCGGTTGAGGTTGTCGGTGACCGTGACCCACCGGGCGAGCAGGTCGGCCACCTCGCTCGTCCAGGCGAGGAGCTTGTCCCGGGCGCGGGCCTCGATCCGGCGCGGGCGGTTCCTCGTGCTCTGCAGCTTCATGCTGTCCCTGTCGAGAGCGGCCTCCACGTTCGCCCGCGACCGCAGCTCCGCCACATGCGCTCGGACCCGACGTGCGCTCTCGGCCGATCTCGACCCGGAAGCGGCGATGGCGAGGTGTTCCCCGAGGTACCCGGTGGTGGACGTCCACCGCTGCCACAACTCGGTGGCCGCGACGTAGCGGATGGTGCGCGACTGGCTCGTCCTGAGCATGGTCTGCGCCGCCGCCGTGAGCCGCTCGTGCTCCGCCTCGGCGCCCGCTGCCTCCGCCACCGCATCCGCGCTCTGCGGGGTCAGGTGGGCCCCGCTGTAGAACGCGGTCAGGAGGGCGTCGGTGAGCTCTTCGACGGCTGGCCCGGTCTTGAGCACATTCGGGGTTACTTCGCGCAGGAGGGTCGCCGCGTTGGTGACCGGTGACAGCAGGCCCGCGCGCACGCCAGCGGCGTAGACGAGCAGTTGGAGGTCGATCCGGTCCTCGAGCTGCTCGGCGTCGAGGTCCTTGGCGATGTCGGCGAACGCGGTGGCGTTGGAGTCCAAGGACGAGCAGATCGCGAGGGCGTGCGCGGCGAGCCGGAAGACCGCCCCGTCCGCGTCGCGCCGATCGAGGGCATCGCTGAGCCAGGCCGCCAGGGCGAACTGGCGGGCGCTGATCAACCTGCTCAGCATGTCCCCGTGCTCGGGCGGCAGGTTGACGTCGGAGGTCACCAGGTCGACCGCCGGTGCGGCGGACACGTCCGCCGCGGCGGGCGCGTCGTCGGGGTTGGCCTCGGCTGGACTCGGCGGAGCTGGGGTTGGAACGGTGAAGGCCATGTCAGCGATGACGGCCTCCAGGTCGAGGGACAACGCCGTGGTCGTCTCGTCGCGGGCGGCAGGCATGTCCTCAGGCTGCTCGGCGTCCTGCGTGACCTCGGTGTCCTCTGTGCCGTCACCGAGCTGATCAGCGGGGGTTGCGGTGGGCAGTGCCTCTCCGGGCGAGGTGCCGAGGCGCAGACCTCCGGTACTCGCTGGCATCACCAGCGGCATCGCGCTTGGCAGACCTGCTTGGATCACCTTGAGGAGCTCGGTTCCCCGTTGCGGGTCGGACCCGGCGAGTTCGATCATCGTCAGGAGGGCGTCCAACGCGGCCAGCAGCTTGGCATCGCTCGTCGCGTCCACCTCGCCAGCCAACTGCGCGACCATCGCAGCCTCGGCAGCCACGTAGTCAGGCGCGTTCAAGGTCGTCAGCGTCCGGAGCCGGTCGAGCGCGCCAGCCGATGCGCGGGCGTCGGCGAGTTCGCTGATGAGGGATCCAGCCTGTTCGAGCGACTGGGGTGGTTCCCCGCCGGTGGCGAGGGCGACATCTGCGAAGAAGGCCGTCATCGAATTGATCATGTCGAGCAGGCGGGCGATCTGGTCGGGCTCGGGAACCCGGCCTGCCGCCAGAGCGGCGGCCACCTCCGGCAACGCGGTGCCGCGAACTGCCTCGACAGTCCGCTCGATCTCTTCGCGACGGCTGATCAGCGTTTCGAGCGGGATCTCGACGGCGCTCTGCCCCGCGATCAGCTCTGCGGCACGTTCAACGGGTGCGAGCGAGGGATCACCGAGCTCCTCCCGATCGGCGAACGCGCCCGCTGCGTGCAATTCCTCGACGGCCTCGCACAGGTGGTGGAATGGCGCGGGACGTGCGGGAAGGCCGGGAACGCGCTCGCGAACCCGGGACCACACCGCCTCGACGAGGGACAGCTGTTCCTTGGTCCACACTTCTGGCGGGTTCGCGACGAGCCAGGCGAGGGCCGCCGTCGACCCCGCATGGCCAGAACCGGCCATCGACGCCCAGCCCGCCGCATAGATCGATCGAGCACGGGCGGTCCCGCGTTGGTTCAGCAGTTCGGCGAGCAGCTCCGAGCCGGTGAGGAACCCCAGCTCGTCGGGGTTGCCCGAGAGCAGGGAGGCGAGCTCGAGGTGGTCGAGGTGCTCGGTCAGGCACGTGAGGGTCACCACATGGGGGAGCACGTCGTGCAGGATGTCGGTGGCGGTGTCCTCCGGCGCCTGCGCCAGCCTGGTCAGGAGCGCCTGGGCGTAGACCGCGGGCGGGGCATTCCTCCTGGCCTTGAGCGCCTGCCTGATCAATGCGAGTGTGCGCGGGTGGAGCAGGCGGATCTCGGCCTGCAGCTCTGCCTGCGTCACGGCCGCCACGGCCGACTTGGCCAACTTGGCGGCGCGCAGGGCGCCGACCTCGTCCGAGGTCAGCGAGCCGCATGCTCCTTCGGTTCGGTCATGCAGCACATGGTCTGGATCAGTCACGCCGGACTCCTAGCCGCTGTTGTGCACGGGCGGCGGTGGTGCTGCCGCTCACATCGCGCGAGGTACATCGGCGAGGTCGGTGCGGAGTTACCGAGCGGGGGACCAGCAGTAGTGGATCTTGACCGGATCGTGACAACGGACCGGGCCAGCTCCCGAAGGCTGGCCCGGCCTCTCCGTCGGTGAGCGCAAGGTCAGACCTGGAGACCCCGGATGCTCGTTGCTAGATCCGCCAAGGCCGCCCGGTAGAAGCGGGGGCCGTAGGAGACGCGGGCTACGCCGATGGTGCGGAGGGTGGGCAGGTCGAGGGTGTCGCTGGTGTTGCCGTTGACGGGGCAGGCCAGTTCGGTGACCAGGGTGGTGATCGTGGCCTTGTCGCGGACGGCGATCGGGTAGATGCAGTCGGCGCCGGCGTCCCGGTAGAGGGTGCCGCGGTGGATGGCCTCGTCGAGGCTGGCAGGGGTGGGGGAGAGGAAGGTGTCGACGCGGGCGTTGATGACGATGGGGACGCCTGCGTCGTCGGCGGCGGAGCGGATGGCGGATAACCGGTCGGCCTGGGCGTGGGGGTCGCGGAGGGCGCCGGTGGTGTGGTCGGTGTCCTCCAGGTTGCAGCCGACCGCGCCGGTCTCCAGGAGGCGGTCGACCAGCTCGCGCGGGTCCATGCCGTATCCCGCCTCGGCGTCGACGGTCACCGGGACCGGCACCGCGCGGGCGACCCGGGCGGCCGCGGCGAACATCTCCGCCCAAGGCGCGCCCTCGCCGTCGGGGTAGCCCAGCATCGCCGACACCGCCGCGCTGGCCGTCGCCACGACCGGGAAACCGGCTTCCACCACCGTCTTCGCGCTGGCCGCGTCCCACACGTTCGGCAGCACCAGCATCTCCCCGCCGTGCAGCGCGCGGAGGCGGTCGGCCTTGGCCTTCAGATCCATCTCTACCCCTCGGTCATTCGGTTGCCCGGCATGCGGTGGGCATGCCGGTGGACGGCGAGCGCAGCGACCTGGGCAGCCCGAAGGCCGCCAGCAGCGCGTTGTCGAGGAACCGGGTCAGCTCGGCGATCCGCTCTCCGGCCAGCGTCAGCACGATCACGCCGTGCGCGTGCAGGATGGGCGAGCGGGGGTCGCGCAGGTAGCAGCCGAACGCGGGTTGCCCGTTGGCCCGCGTCGGGATCAGCACGAACCGGCTCCCCGCCCGCAGCGCGACGGTGGCCAGGAAGTTCCGGATGGCCTGCGCGCCCTGGTACTCCAAGGGGAGCGGCGGCATGGTCAGCCAGGCGTCGTCGGTCAGCAGGGCGACGACCGCATCGATGTCACCGGCTTGGAAGGCGCGGCTGAACTCGTCCACGGCCCGGCGCTCCTGCGGCGAGCCCGGCGTCGGCGCGCTGCCGCGGTCGACCCCGGCCAGCGCCGCCCGCGCCCGCCGCAGCGCGCTCGTCACGGCGTCCTCTGTGGTGTCGAGCAGATCGGCCACCTCGGCGGCCCGGTAGCCGAGCACGTCCCGCAGCACCAGGACGGCCCGCTGCCGCGGCGACACCTGCTGCACCGCGGCCAGGAACGCCAGCGACACCGACTCCCGCAGCGCGTAGCGGGCCTCCGGGCCGGGCGCGTCGTCGGCGATGCCGTCGAGCAGCGCGTCCGGGTAGGGCTCCAGCCAGCTCGGCTCGGCGCGCCTGCGCGACGGCGCGGGCAGCGGGATCTCCGGCTCGTGGGCCGCCCGCCTGCGGGTTTGCGCCCGCAGCGCGTTGAGGCAGCGGTTGGTCGCTATCCGGTAGAGCCAGGTGTGCAGCGACGCCCGCTCCTGGTACCCGCCGATGCCCTGCCACGCCGCCAGCAGCGTCTCCTGCAGCAGGTCCTCAGCGTCCTGGATCGAGCCGAGCATGCGGTAGCAGTGCACCTGCAGCTCGCGCCGGTGCGGCTCGACCAGCCGCCGGAACGCCTCCCCGTCGCCGCCGCGCGCCGCCGCCAGCAGGTGGCTTCCGCGCATGGTGGCTCCTTCCCCGTGGTCCTTCACAGCTGGATGGACACCGCGCGGGCAGGAAAGTGGTCGCTGCGACGACGAGACGCCGTGCTGCCCGGGAGCAGCACGGCGTCTCGGCGCTCGGGTCAGCCCGCAGGCGGCGGGGTCGCCTTCGCGGCGGCAGCGGTGTCCAGGAGCCAGAGGGTGCGGTCCCGGCCGCGGGCGCCCGCAGCCGGGAGCTGCACCTCGTCAGCGCCCGCGAGGGCCGCGGCCACCGCTTCGGCCTTGTTCTCACCCGTGGTCATCAGCCACACCTCGGCGGCGTTGCGGGCCGCGGTGAGGGTGAGGGACACCCGGGTGGGCGGGGGCTTCGGGCAGTCGCGGACGGCCACCACCGGGCGGTCGGTCTCGTAGACGGCGGGGGAGGTGGGGAAGACCGACAGGGTGTGGCCCTCCTCGCCCACGCCCAGCAGCAGGACGTCGAAGGCGAGGCGGTCGGCCACCAGGTCGGCGTACGCGGCCGCCGCGGCGTCCGGGTCGTCGCCGAACTCCCCGTCGGAGGGGGACATGGGGTGCACGCGCGCCGGGTCGACCGGGATGTGGTCGAGCAGGGCGGCGCGGGCCTGGGTCTCGTTGCGGTCGGGGTGGCCTGCGGGGAGGAACCGCTCGTCACCCCAGTAGAGGTCCACCCGGGACCAGTCGACCGCAGCGCACGCCGCCGAGGCGCGCACCTGCTCCAGCACCGCGATGCCCGTCCGGCCGCCGGTCAGCACCAGCGACGCCGACCCGCGCTCGGCCTGCACGTCCACCAGCCGGGTGATGAGCCGCGCCGCGGTCGCCGCCGCCAGCAGCTCCGGCGTGCGGTGCACGACCACCTGCGTCACGAGGCATCACCGGCGGGCTGCGCCGTGCGGGGCTTGGCCTTCGCCGACCGCTTCGCCCGGGGCGCGGCGTTCTTCGGCGGGGTGGCCGGGTGCTCGGCCTTCTCGGCGGGGCCGGGGCGGGCCGCGGCGACGGCCTTGGCCCGGCGGGCCGAGGGCTTCGGGGCCTCCTCCGGCTTGGGCTCGGCGGGCTTGGCCTTGGGCTTGGGGACCGCGCGGGACCGCTCGATCTTCGACAGCGCCTTGAGCGTGTTCTCGTAGATCTCGTCCGGGTCCAGCCGCCGCAGCTCCTCGGCCAGGCAGTCGCGGATCTCCCGGCGCTGCAGCGCCACCCGGCGGGCGGGCTGGCCCGGCTGGACCAGCGTCCCCACCTTGCCGTCCGGCCGCTCCAGCTCCACCAGGCCCGACCGGCGCTCCAGCACCACCGAGCAGATCCCCTGCCCGCTGGTCGCCTTCACCCGGCGCACCGGCACCTTCAGCCGCGAGGCCAGCCACGCGGCCAGCAGGTCCGTCGACGGCGAGTCGCCCTCGCCGGTCACCGTCGCCGCCGACACCCGCTCGTGCGGGGGCAGGTCGAGCGAGGCGGCCAGCACGGCCCGCCACAGCGTCAGCCGGGTCCACGCCAGGTCGGTGTCGCCGTCGGCGTAGTTCTTCTGCCGCACGGCCAGCGCCTTGATCGGGTTCTTCTCCGCGGCCGAGTCGGTGATCCGCCGGGTCGCCAGCCTGCCGATCGGGTCGTCCACCGGCCGGGCGGGCGCCTCGAACGGCCACCACGCCACGACCGGGGCGTCCGGCAGCAGCAGCGGGATCACGCAGGAGGCGCCCTCGTCGGCCAGCGCGCCGTAGAGCCGCAGCACCACGACCTCGCTGGCCCCCGCGTCGCCGCCGACGCGGATCTGCGCGTCCAGCCGCGCCGCGGCCTTCTTCGTCCCGCGCGCGACCACGATCACCCGGCACGGGTGCTCGCGGCTGGCGTCGTTGGCCGCGTCGATGGCGTCCTCGGTGCGCTCGCCGTCGTCGGTGACGATGACCAGGGTGAGCACCCGGCCCAGGGTGTTCGCCCCGCCCTGCTCGCGCACCTGGACGAGTTTGGTGTTGACCTGCGACGTGGTGGTCGAGGGCAGGTCGATGATCACGGCCGCCTCCAGTGCCTGCCGGTCCGCGCCAGCATCTGATCAGCAGACGGCGGGCCCCAGGTGCCCGCCGGGTAGTCCTCGGGTTTGCCAGCGGTCTGCCAGTACCCCAGCACCGGCTCCAGGATCTCCCAGCTCAGCTCCACCTCTTTGTTCACCGGGAACAGCGAGGGCTCGCCGAGCAGCACGTCCAGGATCAGCCGCTCGTAGGCCTCCGGGGAGCTCTCGGTGAAGGAGTGGCCGTAGCTGAAGTCCATCGACACGTCGCGGACCTCCATCGTGGTGCCGGGCACCTTCGAGCCGAACCGCAGGGTCACGCCCTCGTCCGGCTGCACCCGCACCACCAGCGCGTTCTGGCCCAGCTCCTCGGTCGAGGTCTGGTCGAACGGCAGGTGCGGGGCGCGCTTGAACACCACGGCGATCTCGGTGACCCGCCGCCCGAGCCGCTTGCCCGTGCGCAGGTAGAACGGCACGCCCGCCCAGCGCCGGGTGTTCACCTCCAGGGTGATCGCGGCGAAGGTCTCGGTGGTGGAGTCCTTGGCGAAGCCCTCCTCCTGCAGCAGGCCGGGCACCTTCTGCCCGCCCTGCCAGCCGCCCGCGTACTGCCCGCGCGCGGTCGTCTCGGCGAACGGGCCGGTCGCCCTGGTCGCCTCCAGCACCTTGATCTTCTCGGTGCGCAGCGCCTGCGGGCTGAAGGAGACCGGCTCCTCCATCGCCGTGAGCGCCAGCAGCTGCAGCAGGTGGTTCTGGATGACGTCGCGCGCGGCGCCGATGCCGTCGTAGTAGCCCGCTCGCCCGCCCAAGCCGATGTCCTCGGCCATCGTGATCTGCACGTGGTCGACGTAGTGGGAGTTCCAGATCGGCTCGAACAGCTGGTTGGCGAACCGCAGCGCCAGCAGGTTCTGCACCGTCTCCTTGCCGAGGTAGTGGTCGATGCGGAAGACCGACTCCTCGGGGAAGACGTCGTTGACGATGTCGTTGAGCTGCTTGGCGCTGGCCAGGTCGTGCCCGAACGGCTTCTCGATGACGACCCGCCGCCACTCGTCGGGCGACTTGGGCGCGGCCAGGCCGCTGCGGGCCAGCTGCTTGGTCACCACCGGGAACGCCCCCGGCGGGATGGACAGGTAGAAGGCGTGGTTGCCGCTGGTGCCGCGCGCCTCGTCGAGGTCGGCGACGGTCTTGGCCAGCCGGTCGAAGGCGTCGTCGTCGTCGAAGGTGCCCGCGACGAACCGGAAGCCCTCGGCGAGCCGGTCCCACACCGCCTCCCGGAACGGGGTGCGGGCGTGCTTGCGGACCGCCTCGTAGACGACCTGGCCGAAGTCCTGGTCGGCCCAGTCCCGGCGGGCGAAGCCGACCAGCGAGAAGCCCGGCGGCAGCAGGCCGCGGTTGGCCAGGTCGTAGATGGCGGGCATCAGCTTCTTGCGGGACAGGTCGCCGGTCACGCCGAAGATCACCAGGCCGCACGGCCCGGCGATGCGCGGCAGCCGCTTGTCCCGCTCGTCGCGCAGGGGGTTGGTCCACATCCGCGTCACCTGGCCACCTCGGCCAGCGCGTGCACGAGGTGGGCCAGGCCTGCGGCCCGGTCGGTCAGGTGCAGGCGCAGCACGGGCCTGCCCAGGCCGGAGAGCACCTGCCCGTCGCCGACGGCCTGCGCCAGTTGCAGCACGCCCAGGCTGTAGGGCCGGTCGGGCACGTCGATGTCGGTCTCCGGGTAGCCGGTGAGCTGCAGGAACACCCCGTTCTGGTGGCCGCCCTTGTGGTATTGCCCGGTCGAGTGCAGGAACCGCGGGCCCCAGCCGAAGGTCACCTGGAGCCCGGTCTTGCGGGCCAGCTCCGGGCGCAGCACGGCCGCGGAGGCGTCGGCGATGCGGTCCAGGTACGCCTGCACGGCGACGTAGCCGAACTCCGGGGCCGACCCGGTGAGCACCTGCAGCGCCTCGACCAGCGTGGTCACCCCGTCGGGCGCGCCGTGCACCTCGATGGGGCCGTCGAGGAACGCCTGGCCCGTCCCGGCCTGCTCGGTCGGGTTGTCCAGCAGCGCCCGCGCGGCCTTCTTGGCCGCCTCGACGTCGGGCTGGTCGAACGGGTTGATGCCCAGCAGCCTGCCCGCGATCGCGGTCGCGTACTCCCAGAGCAGGAACATCCCGCCGAGGCTGCCCGTGGTGGACACCGCGCCGCCGGGGCCGATGGCCACCGGGGTGGCGTCGTCGCCCGCGTCGGCGTAGCCGGGGGCGTCCGGGCCCTCGACCACGACCGGCAGCAGGCCGGTGCCGTCCTTGCCGGTGGACTCGGCCACCAGCTGCTCGGCCCAGTCGCCGAAGCCGGTGATCCCCGAGCCGGTGTCGGCCAGCACGACCTTCTCCGCGCCGCGCGCGTGCGCCGCCGACAGCGCGGCGGCCAGCACCAGCGCGGGGTTGTCGGGGCCGTCCTGGCCCAGCGCCTTGGCCGCGGCGGCGGCCTCGTCCAGCAGCGCGGCCACGTCGGCGCCCGCCAGGCCTGCGGGCACCAGGCCGAACGCCGTCAGCGCCGAGTAGCGCCCGCCCACGTTCGGGTCGGCCCGGAAGACCCGCCGGTAGCCCTCGGCCAGCTCCTCCAGCGGCGAGCCCGGGTCGGTGACCACGACGATCCGCGAGGCCGCGTCGATGCCCTCGGCGGCGAACGCGGCGGCGAAGATCCGCCGGTGGCTGTCGGTCTCCACCGTCGAGCCCGACTTCGACGACACCACCACGACCGTGCGGTCCAGGTCGCCCGCCAGCGCGTCGGCGACCTGGCCGGGGTCGGTGGTGTCGAGCACGACCAGCGGGACGCCCGCGGTCGCGGTGATGACCTCCGGGGCCAGCGACGAGCCGCCCATGCCCGCCAGCACGACCCGGTCGACGCCCTCCGCGCGCAGCTCGGCGCGGAGGGCGTCGATCTCGGCGAGCAGCGGCCGGGAGGTCTCGTGCAGCGTGGTCCAGGACAGCCGGATGGCGGCCTCGGCCTCGGCGGCCTCACCCCACAGGGTGTGGTCCTGCGCGGTGAGCCGCGAGGCCACCCGGTCCGCGACGAGTTGGCCGATGAGCGGGGCCGCCTCCTCGGACAGCCGCTCGTCGTTGATCCTTGCTGCGACTTCTCCGGGGTGGTCTGCCATATCGGCCCGTCAGCCCTCTCCTCGTCGGTCTACTTCTCGGCGGCGTCCAACTGGCCCCGCACCGTCTCCAGGAGCTCGGTCCAGGACTTCTCGAACTTGTCCACGCCCTCGTCCTCCAGCGTCCGGTACACGTCGCTGACGTCGATGCCCACGCGCTCCAGCGCCGCGTAGACCTCGCCCGCCTGCTCGGCCGTGCCCGTCACCGCGTCGGCGAAGGCGTCACCGGTGATCCTGCCGTGATCGGCGACCGCGTGCAGGGTCTTTTCCGGCATCGTGTTCACCGTGTCGGCCACGACCAGCTGGTCGACGTAGAGCGTGTCCGGGTAGTCCGGGTTCTTCACGCCCGTCGAGGCCCACAGTGGACGCTGCGGGCGGCCGCCGTCGGCGGCCAGGGCGGCGAACCGCTCGCCCGCGAACACCTCCTGGAACGCCGCGTACGCCAGCCGGGCGTTGGCCAGCGCGGCCTTGCCCTTGAGGGCGGCAGCGTCGTCGGTGCCGATGGCATCCAACCGCTTGTCGACCTCGGTGTCCACTCGGGACACGAAGAACGAGGCCACGGAGTGGATCGAGCGCAGGTCGTGCCCGTTGGCCCTGGCCTGCTCCAGCCCGGCCAGGTAGGCGTCCATGACCAGCCGGTAGCGCTCGACGGAGAAGATCAGCGTCACGTTGACGCTGACCCCCTCGGCGAGCGTGCGGGTGATCGCGGGGATGCCCTCCTCCGTCGCCGGGATCTTGACCAGCAGGTTCGGTCGGTCCACGGCCTTCCACAGGTCCAGCGCCTCGGCCACGGTGGCGTCGCAGTCCTTGGCCAGCCGCGGGTCCACCTCGATGGAGACCCGGCCGTCCACCCCGTCGGTGCGCTGCCAGATGTCGCGGAACTTGTCGCAGGCGTGCCGCACGTCGGCGGTGGTCAGCTCGCGGACGGCCTCCTCCAGGGAGGCCCCGCGCGCGGCCAGCTCGCGCACCTGCTCGTTGTAGGACTCGCCGTCGGCCAGGGCCGTGGCGAAGATCGTCGGGTTGGTGGTGACGCCGACGACGTGCTTGTCCCGGATCAGCTCGTCCAGGTTGCCCGACTGCAGCCGCTCGCGGGACAGGTCGTCCAGCCAGATGGACACCCCGGCCGCGGAGAGCCTGCCGAGCAGATCGGTCTTGTCGCTCACTTGGTGCCTCCGTTCGCGGTGAGGGAGCGGCGAGCCGCGGCCACCACGGCCTCGGTGGTGAACCCGAACTCGCGGAACAGCGTCTGGTAGTCCGCCGACGCCCCGAAGTGCTCGATGGAGACGATCTCGCCGGTGCTGCCCGCGAAGCGGTGCCACGGCTGGGCGATGCCCGCCTCGACCACCACCCGCGCCTTGACCGTCGGCGGGAGCACGGTGTCGCGGTAGGCCTCGTCCTGGGCGTCGAACCACTCGACCGACGGCATCGACACGACCCGGGTCGGCACGCCGTCGGCCTCCAGGACCTTGCGCGCCTCGACCGCGATCTGCAGCTCGGAGCCGGTGCCGATCAGCACGACCTGCGGCACGGTCTCGGAGTCCTCCAGGATGTAGCCGCCGCGGGCCACGCCCTCGAACGCCTTCTCCCGGGTGTGCTCCAGCACCGGCAGGTTCTGCCGGGTCAGGCACAGGCCGACCGGCTGGGTGCTCTGCGAGAGGATCGCCTGCCACGCCGCGGAGGTCTCGTTGGCGTCGCCGGGGCGCAGCACGACCAGGTTCGGGATCGCGCGCAGCGCGGCCAGGTGCTCGATCGGCTGGTGCGTGGGGCCGTCCTCGCCGAGGCCGATCGAGTCGTGGGTCCACACGTAGGTCACCGGCAGGCCCATGACCGCCGCGAGCCGCACCGCGGGGCGCATGTAGTCGCTGAACACCAGGAAGGTGCCGCCGTAGGGGCGGGTCGGGCCGTGCAGCACGATCCCGTTGAGGATCGAGCCCATCGCGTGCTCGCGGACGCCGAAGTGCAGCGTGCGGCCGTAGGGGTTGGCCGACCACTCCTTGGTCGACGCCGAGGCCGGGCCGAAGGAGTCCGCGCCCTTGATCGTGGTGTTGTTGGACTCGGCCAGGTCGGCCGAGCCGCCCCACAGCTCCGGCATCAGCCCGCCGATGGCGTTGAGCACCTGGCCGGACGCCTTGCGCGTGGCCACGCCCTTGGCGTCGGGCTCCCAGGTCGGCAGCGCCTCGGCGAAGCCGTCGGGCAGCTTGTACTCGGTCGCGCGGTCGAGCAGGGCGCGCCGCTCGGGGTTGGCCGCGGCCCACTCGCCGAACTTCTGCTCCCACGCCGCGCGGGCGGCCTTGCCCCGCTCGGCGACCTGGCGGGCGTGCGCGAGCACCTCGGGCTCGACCTGGAAGGTGCGCGCCGGGTCGAAGCCCAGGATCTCCTTGACGGCGGCGACCTCGGCGTCGCCGAGCGCGGCGCCGTGCGCCTTGCCGGTGTTCATCAGGTTGGGCGCGGGGTAGCCGATCACCGTGCGCAGGAGGATGAACGAGGGCCTGCCGGTCTCGGCCTTGGCGGCCTCGATCGCGGCGAGGATGCCGGTGACGTTCTCCCCGCCCTCGACGACCTGCACGTGCCAGCCGTAGGCCTCGTAGCGCTTGGCCACGTCCTCCGACAGCGCGATGGCGACGTCGTCCTCGATGGAGATCTGGTTGTCGTCGTAGATCACCACCAGGTTGCCCAGCTCCTGGCGGCCCGCGATGGACGACGCCTCGGAGGTCACGCCCTCCTCGATGTCGCCGTCGGAGGCGATGACGTAGACGAAGTGGTCGAAGACGCTCTCGCCCGGCTTGGCGTCGGGGTCGAACAGGCCGCGCTCGCGCCGGGCGGCCATCGCCATGCCGACCGCCGAGGCCAGGCCCTGGCCCAGCGGCCCGGTGGTGATCTCCACGCCAGCGGTGTGCCCGTGCTCGGGGTGGCCGGGGGTCTTCGACCCCCAGGTGCGCAGCGCCTTGATGTCCTCCAGCTCCAGGCCGTAGCCGGAGAGGAACAGCTGCAGGTACAGCGTCAGGCTGGAGTGGCCGCAGGAGAGCACGAACCGGTCGCGGCCGATCCACTCCGGATCGCTCGGGTCGTGGCGCATGACCCGCTGGTAGAGGGCGTAGGCCAGGGGGGCGAGGCTCATGGCCGTGCCGGGGTGGCCGTTGCCGACGTTCTGCACGGCGTCCGCGGCGAGCACCCGGATGGTGTCCACCGCCCGCCGGTCGAGGTCGGTCCAGTCGTCGGGCACCGATGCTGCGGTCAGGTTCTCTGGGACGTCACTGCTGGCGGACACGGACTTCGCGCTCCCACTTCCATTGTTGTAGGCGGTTCGTCGCGCCCAGCACACCAGACGGCTGGGTTGCCACGACCCGCAGGTCATCCCTGGTCCGGAGCCAGCCTAGTCGGCGGCTGTGATCTGCGACCGAACTCGGTCGGCCCGAGCCACCCGATACGGGCATCGAGGGCCCGCGCGGCTACCATTCCGTACGGTGCCGCGTTACCCGCGCGGCGCTGGACGCAAACCCCGCGCGACCCCAGTGACCTGCGTCTCAGGGCGTCTGCGCCGTCAAGCCTGAGGAGCGAGATGCCGTCGGTGACCCCAGTGCCTGCCGACGCGCCGACCGCACCCTCCCGCGGTGACATCCTGCGGGCGTACGTCTCGCTGACCAAGCCGCGCATCATCGAGCTGCTGCTCGTCACGACCGTCCCGGCCATGCTGCTGGCCGCGCGCGGCATCCCGTCGCCGTGGCTGGTGCTGACCACCCTCGTCGGCGGCACGATGGCCGCGGGCAGCGCCAACGCGCTCAACTGCGTGGTCGACGCCGACATCGACGCGGTCATGAAGCGGACCAAGGCCCGCCCGCTGGCCCGCCACGTCGTGCCCGCCCGCAACGCCCTGGTCTTCGGCGTGGTGCTGGGCGTGCTGTCGTTCGCCTGGCTGTGGGCCACGACGAACCTGCTGGCCGCGGCGATGGCCGTCGGGGCGATCCTGTTCTACGTCCTCGTCTACACCATGGTGCTCAAGCGCCGCACGGCCCAGAACATCGTCTGGGGCGGCGCGGCGGGCTGCATGCCGGTCGTCATCGGCTGGGCCGCGGTGACCGGCGACGTCGGCTGGCCCGCCCTGGTGATGTTCGGCGTGATCTTCTTCTGGACCCCGCCGCACTTCTGGGCGCTGGCCATGAAGTTCCGCGACGACTACGCCAAGGCGGGCGTGCCGATGCTGCCGGTGGTCGCCACCCCGGTGCAGGTCGCCAAGCAGATCGTCGTCTACTCCTGGGTCATGGTCGCCTGGACCCTGCTGCTGGTGCCCGCCACCGGCTGGGTCTACCTGGCCTTCGCGCTCCTGGCTGGCGCGTGGTTCCTGGTCTACGCCCACCGCCTGCACACCGCCGTCAAGCGCGACGAGCCCGCCAACCCGATGAAGCTGTTCCACCTGTCGAACAGCTACCTGACCCTGGTGTTCCTCGCCCTGGCCGTCGACTCCGCCCTCGGCCTGCCGGTCATGGGGTGGCCGTTCTAGCTCGCCGCGGGTGACCCCACCTCGGCCAGCAGGCGCTCGACCGCCGGGTCGTCCAGCGAGTCGCGGATGCAGCGCCACAGGTGCAGGTTGGCCGCCGCCCACTCCGAGTACTGGGCCGCCGCGGCGGGGGAGTAGAAGTAGAAGCCGCCGTCGTGGGCGCCGGACTGCTCGTCGACGATCTTGTGGGCCAGCTCGCGCAGCGTGACCCCGTTCTCGGCCAGGTAGCGGTGGGCCAGCACGACCGGCGTGATCGGCAGGGCCTTGAACAGCGTGTCCGCGTCGGAGAGCGCCTGCGCCTCGCGGCTGATGCCGCGGTGGCGGGTGCGCATCTCGGCCTCGTCGACGATGGCGTCGATCCACTCCGCGGTAGCCCTGCGGACCCCGGCCCTGGCCAGCAGGCGCAGGCGCAGGCCCGAGCCCGCCGCCGCGGCGGAGTTGCGCCGGACCAGGTAGTTGACGTCGTGCACCAGGGCCGCGGCGGCCACGACCGGCACGTCGGCCCCGTTGGCCTCGGCGAACCCGACCGCCTTGTCGCGGACGAAGCCGACGTGGTGCCAGCCGTGGAACGGCAGGCGGCGGGCGTGGCGCTCGCAGAGCGCGCGGACCCGGCGCTCCAGGTCGTCGATGGTCGCGCGGTCGATCGTGGGCGCGAAGGCTGGCGCTGACAATGGACCCCTCCCGTTCGCTCGGGTGGGGTGATGGTAAATCGTGTCAGATGCGCCGGGTCAGCTCCGGGAGCCTGCTCTCCACCGGCACGTGCCGGTGCCCCAGTCCGGTCACCGGGTCGTAGGACAGGCTCCACTCGGCCACCGGCCGCGACTTGACCAGGAACGTCATCGTGCCGTCCACGGCGGTCGGGATGCGGTGGAACTCGCTGGCCAGCAGGTAGCCGGTCGTGCCGACGGCGTAGTCCGCGCCCCGGGTCAGGGTCACCGCGTCCACCAGCCCGGTGACCGGGTCCAGCCGGGTGGTGAAGCGCTCGTGGCGGTAGCCGCCGCTGAGGATCACCGTGCAGAAGTGGTAGCGGTGGTTGTGCACCGAGTCGGCGTACCCGGCCCGCCAGTCGCGCTGGGCCTTGTACTCGTGCAGCCAGAAGGAGAACGGCTCGTCCGCCTCGTCGCGCAGGCACCAGGCGAAGTGGGTGGTGGTCTCCCGGGACCGGGCCACCAGCGCCGCGGCGCCCGCCGGGTCGAGGTCGGCGAGGTGGCGGCGCACGGCCGCCTTCGGCGGTCGTCCGTCCACCCAGGACTCGAACACGGCGTGCACGGTGTCCCAGCCCGGGCCGGGGGGCTCGCGCAGCAGCCGGTCGGCGAGATCGGGCAGCGCGTGGACGCGGGTCAGCAACGGTATCAGCTCTCCAGTTCGGCCTTGGCGGAGAAGTCCCGGCGGAAGCCGTGGAAGGCGGCCTCCAGTTCTCCGAAGCCGGTGTCGGTCAGCGCGGTCCCGGTCACCCGGGCGAACTGCGCGGCGAACTCCGCGCGGCTGGTGTCCGGGGTGATCACCAGCCTGCGGGCGTCGCGGGTGGCGTGCAGCCTGCCGAAGTCGGCGCGCTCCATGCCGTGGATGAACGAGCTCTCGGCGAACCGCAGCGTCCTGGGGTAGGGCGATGGGGTCGCCGGGTCGCTGTAGAGGGTGATCCACACGCTGTCGTCGAACATCTCCACGCGGTCCAGCGGCGGGTCCGCGACCACCGTCACATCGATGCGGGTGCACCGGGACCGCGCGAGGAACAGCCCGACCAGTCCGATCCGGATCTCCTCGTGCAGCTGGTCGCGGATCTTGTCCAGATCGGTCTCCGCGCCCTCGCGGCGGGCCAGGTAGCGCGCCCGGCCGCTGATCGCGCTGCGCTCGCGCGGGTCGGCGACCACCGCCCTGACCTCCCACTCCGACCGCGCCGCCAGCAGGCGCACCGCGGCGTAGCGGCCGGAGAAGCCGCGGAACCAGTACTGCTTGGCGCGGCGCAGGTCCTGCATCATCAGCGCGTTGAACGCCGGGTCGGGGGCCACGCTGGCCTCGAACACGTGCGTGGGGAAGAACTCCTGGTTCAGCGACCGGTACTCGTCCGACAGCTCGCGCAGGGCTTTGCGCGTCTCCTCCACCAGCGGGGTCAGCATCGCCTCGCGTGTGGCGCGGGCGGTGATCAGCGTCTGTCCGAACCCGACCACGGCCGAGACCAGGGTTCCGGTGGCCAGCGCGGTCAGCAGGCTCTTCGGCGTGCCCGCGTCCAGCGGGCTCGACGCCCAGAAGGCCAGGCCCGACACCACGAGCAGGGTGGTGAGCAGCAGGGTGGTCCTGGTCCAGAAGATCTCGTGGATCCGGGTGGTGCGGAGGCCGGTGGCGTCCGCGGGCAAGGCAGGTCACCTCCTCGGCGGACGGCCGTGCGGCACTGGAGCGGGCAGCAGTCGCTGCTTTCAGTATCCGAACGGGCGCGACCAGTCACTTTACGCCCGATGATCGGGTTGGCATATGCGCAAAACGGGTGAGACGCGGAGTGACCGCAACCGGGTCGACCGCCCTTACCTGCGCCTCACACCGGGAGCACCTAGAGTCCGCTGACATGCGCATCCTCGGGCCCGCCGTGGCCACCGCCCTGCTCGCGGTCCTCACCGCCTGCGGCCAAACCCCTGCGACCACGGGCGAGCAGCCCGTCCCGGAGCCGACGGAGCTCGCCACCGGCGGCGAGTGCACCGCCGACGACATCACCGTCGAGGGCGCGGCCAACAGCAAGCCGAAGGTCACGCTGCCGGACGACTGCACGCCGCCGAGCGCGTTGCTGATCAAGGACTTGGTGGCGGGCAGCGGCGAGGAGGCGGGGAAGGGCGACACCGTGCTCGCCCACTACCACCTGACCACCTGGTCGGACCGGCAGGTGCTGGACAACTCCTGGGACCGCGGGCAGCCCTTCCCGGTGGCCAACCTCGGCAACGCGCGGGTGATCGACGGCTGGAACGAGGGCCTGGTCGGCATCAAGCAGGGCGCGCGCAGGCTGCTGGTCGTGCCGCCGGACAAGGGGTACGGCCAGGGCGGCAACGGCGTCGCCCCCAACGAGACGCTGGTGTTCGTGATCGACGCCGTCGCCGTGACCGACGACTCCGGCCAGTCCTGAGTAGACGCTAGGGCAGGAGCAGGACCTTGCCGGTCGTGCGCCTGCCCTGCAGGTCCTCGTGCGCGGCGCGGGCGTCGTCGAGCGGGTAGGTCGCGCCCACGCGCACGTCCAGCTCGCCCGCGAGGATCGCGTCGAACAGGTCGGCCGCGCGCTCGCGCAGCTCCTGCGGGGTCGCCACGTGGTCGGCGAGCTTGGGCCGGGCGAGGAACACCGAGCCCTGCTGGTTGAGCCGCTGCGGGTCCACCGGCGGCACCGGGCCGCTGGCCAGGCCGAACAGGGCCATGACGCCGCGGCGGCGGACGACCGACAGGCTGGCGTCGAAGGTGGTCTTGCCCACGCCGTCGTAGACCGCGGCCACGCCCGCCCCGTCGGTCAGCTCGCGCACGACCGGGGCGAAGTCGGTCTGGTCGTAGCGGATCACCTCGGCCGCGCCCGCGGCCCTGGCCAGTTCGGCCTTCTCCTCGGTCGACACCGTGCCGATGACCCGCGCGCCGCGGGCGGTGGCGAGCTGGGTCAGCAGCAGGCCGACCCCGCCTGCCGCGGCGTGCACCAGCACGGTGTCACCGCGCTGCACGGCGTAGGTCGAGGTGACCAGGTAGTGCGCCGTCAGTCCTTGCAGCATCATCGCGGCCGCGGTCTGGTCGCTCACCCCGTCCGGGACGGGCACGGTGTCGGACACCGGCACCACGGCCTGGCTGGCGTAGCTGCCCAGGGTGCCCGACCAGGCCACCCGGTCGCCCACCCGCGCGTCGGCGCCCTCGCCGACCGCGGCCACGGTGCCCGCGCCCTCCAGGCCGATGACGAACGGCAGCGGCAGCGGGTAGATGCCGCTGCGGTGGTAGGTGTCGATGTAGTTCACCCCCGCCGCGGCGACGTCGACCAGGACCTCACCCGGGCCGGGGGAGGGGGCTTCGACCTCGGTGACGGCCAGGACCTCGGGTCCGCCCGTCCGCGTCACCTGAACTGCCTTGGGCACGCGCGTTCTCCTCTCGCTCCTGGGAGTGGAACCGATCACGCCCGCCCGGTGTTCCCGGCCCCCACGTCCTAGGCTCCCCGGCATGGCGACCGAAACCGAGAAGACCGCGAAGCCCAGCCCCACTGCGGTGAAGGCTGCCACCGCGTTCGTCCGCGCGCACGGCAAGCCCGCCCGGGCGGTGGCCGAGAACATCGGCCTCGCGGGCGTTCGCGTGGTCCTGGTGGGGGCGGACGGCGCCCTCGGCGACGTGATGGTCGCCTCGATGGCCGCCGCCGAGGCCCTGGTGGCCGGGGTGGAGGGGCTGGAGGCCAGCGAGGAGTGGGACCGGGAGACGGTGGCCGCCACCCGGATCGGCGCGGCCCACCGGGTGAAGATGGCCGACCGCGCCCGCGGCTAGACCCGCTCGCGCGGGTGCGCCGCGCTCCACAGGGCCGCGGTGGCCACGATGACGGCCATCGCGCCCAGCACGTGGAGGGCGACCAGCAGCTCCGGCACGCCGAGGGCGAACTGGGTGAAGCCGAGCGCGCCCTGGGCGAGCACGACCGCGACGAGCACGCCGTAGTGCCGCCAGAGCCGGGTCGAGCCCGCCTGGCGCAGCATCAGCCCGACGGCGACCAGCAGGGCGAGGAAGAGGTAGAGGAACGCGGCGTGGATGTGCGCCGTGGTCTCCACCGGGGCGTCGAACCGCGGCGTCTGCGCGTCGCCCGCGTGCGGGCCCGCGCCGGTGACGAAGGTGCCCGCGACCAGCAGGGCGACCAAGACCGCGGACATCACCTGCAGGGTGCGGCCGAGGGCGGGCGGGCCGACCGGCCGCGGCGGGCCGTCCTGCTCGTCGACGGCGTAGGCCAGCAGCACCGCGAGCCAGACCATGACCGCGGAGGCCATGAAGTGCACGGCGACGGTCCACCAGAGCAGGTCGAAGCGGACCGTGATCCCGCCGATCACGGCCTGCACGGCCACGCCGACGGGCATGATCAGCGCGAGCTTGAGGTAGCGCGAGCGGCGCGGGCGCTCCAGGTACGCCGCGGCGAACGCGGCCAGCGCGATGAGCCCGACGACGCCGGTGAACAGCCGGTTGCCGAACTCGATCCACTGGTTGAGGTCGGCGTACTCCGGGTGCTCGGTGGGCACCATGCTGCCGGGGTGGCACTCCGGCCAGGTGGTGCAGGCCAGACCGGACCCGGTGACCCGCACGATGGAGCCGGTGACGGCGATGAGCGCCTGGGTGACCACGACCGCCCACGCCAGCAGCCGCTGAGCGCGCCGAGACAGGGGGCGGACGGTGTCAAGGCGGGTCTTCAGGCTCACCGCTGAATCGTAGGACGAGCGCCACCGCGGGCTTGCGGTGGTGGGTTCGTACCGTGTCGTCCGTCTCAGTCGCCGCCAACCTGGCGCGGCGATGACAAAAGTGCGCCCGCGTTCGCGATTCGCCTCCACGCAGCGATCACGGGGCACTACACTACGTCGCGGAAGGCGGCCTCCCCCATCGCCTTCCTCCAGCTACCGCCGGACGGTTCGCTCCCCCCAACGGGCCGTCCGGCGGTAGCGCCACCCCTCGCGCCTAAACCTATACTTCTTGTGCAGGGGTTTCAACACTGGTGCAATTGCCGGTGGGTGTGCTCGACGCTTGTCGAGCGCCACCGGGAGGGGTGTCATGGAACTGGGGACCGGCAGCCTGGCCGCCAAGCTCAACCGCCTGGTGGCCACCGTGCACCCGGCTGGGCGCGGGCCGTACACGAACGAGGAGATCGCCGCGGCGATCCGCGCCGAGCAGAACGTCGAGCTGACCCACAGCGCCGTCTCGGCGTGGCGGCGGGGCACCCGGGACAACCCGAGCTTCCGGCACCTGGCCGCCCTGGCGAAGTTCTTCGGCGTGCCGATCACCTACTTCAGCGACGACGCGGAGTCCGCGCGCATCGATGAGCAGCTCGACCTGGTCGCCGCCTGGCGCGACAGCCAGGTCCGGGCCATCGCCATGCGGGCGGGCGAGCTGTCCGAGGCGGGCCGCGCCGCGCTGCTGGAGATGGCCATCCGGGTGCGCGAGATCGAGCGGGGCGCGGGCAAGCAGTCCGGCTGAATCCGCTTGCGCCGGTGGGGAAGCTGGGCGCATGGCGCCTTCCCGTCCCTACCGCGGTCCCGCCGACCTCCGCAGGATGCAGGAGCTGGTCCAGCACCTGTGGCCCGGCGACTGGCACATCGGCGACCTGGCCTGGCAGCGCACCCAGCACACCGGCCGCGAGCCGGAGTGGCCCACCGCGCTCTGGGAGCGCGACGGGGAGGTCGTCGCCTGGGGGTGGGTCCACCTGCCCGGCCACCTCGCCCTGGCCACCGCCGACCCCGCGCTCGCCGACGAGGTCCTCGCCTGGTTCGCCGAGACCGCCACCGCCGCGCGCCGCACGGTCACCACCGCCGACCCGCGCCTGGCCGAAGCCTTGGAGCGCAACGGCTACACCCGCACCGACGACCCCGCCAACATTTACCACCGCAGGGACCTCGCCGACCTGCCCGAACCCGTGCTGCCGCCGGGCTACACCGTCCAACCCAGCACCGATGTCACCCAGCGGGTCGCGGTGCACCGGGTGGTGTGGCATCCCTCGCGGGTCACCGAGGAGAGCTACCGCAACGTCATGGCGACCTGGCCCTACCGGCCCGAACTCGACTGGGTCGCCGTCGCCCCGGACGGTGCATACGCGGCGAATTGCCTTATCTGGCTCGACGAGCGCAATCGGGTCGGGGAGCTCGAACCGGTCGGCACCCACCCCGACCACCGCGGGCGCGGGCTCGGCCGCGCGGTCTGCCTCGCCGCCATGCACGCCCTGCGCGACCACGGCGCGGACACCGCGGTCGTGTACCCCGTGGACAGTCCGCCCGCCCACCCGGGCGCGCTCGCGCTCTACCGGGGCCTGGGCTTCACCGAATACGCCCGCAACGCCACCTACGTCAGGTCAGCCGGGTAGTCCGCGTCGCCAGCGCGCCCGCGGCGACGCCCCACGCGGTGAGGGTGAGCCACACCGACAGCGGCGGGGTGCCGCCTGCGAGGGCCGTGGTGAGCCCGTCGGTCAGCGCCGCGGACGGCAGCAGCGCCACGACCGACGCCATGCCGCCGGGCAGGTCGGCGGTGGCGACGACGATGCCGCCGGCCAGCAGCAGCACGAACCACACGACGTTGGCCAGCGCCAGCACGACCTCGGCCTTCAGCGCCCCGCCCAGCAGCACGCCCAGCGCGCCGAAGCACAGCGTGCCCAGGGCCAGCAGCGCCACCATCCACAGCAGACCCGACGGCGACCAGCCCATGAGCAGGGCCACCACCGAGATCACCACCGCCTGCACGGCCACCACGACCAGCCCGGCGACCACCCGGCCGAGCACGAGCAGCCAGCGCGGCAGGGCCGTGGCCGCCAGCCGCTTGAGCACCCCGTAGCGGCGGTCGAAGCCCAGCGCGATCGCCTGCCCGGTGAACGCCGAGGACAGCACCGCCAGCGCCAGCACCCGCGGCGTCACGGCGGCCACCCGCGGCTCCGGCAGCTCGATCACCGGCACCAGGGTCAGCCCGATCAGCAGGGCCAGCGGGATGAGCAGGGTCAGCAGCACCTGCTCGCCGTTGCGCAGCGTCAGGGTGGCCTCGGTGCGGGCGTGCGCCCACAGCATCCGCAGCGGCCTGCCCGCGCCGGGGGCCGGGGTGAAGGTGCCCGCTGGGAAGGTCACGACCGCAGCTCCCGTCCGGTCAGCTCCAGGAAGACGTCCTCCAGGCTGCGCCTGCCCACCCGCAGCTCCTCGGCCAGCACGCCCTGCTGGGCGCACCACGCCGTCACCGCCGAGACGACCTGCGGGTCGACCTCGCCGGTGACCAGGTAGGCCCCGGGCGAGGGCTCGGCCACGGCGCAGGTCTCGGGCAGCACGGCCGTCAGCAGCGTCAGGTCCAGGCCGGGGCGGGTGCGGAAGCGCAGCAGCTGGCCGTCGGTGGTGAGCGCGGCGGGCGTGCCCTCGGCGACGACCCGGCCGCCGTCGATGATCACCACCTGGTCGGCCAGCGCCTCGGCCTCGTCCATCAGGTGGGTGGTCAGCAGCACGCTCACCCCGTCGGCGCGCAGGGCCGCGACCAGGTCCCAGACCAGGCGGCGGGCCTGCGGGTCCAGGCCCGCGGTCGGCTCGTCGAGGAAGACCAGCTCCGGGCGCCCGACCAGGGCGCAGGCCAGCGACAGCCGCTGCTGCTGGCCGCCGGAGAGCCGCTTGTACGGCGTCCGCGCCGCCCCGGTGAGCCCGAGCACGTCCAGCAGCCAGTCCGGGTCGTGCGGCTGCCGCGCGCACGCGGCCACCAGGCGCAGCATCTCCGCCGCCCGCACCCCCGGGTAGGCCCCGCCGCCCTGGGGCATCACGCCGACGCGCGGCCGCAGGGCGCGGGCGCGGGGGTCCATGCCCAGCACCCGCAGGACGCCGGAATCCGGGCGCAGGAAGCCCGCGCACATCTCCACGGTGGTCGTCTTGCCCGCGCCGTTGGGCCCGAGCAGGGCCAGCACCTGGCCGCGCGGCAGCCTCAGGTCGACCCCAGCCACCGCGGTCGTCGGCCCGAAGCGCTTGACCACGTCGGAGACCTCGACGGCGGACTCGCTCACAGGCTGGAAGCCTAAGCGGTGCCGGGGGTCACGCGGTTCGCGGGCAGGCCAATCAGGTGCCTGCGCGCCAGCAGCACCGCCAGGCCGGTGGCGATGATCGCCGCGATGTAGGCGTACGGGAGCTGGAAGGTCCGCCCGTCGAACGGCGAGCCGGTGGTGTTCAGCACGACCGCGAGCACGACGCTGATCCCGGTCGCCACCACCCGGAACTTGGTGTCGCCCGCCGCCGCGGCCAGCGGGACCGCGGCCCACAGCAGGTACCACGGCTGCACGGTCGCCCCGAACACCAGCACCGCGCCGAGCGCGACGCCCAGCCCGGTCAGCGGGCGCAGCTTCCAGCGGAAGCTGTCGAAGAGCAGCTTGGCCGCGATCAGCGGCCCGATCACCGACCCGACGACCCGGCTGACGGTGATCGCCGCGTCCATGTGGTTGCCGAGGCCGATGAGGATGCCCAGCCCGCCAGCGGCGAACCCGAGCGCGGTCATCGGGGCCAGCCAGCTCTTGATGGTGGCCGCGGTGTTCAGCGTCGCCACCCAGCCGTAGCCCAGGCCGCTGCCCAGCGACGCCGCGGTCAGCACCACGGCGAACACCACGAACAGCCCGCCCGCGGCGGCGAACAGGTGCCGCCACTTGCCGCCGAGCCTGCGGGCGATCATCACCCCGAGGAAGCCCAGCGCCAGCGCGGCCGGGATCTTCACCGCCGCGCCCAGGGTGATCACCGCGGCGCCGACGGCGTAGCCCATCAGCTCGCCGGGCTGCAGCGGCGGGAACGGCCCGTCCGGGCCGACCCACGGCATCCTGGCCAGCGCCAGCTCGAAGCCGACCAGCATGAGCCCGATCGCCAGCGACTCGTTGTGCACGCCGACGACCAGGTGGAACAGCACCAGCGGGTTGGCAGCGCCCAGCCACAGCGCGCTGACCGGGTGCACGCCGAAGCGGCGGGCCAGCCGGGGCAGCGCCCAGATGATCATCGCCAGGCCGATCAGGGCCAGCAGCCGGTGCATGGCCACGCCCCACACCACGTGCCCGCCGGTGAGCCAGTTGACGATCCGGCCTGCGGAGAGGAACAGCGGCCCGTACGGCGACGGGGTCTCCCGCCACACCGTCGGCACGCCCTTGGTCAGCGGGTGGTCCACGCCGAGGGCCTGGGCGGGCCCCTGGGTGTAGGGGTCCATGCCCAGCGCGGCGATCTCGCTCTGCGCCAGGTAGCTGTAGACGTCGCGGCTGAAGCTGGGCACCGCGAACACCAGCGGTGTGATCCACATGACCAGGGTGCGCGCCATCTGCGGCAGCGACACCACCCGCTCGCGGGAGGGCCGCGACAGCCGACCGAGCGCCAGCCAGGCCAGGACGAGCATGAACACGCCGGTGAAGCCCACGGCGATCGACACCGTGGTCATGCGGCTGAACAGGCTGAGCACCGGCAGCCGCAGGACGGGGTTGAACACCGGGGCCGCGCCCGCCCCCAGCGAGCCGAGCAGCAGCAGCAGCGCGCCGACGGTGCCGAACCGGCGGATCACGTCGAGCTGCTTGCGCTCCGCGCTGTTCAGTCCCGTGGCCGGAGCCGCTGCTCCGCGCCGATCCGTGTCTCCCGCCACCACGGCGTGAGAGTATCGGGGGACTTGGATAGACCCGTTCGTGCGTTCTCCGGTGACTCCGCTCACCCCGCCTTTGCCGCCGCCGACGAAATACGACACACTTGTGTTGTGAAAAAGACGGCTCCCGCTCCGCGGACCCCTGACGGGGGTCCGGGGCAGCACGACGGGCGCACTCGGCAGAGTGTCGCCCGCCTGCTGCTGGAGCAGGGCCCGATCACGGCGGCGGCGATCGCCGAGGCGCTGGGGCTGAGCCCGACCGCCGTCCGCAGGCACCTGGACGCGCTGGTCGCCGAGGGGGAGGCCGCCACCCGCGACGCCCCCCGCCGCGGCGACCGCGGCCGCGGACGCCCGGCCAAGCTCTTCCTGCTCACCGAGGCGGGCCGGGCCCGCTTCGGCCACGCCTACGACGACCTGGCCATCGCCGCGCTGCGCTTCCTCGCCGAGAACGGCGGGGAGGCGGCGGTGCGGGCCTTCGCCGAGCGGCGGGTGGCGACGCTGGTCGACCGCCACCGCGCCGCGGTGACCGGGGAAGCCGATCCCGCGGCCCGGGCCGAGGCCCTGGCCACGGCGCTGACCAGGGAGGGCTACGCTGCCTCGACCCGCAGCGTCGGCGCCGGGGAGCAGCTGTGCCAGCACCACTGCCCCGTGGCGCACGTCGCCGCCGAGTTCCCCGAGCTGTGCGAGGTGGAGACGGCGGCGTTCGCAGCGCTGCTGGGCACCCACGTGCAGCGCCTGGCGACCATCGCCAACGGGGACGCGGTCTGCACGACCCACGTCCCGCTGCCGCCCGCCAAGGCGGCTGGGCGCGAGCCCGCCGCGGGGACGGCCGCCCCATCGCTAGACACCGCACCACCGGTTCCGGATGGAGGGAAGTCCGAATGACTGCCGCTGCCGAGCAGCGCACCACCACGCCGCTTTCGCAGGAAGAGACCCTTGCCACGCTCGGGCGCTACGAGTACGGCTGGGCCGATGCCGACACCGCGGGGGCGAGTGCGCAGCGCGGCCTTTCCGAGGCCGTCGTGCGGGACATCTCCGCGAAGAAGTCCGAGCCGGAGTGGATGCTGGAGTCCCGGCTCAAGGCGCTGCGCCTCTTCGATCGCAAGCCGATGCCGTCCTGGGGGGCCGACCTCTCGGGCATCGACTTCGACAACATCAAGTACTTCGTGCGCTCCACGGAGAAGCAGGCCCAGTCCTGGGAGGACCTGCCCGAGGACATCAAGAACACCTACGACAAGCTGGGCATCCCGGAGGCGGAGAAGGCCCGCCTGGTCGCAGGCGTCGCCGCGCAGTACGAGTCCGAGGTCGTCTACCACAAGATCAACGAGGAGCTGGAGCGCCAGGGCGTCATCTTCCTCGACACCGACACCGGCCTGCGCGAGCACCCCGAGCTGTTCCAGGAGTACTTCGGCTCGGTGATCCCGCACGGCGACAACAAGTTCTCCGCGCTCAACGGCGCCGTCTGGTCCGGCGGGTCGTTCATCTACGTGCCGCCGGGCGTGCACGTGGAGATCCCGCTGCAGGCCTACTTCCGGATCAACACCGAGAACATGGGCCAGTTCGAGCGGACGCTGATCATCGTCGACGAGGGCGCGTACGTGCACTACGTCGAGGGCTGCACCGCGCCGATCTACTCGTCGGACTCGCTGCACTCGGCCGTGGTGGAGATCATCGTCAAGAAGGGCGGCCGCTGCCGCTACACGACCATCCAGAACTGGTCGAACAACGTCTACAACCTGGTCACCAAGCGCGCCAAGGCCGAAGAGGGCGCGACGATGGAGTGGGTCGACGGCAACATCGGCTCCAAGGTGACCATGAAGTACCCGGCCGTGTACCTGATGGGCGAGCACGCCAAGGGCGAGGTCCTCTCGATCGCCTTCGCGGGCGAGGGCCAGCACCAGGACGCGGGCGCGAAGATGGTCCACATGGCCCCGCACACCTCCTCGACCATCGTGTCGAAGTCGGTGGCCCGCGGCGGCGGCCGCACCTCCTACCGCGGCCTGGTCCAGGTCAACAAGCGCGCCCACAACTCCAAGTCCACGGTCAAGTGCGACGCGCTGCTGGTCGACCAGATCAGCCGCTCGGACACCTACCCCTACGTCGACATCCGCGAGGACGACGTGCAGATGGGGCACGAGGCCACGGTCTCCAAGGTCAGCGACGACCAGCTGTTCTACCTGATGTCGCGCGGCCTGACCGAGGACGAGGCCATGGCGATGGTCGTGCGCGGGTTCGTCGAGCCCATCGCGCGCGAGCTGCCGATGGAGTACGCGCTGGAACTGAACCGACTGATCGAGCTGCAGATGGAAGGAGCGGTCGGCTAAATGACCGTCTCTGTCGACAAGCCGGTCGCGCCCGAGTCGTCGCGGGCCGACTGGTTCACCTCCTACGACGTCGAGGCGTTCGAGACCCCCTCCGGCCGCGAGGAGATCTGGCGCTTCACGCCGATGAAGCGGCTCGCGGGCCTGCACACCGGCGCCGCGGCCACCGGGTCGGCGGGCGTCGAGGTGGCCGCCGCCCCCGAGGTCCGGGTGGAGACCGTCGGCCGCGACGACGCCCGGCTCGGCGCGGCGGGCGTGCCCGCCGACCGGATCGCCGCGCAGGCGTACTCCAGCTTCACCGCGGCCACCGTGGTCACCGTGCCCGGGGAGACCCGGGCCTCGGAGCCGACCACGGTCACCGTGACCGGCCCCGGCGCGGGCCAGGTCGCCTACGGGCACATCCAGGTGCGCGCGGAGCTGTTCGCCGAGGGCGTCGTGGTGCTCGACCACCGCGGCTCCGGCGTCTACGCCGACAACGTGGAGTTCGTGCTCGCCGACGGCGCGAAGCTGACCGTGGTGTCCATCCAGGACTGGGCCGACGACGCGGTGCACGTCTCGGCGCACCACGCATCGCTGGGCCGCGACGCGCTGCTCAAGCACATCGTGGTCACCCTCGGCGGCGACCTCGTGCGGGTCTCGCCGACGGCCGCGTTCGCCGGGCCCGGCGGCGAGGTGGACATGTCCGGGCTGTACTTCGCCGACGCGGGCCAGCACCTGGAGCACCGGACCTTCGTCGACCACGCCGTGCCCAACTGCACGTCCAACGTGGTCTACAAGGGCGCGCTGCAGGGCGACGGCGCCCACACCGTCTGGATCGGCGACGTGCTGATCCGCGCGGCGGCCGAGGGCACCCAGACCTACGAGCTCAACCGCAACCTGGTGCTCACCGACGGCGCCCGCGCCGACTCGGTGCCGAACCTGGAGATCGAGACCGGCGAGATCGCCGGGGCGGGCCACGCATCGGCGACCGGCCGCTTCGACGACGAGCAGCTGTTCTACCTGCAGGCGCGCGGCATCCCCGAGGACCAGGCCCGCAGGC
This sequence comes from Actinokineospora sp. NPDC004072, assembly GCF_053604195.1. Lineage (NCBI taxonomy): Bacteria > Bacillati > Actinomycetota > Actinomycetes > Pseudonocardiales > Pseudonocardiaceae > Actinokineospora > Actinokineospora sp. NPDC004072. The sequence goes on along the minus strand of NZ_JBSGHB010000006.1, from coordinate 74,520 downwards.
TGGTGGTGCGCGGGTTCTTCCACGAGCTGCTGATGAAGATCGACGTCCCGCAGGTGCGCGAGCGCCTGGAGGCCGCGATCGAGGCCGAGCTGGCGGTCGTCGGGGTATGACCCGCGTGTGCGCGATGGCCGACCTCGACGACGGCAAGCCGCTGGCCGTCGAGGTCGACGACGTGGCCGTGGTGCTGGTGCGCCAGGGCGACGAGGTGCACGCCCTGCGCGACGAGTGCTCGCACGCCGAGCTGGCGCTGTCGGAGGGCGAGGTGACCCGCAAGGGCATCGAGTGCTGGCTGCACGGGTCGTGCTTCGACCTGCGCACCGGCAGGCCGTCCGCGCCGCCCGCGACCGAACCCGTCGACGTCTACCCCGTGACCGTGGTCGCGGGCGAGGTGCACGTCGACGTCACCACCACGAAGAACTGACTTTGGAGTAGAAGCCGCAATGGCCACCCTGGAAATCAAGGACCTGCACGTCTCGGTCGCCACCGAGGAAGGGCCCAAGGAGATCCTCAAGGGCGTCGACCTGACCGTGAAGGCGGGCGAGACGCACGCGATCATGGGCCCCAACGGGTCGGGCAAGTCGACGCTGAGCTACGCCGTCGCCGGGCACCCGAAGTACGAGGTCACCTCCGGCTCGGTCACCCTCGACGGGGACGACGTGCTGGAGATGAGCGTGGACGAGCGGGCCCGCGCGGGCCTGTTCCTGGCCATGCAGTACCCGGTCGAGGTGCCGGGGGTGTCGATGTCGAACTTCCTGCGCACCGCGGCCACCGCCGTGCGCGGCGAGGCGCCCAAGCTGCGGACCTGGGTCAAGGAGGTCAAGGCGGCGATGGGCGAGCTGGAGATCGACCCGTCCTTCGCCGAGCGCAGCGTCAACGAGGGCTTCTCCGGCGGGGAGAAGAAGCGCCACGAGATCCTGCAGCTGGCGCTGCTCCAGCCGAAGATCGCCATCCTGGACGAGACCGACTCCGGCCTCGACGTCGACGCCCTGCGCGTGGTCTCCGACGGGGTGAACCGCTTCCGCGCCTCCGGGGAGTCCGGCGTGCTGCTGATCACCCACTACACCCGGATCCTGCGCCACATCACCCCGGACTTCGTGCACGTCTTCGCTGGCGGGCGCATCGTCGAGTCCGGCGGCTCGGAGCTGGCCGAGCAGCTGGAGGCCGAGGGCTACGTGAAGTACACCGGCAAGCAGGAAGCCGCGAGCGCGTCCTGACGTTGCACCACCAGGCAGTGATGAGAGTGATGAGGAGGTGGCGATGACCGCGGTGACCGCACCCCTGGACGTGGCCGCGCTGCGCGCGGACTTCCCGATCCTGGGGCGCACCGTCCGCGACGGCAAGCGGCTGGTGTACCTGGACTCCGGGGCCACCTCCCAGCGCCCGCGCCAGGTGCTCGACGCCGAGCGCGCGTTCCTGGAGCAGCACAACGCCGCGGTGCACCGCGGCGCGCACCAGCTCGCCGAGGAGGCGACCGACGCCTACGAGTCCGCCCGCGCGCGGATCGCGGCGTTCATCGGCGTCACCGCCGACGAGGTGGTGTTCACCAAGAACGCGACCGAGGGCATCAACCTGGTGGCCTACGCCATGGGCAACGCCGCGACCGCGGGCCCGGAGTCGGCGCGGTTCGTGCTCGGCCCCGGCGACGAGATCGTGGTCACCGAGATGGAGCACCACGCCAACCTCGTGCCGTGGCAGCAGCTGGCCCAGCGCACCGGGGCGACCCTGCGCTGGTTCGGCGTCACCGACGGGGGCAGGCTGGACCTGTCGGCCCTGGACGAGCTGATCACCGAGCGCACGCGGCTGGTGGCGTTCACCCACCAGTCCAACGTGCTCGGCACGGTCAACCCGGTCGCGGCCCTGGTGGCCAAGGCCCAGGCCGTCGGCGCGCTGACGGTGCTCGACGCCTGCCAGTCGGTGCCGCACGCGCCGGTCGACTTCGCCGCGCTCGGGGTGGACTTCGCGGTCTTCTCCGGGCACAAGATGCTCGGCCCGTCCGGCATCGGCGTGCTCTACGGCCGCCGCGAGCTGCTCGGCGCGATGCCGCCGTTCCTGACCGGCGGGTCGATGATCGAGATGGTCGAGATGGCCCGGTCCACCTTCGCCCCGCCGCCGCAGCGGTTCGAGGCGGGCGTGCCGATGACCTCGCAGGCCGTCGGGCTGGGCGCGGCGGTGGACTACCTCAACGCGGTGGGCATGGCGCGGGTGGCCGAGCACGAGCACGCGCTGACCGTGGCCGCGCTGGCCGGGCTGGCCGAGATCCCGGGCGTGCGGGTGCTCGGCCCGGCGCTGGACGGCGCAGGCGAGGTGGCCGACCGCGGCGGCGCGGTGTCGTTCGTGGTCGACGGCATCCACCCGCACGACGCGGGCCAGGTGCTCGACGACGCGGGCGTCGCGGTCCGGGTCGGGCACCACTGCGCCTGGCCGCTGCACCGGCGCCTCGGGGTGCCCGCCAGCGTGCGGGCGAGCTTCTACCTCTACAACGACCTCGACGACGTCGCCGCGCTGCTCGACGGCGTGCGGGCGGCCCAGCGCTTCTTCGGGGTGGCGTGATGCAGCTGCAGCAGATGTACCAGGAGATCATCCTGGACCACTACAAGAACCCGCACGGGCGCGGCCTGCGCGAGCCGTTCGACGCCGAGTCCTTCCAGATCAACCCGACCTGCGGGGACGAGGTGACGCTGCGGGTCAAGCTCGCCGGGGACGAGGTCGCCGACGTCTCCTACGAGGGGCAGGGCTGCTCGATCAGCCAGGCGTCGACCTCGGTGCTGACCGACCTGGTGGTGGGCCGCCCGGTGGCGGCGGCGCTGTCCACGATGGACGCCTTCGTCGAGCTGATGCAGGGCCGCGGCCAGGTGGAGCCGGACGAGGACGTGCTGGAGGACGGCATCGCGTTCGCGGGTGTCGCCAAGTACCCCGCGCGGGTGAAGTGCGCGCTGCTTGGTTGGATGGCTTTCAAGGACGCGCTGGCCAAGACCGGAGGACGAGCGTGACGGACGAGACCGTGGAGCGCGGCGCGGCGGGCATGCCCGAGATCGCCCCGCGCGCCGACAAGGCCAGCCTCGACGACGTCGAGGAGGCCATGCGCGACGTGGTGGACCCCGAGCTGGGCATCAACGTCGTCGACCTCGGGCTGGTCTACGACATCCGCGTGGACGACGACAACACCGCCACCATCGACATGACGCTCACCTCGGCGGCCTGCCCGCTGACCGACGTCATCGAGGACCAGACGCGCGCGGCCCTGACCGGCGGCGCGGGCGGCGGGATCGTCTCGGACTTCCGCATCAACTGGGTGTGGATGCCGCCGTGGGGCCCGGAGAAGATCACCGAGGACGGCCGCGAGCAGCTGCGCGCCCTCGGCTTCACCGTCTAGCACCGCAGCGGTGGCGTGGTGATCGACTTCGGTGGTGGCATGGTCGACGTGCCCCGTCCCACCCGAGCCGACCTGGCCGCCGCCCGCGACCGGACCGTCCCGGACGTCGTCGCGCCCGGGCTCGCGGTGCTGTTCTGCGGCATCAACCCGGGCTTGTACTCGGCGGCGACCGGCTGCCACTTCGCGCGGCCGGGCAACCGGTTCTGGCCCGCGCTGCACCGCTCCGGGTTCACCCCCCGGCTGCTGGGCCCGGCCGAGCAGCACCTGCTGCCCGGCTTCGGCCTGGGCGTGACGAACCTGGTGGCCCGCGCGACCGCGCGCGCCGACGAGCTGACGCGCGCTGAGCTGGTGGCGGGCGGGGAGCGGCTGCGCGCCCTGGTCGAGCAGTACGAGCCGAAGGTCGTCGCGGTCGTGGGCGTGACGGCCTACCGGGTGGCCTTCGGCATCCCGGACGCGCGGGTCGGGCGGCGCGACGAGCGGGTCGGCCCGGCCGCCGTGTGGGTCCTGCCCAACCCCAGCGGCCTCAACGCCCACTACCAGCTGCCCGCGCTCGCGGCCGAGTTCCGCGCCTTGCGGCAGTCCTTGCCCGAATTCGGGCAGGAAAGTTGCTGAACCCCGTCCGCAGGTGACAGGGTCGGCTCTGTGACCGACCCGCTAGTCCGGCACGTGGCCCAGAGCACCGGTCTGCCGCCCGCCGTGGCCGCCCGGGTGGTCGCCGACGTGGTGGCGTACTACGACGAGACCGTCGAGGAGTTCGTCCGCCGCCGCCACGCCGAGCTGCGCAGCAGGCAGCGCCGCAACGCCGAGATCTGGACCGCGATCGCCGCCGAGGTGGCCGAGCGGCCGTTCGCGGCCGGTCCGCTGTCGGAGCGGCAGCTTCGCCGGATCGTCTACGGGTAGAGGAGCCGCCGGTGTGCGGGATCGTGGGATACGTGGGGAGCAGGCCGGCGGCGCCGGTGCTGGTCGAGGGGCTGCACCGGCTGGAGTACCGCGGGTACGACTCGGCCGGGATCGCCGTGCCCCGGCGCGGGAAGCTGGCGGTGACGAAGGTGGCGGGCCGCGTCCGCGACCTGCGCGCCAAGCTGGACCTGCCCGGCACGGCCACCACCGGCATCGGCCACACCCGCTGGGCCACCCACGGTGAGCCGACCGACCGCAACGCCCACCCGCACCTGGACGCATCGGGCCGGATCGCGGTGGTGCACAACGGGATCATCGAGAACGCCGAGCAGCTGCGCGCCCGGCTCACCGCCGAGGGCGTGGCGCTGGCCTCCGACACCGACACCGAGGCGCTGGCCCACCTGATCGCGGCGGCCGTGGACGCCGGGCCGCTGGAGGACGCCGTCCGCGCCGCGCTGCGGCACGTCGAGGGCACCTACGGCCTGGTGGTCCTCGACCGCACCCGGCCGGACGAGCTGGTGGTGGCCCGCAACGGCAGCCCGATCGTCCTCGGCGTCGGCGACGGGGAGATGTTCGTCGCCTCGGACGTGGCCGCCCTCGTCCACCACACGCAGCGGGTGGTGTTCCTCGACGACGGCGAGGTTGCGACCGTCAAGGCGGCCGAGTACCGCACCAGCACGCTGGACTCCCAGACGACGACCCGCACGCCGACGACCGTCGACGTGGAGGCGGGCTCGTACGGCCTCGACGGCTACCCGGACTTCATGAGCAAGGAGATGGCCGAGCAGCCCGAGGCCGTCCGCCGCGCCCTGCGCGGCCGCCTCGACACCCGCTTCGCCACCGCCCACCTCGGCGGCCTGGAGCTGGACCCGATCACCCTGCGCTCGATCCGCCGGGTGAAGTTCCTCGGCTGCGGCTCGGCCTACTACGCGGGCCAGATCGGCGCGAACCTGGTCGAGTCCCTGGCCCGCATCCCGGCCGACGCCGAACCCGCCTCGGAGTTCCGCTACCGCAACCCCGTGGTCGACCCGGACACCCTGTACGTCGCGGTGAGCCAGTCCGGCGAAACCCTCGACACCCTCGCCGCCGTCCAGGAGCTGCGCCGCAAGGGCGGCCGGGTGATGGGCGCGGTCAACGTGGTGGGCAGCGCCATCGCCCGCGAGTGCGGCAGCGGCGTCTTCCTGCATGCTGGCCCGGAGATCTCGGTGGCCTCGACCAAGGCCGTGACCACGATGGGCGTCTCCTTCGCCATGCTGGCCCTCCTCCTCGGCCGCGTCCGCGACCTCTCCGCCGCCGCGGGCGCCCGCATCGTCGAGGGCCTGCAGGCCCTCCCGGCCCGCATCGAGGCCGTGCTGGCCGCCGAACCCGAGATCGCCGCCATCGCCGCCCGCTACGCCACGGCCAGGAACATGTTCTTCCTAGGCCGCGTCTCCGCCTGGCCCGCCGCCCGCGAAGGCGCCCAGAAGCTCAAGGAGGTCTCCTACATCCACGCCGAGGCCTACCAATCCGCCGAACTCAAACACGGCCCCATCGCCTTGATCGACCAATCGATGCCCACCATCATCCTCATCCCCAACGATGACCTGGTGGCCAAGAACCTGTCCACAATAGAACAAATCCGCTCCCGCGGCGGCCCCGTGATCGCCGTAACCACAACAACCCTCCCCGACACAGCCGCCGACGCCATCATCCAAGTCCCCCCAGGCGAACCAGCCTTGGACCCCATCGCCCTGACCATCCCCCTCCAACTCCTCGCCTACCACACAGCCAAATCCCTGGGCCGAGACATCGACAAACCACGAAACCTGGCGAAGAGCGTCACCGTGGAGTGAGGGGGAGCGGGGGAGGGGAGGGGGAGGGGGAGCGAGGGCAGGAAGTGAGAGGCGGGACCGGGAAGCGAGAGGCGGGGAGAGGGGAGCGAGGGGCGGGTATCGGGAAGCGAGAGGCGGGAAGCGGGGGCGAGAGGCGGTAAGCAGGAAGCAGGGAGAGGGAAGCGGGGAAGGTGGCGGGAGGCGGGACCGGACAGGGAAGCGAGAAGCGGTGAGAGGGGCGCGGGGGAGGAAGCGAGAGAGGGGAAGCGGGACCAGGGAGGGAACCGGGAAGCGGGAAGAGGGGCGCGGGGAAGGACGCGAGAGAAGGGAAGCCGGGTAAGGAAGCGGGGACCAGGGAGGGAAGCGGGAGCGAGGAGAGGCATGAGTGGGGGAGGGGAGACAGGAAGTGGGGGAGGGGAAGTGGGATGCGGGAGGCGGAAGGGGGAGAAGGATGCGGGGAAGGAAAGCGGAAGCGGGAGACGAAGCGGGAAGCGGGGATGAAGGCGGGAAGCGGGGACGAAGCGGGAAGTGGGGGATGAAGCGGGAAGCGGGGATGAAGGCGGGAAGCGGGGACGAAGCGGGAAGTGGGATGCTGCCAAGAGGGAGGTGGGATGCGGGAGGAAGGATGCGGGAAGAGGGAAAGAAGTAGCAGCGCAACCACCAAACCAAGGCAACCCGCCCCACCAAGCCTGTCCGATGGGGTGGACTCGCATTCGCGGGGAGCGAAACGCCGCTAAACTCGCGAGGGCGTGAACGGGCTCCGCCCGCCTTCACCGCCTTCACGCCCAAGCGGCGTTTCGCTTAGGGGTCCCCGCGAATGCGAGTTCACCGCATCGGACCACCCACGCAAGCCGCGCAACCACCACCCAAAGCGCGCAACCCCGCGCCCACGAAGCCGGGCAATCCGCGCCCCCAACCAGCATCCCCCAAGCAGCGTCACCCAACCACAGACGACACTCGCCCCGAAGCCCCCCGCAACACCTCCACACGAGAACTCCCCACCCGACCCACCACCCAACTAGACCCCTCCACCGCCTTAGCCCGCCGCTTCACCCCAGCCAACACCCGCGACACCTCCCGATAAGACCCCACCGACCCCACCCCGCACACCACCGAAGCCAACGACACGCTCACCCGCACCCCCTCCACCACCCAAGCCCGATCCACCACCCGCCCCACCACAGCAGCGATCTCATCCACCTCAGCAACCACCAAGAAGTCATCCCCACCCACATGCCCCACCCGCACCCCACCCAACTCCGCCTGAGCTCGCACCAACTCCCGCCCGATAGCCCGGATCAAGTCGTCCCCAGCCGCGAACCCCACGGAGTCGTTCACCGCCTTGAACGAGTCCACATCCAGCCAAGCCGCCACGAACATCTCCCCGCGCCGGATGCGCCGGTCGATCTCCCGGTCGATCACGTCGCTCCCCGGCAGCCGCGTCAGCGGATTCAAAGCAGCCGCCTGCTCAATCCGAGCCGCCGCCACCGCGCGGACAACCTCTCCCAGCCGTACGACCCCCTGGCACACCCCACCAGCGTCCACAACGACGATGTCTTCCCCAGAGCGGTCCCATTCCGCGTCGTCCACCGCTTCCAGCAGTTGCAGCCCGGTCGCGTCGATGCCGATGACTCGGGACGGCTCGCCGTGGCGGGCGGCGGGCCGCTTGGCGTTGAGGGCGTGTCCGTAGAGCCCGGTGACGGCGAGCAGGAAGCGGCTGCGGGTCACCGTCGACACCGGTTTGCCGTCCGGGTCCACCAGCACGATCCCGTTCACCGTCGGGTCGTCGGCGAAGCGTTCGCGGGCTGCCTCGGCGGGGGCGTCGGCGGGCAGGGTGGACGCCGGGCGCAGGAAGTCGGCGACCATCGGGACGCCGGTGCCCTCCGCGGTCGTCGTCGCGTGCAGTTCGATGATCTCGGCCACCGGGCGGGGGAGCTGGGCGGGGACGCCCTCCCGGCTGGGGGTGGCCAGCAGGTTGCCCTGCGCCAGCCGCACGCCCGCCCGGTTGAGGCACAGCAGCTGGTCCTCGTTGTCCACCCCGACCGCGGCCAGGCGCGCGTCGACCCGGGCGCAGAACTGGGCCAGCAGCTCCACCACCGCAAGGCACGCCTCGTCGTCGGGCAGGCCGCCGATGAGCTGGGCGTCGACCTTGAGCAGGTCCGGGCGCAGGTCGGTGAGCAGGGTGAGCGGGAGGTCGCCGTCGCCGAGGGAGTCGAAGGCGATGCGGAAGCCCTGCTCGCGCAGGGTGGTCACGCCGCGCACGAGGGCGGCGCGGTGCACGCGGCTGAACGGCGGGGTGATCTCCAGGACCACGTCGTGCGGGTGCCGTCCGCAGCGGGCCAGCGCGGGGCGCAGGAAGCGGATCAGCTCGTCGGCGCGGGTCGCGGTGGCGGCCAGGACGTTGACGTGCACCGGCAGCGCGCCGCTGTGCCCGGCCGCGGCCAGCAGGGCGCCGCTGGCCAGCGAGATGTCGGTCTCGGTGAGCCTGCCCGCCTTCCCGGCCTGGCGCAGCAGGTCGTAGATCGTGCCGTCCGCGGGGCGGGCCAGGGCCTCCACCGCCACGGTCTCGCCGGTGCGGGTGCTGAGCAATGGCTGGAACGCGAAGCTGACGTCCGGCACCACGGTCACGGCCGACAGTGTGCCCCCGAGCCGCGGGTTCCGGTGGTTTCGTCACCAGCTGTTCACGGAGCTTTGTCCCACGCCCCGCCGCGGGTTCAGCGAAGCGCGACCAGCCGCCTGCGGATCGGCCACGGGGCCGCGGCGAAGATCGCGCCCATCGCCGCGGCGGTGCCCGCCAGGTCGGCGCGGCCGGTGAGGAACGCCCGCTGCCGGGCGGCGGGCTGGTCGAAGAACCCGGCGAAGAACTCGGGCACGCGCTCGGCGGGCATCGCCAGCAGCGCGCGCAGCCCGTGCCTGCGCAGCGCGTGCACCACCCGGGCGCTGCGCGGCCAGATCGCCGCCCGCGCGGCGGCCGCGGCGGCGAGCGGGCCACCGGGCAGCGCCCGCGCGATGGCCTCGGCCACGGCGGGCGCGGTGACCAGCGCGTCGCCGACGCTGTAGCCGGTGGCCGGGTGGACCATCGCCGCCGCCGAGCCGAACGCGACCGGTCCCGTCCCGGTCCGCACCGGCAGGTCCAGGGGGAAGCGCACGCGCTCGGTCCGGGCGTCGTCGGGCGCGGTGATCCCGGCTGCGGCCAGCCGCCGCGCCAGCCGGGCACGCAGCACGTCGGCGGGGACCCCGGGCCGCGCGGCCAGGGACGTCTCCTCCACCAGCGTGCGCCCACCGGGCAGGGGGACGGCGTAGAGGAACGTCGCCAGGCCGTCGGCGGTGTCCCAGTCGTCCATGAACACCGCCGTGCCCGGGGGCACGAGCGGGGCGGCCAGCTCGGCGGGCAGCACGACGCCGACGGCGGACTGCTCGGCCCGCGGCCCCGTCGGCCTGCCACCGGTCAGCTTGCGGCCGTGCCCGGTCGCGTCGATGACGACCGCGCCCTCGATCTCGCCCCCGGAGTCGAGGTGGACCACCGAGCCCCGGGCCGTGCTCGTCACGCCCACGGCCTTGTCCCGCACCACCGGCGTGCGGCCCCGGGCGTACGCGGCGACGGTCGCGGCGTTGTCGAGGACGGCGTACGCGCGGTCGACCGGCCGCCCGCCTGCCCGCACCCCGGTCACCACCAGCGGGGGGACCGGCAGGTCGACGGCCTGGTCGGCCCACAGGCCGTAGGTCGGCAGCCAGGGCACGTCCGGGTGCGGGGCCACCAGCGTCGTCGCCAGGCCGCGCCGGGCGCAGGCGCGGGCCAGCGCCCACCCGGCCGGGCCGCTGCCCGCGATGACCACGTCCACCGCCACGGCGAGATTCCACCACGCCGGTCCAGGTGGCCGGGGGCCGAATAGGCTCACCGGCATGTCCGAACACGACCGCGCCGGGCGCCGCGACCCCGGGACCGCCCCGGGCGACCTGGCCGCCACGCCGTTCCGCGGCGACCGGGACCGGCTGGTCGCCTCGCCGTTCTTCGCCCGCCTGGGCGGGGTGACGCAGGTGGTGACGGCGGGCGGGTCGGGGCTGCTGCACAACCGGCTCACCCACAGCCTCAAGGTCGCCCAGGTGGCGCGGGCGATCGCCGAGCGCATCGGGGCCGACCCCGACCTCGCGCCGCTGCTGGAGGACCTCGGCGGCTGCGACCCGGACGTGGTCGAGGCCGCCGCGGTGGCCCACGACCTCGGCCACCCGCCGTTCGGCCACCTCGGCGAGCAGGTGCTCGACCGGCTGGCCCGGCACCGCTTCGGCCTGCCCGACGGCTTCGAGGGCAACGCGCAGAGCTTCCGGATCGTGACCACGACCGACACCCGCGGCCCGAACGCCGCCGGGCTGGACCTGACCGCCGCGGTGCGCGCCGCGGTGCTCAAGTACCCGTGGACCCGGCTGACCCACCCGGACCCGCACCCCAGGGCGATGGCCGACCCGCCGCGCGGGGCCGCCGAGCCGCCGGAGGCGCCGGGCACCGGCTCGGCGAAGTTCTCCGCCTACGTCACCGAGCTGGACGACCTGCTCGACTGCCGGGCGCCGTTCGCCGGGAAGATCGCCGACTGGCAGCAGACCGTCGAGTCCTCGGTGATGGACAACGCCGACGACATCGCCTACGCCATCCACGACCTGGAGGACTTCCACCGCATCGGGGTCCTCCAGCACGCGCCGGTCTCGGCGGAGCTGAGCCAGTGGGAGCGCGGGCGCGCGGAGTTCGCCCGGCTCTCGGACACCGAGCTGGCCGCCGACCGCCGCCGCCCCGGCCGCTCGCTGGAGGCGCTGCGCCGCCGCCTGCACCTGCGCGACGCCTGGATGGTCGACGACGACGCCTTCGCCGCCGCCGTCACCCGGGTCCGGGAGAACCTGGTCGACGCCCTGCTCGCCGTCCCGTTCGACGGCTCGGTCGCCGCCGAGCAGGCGTTCGGCGCGTTCTCCACCGGGTGGACCCGGCGGCTGGTCGCGGGCGTGCACGTGCTCGCCGACCCGCCGACGCGCTCCGGGCACGTGCTGCTGGCCTGCGAGCAGTGGCACGAGGTGCAGGTGCTCAAGTTCGTGCACCGCCGGTTCGTGCTGCTGCGCCCCGACCTCGCCCTGCACCAGCGCGGCCAGGCGCGGCTGCTGACCTCGCTGGTGGAGGCGCTCGACGAGTGGCTGGCCGACCCGTACGAGGCCGACCGGCTCCCGCGCAGGCTCTACGACCTGGTCGAGCTCGCGCACGCCGAGTACAGCTCGCTGGCCAAGGAGCACCCGCACACCCTCGTCGGCGCCGGGGGCGACCGCGAGGTCAGCGTGCCCGCGCTGGCCAGGGGGCGCGCGGTGATCGACTTCGTGGCCTCGCTCACCGACGGCCAGACCGTCGCCCTGCTCGACGCCCTCAGCGGCCGGGAGAGCCGGTTCTGGTCGGACGCGCTGGTGCTCTGACCGGCGTCACCGCCGCCTGCGGGCCACCGCGAACCCCACGATCAGCACGCCCGCGGCGATCAGCGCCCAGGCCCACGCCGGGAAGCCGCCACCGTCCCGCGCCTCCGCCACCGGCTCGACCGCGATCGTGGTGGTCGGGACGGCCGTGGTCGTTGGAGGAGTGGTCGTCGGGGGAGTGGTGGTGGGCCCGCTGAGCGTGAAGCGGATCGTGCCGGTCAGGACGTGGCCGTCGTCGGAGGTGACGCGGTAGCTCATGCCGTGCACGCCGGGCGGACCGGCCGCCTCGACCGCGGCCGTCACCTTCCCGCCCGCGGTCTCCACATCGGACACCGCCCAGGCCGTGCCGTCCGGGGCGGTGATCTTCACCGACTCCGGGTTGGCCAGGACCGGGCCGGTGAACGCCAGCGTCACGGTCGTGGGGGCGCTGCCCAGGGTGGCGCCGTCGGCGGGGTCGCTGGACGCCAGCTCGACGTGCGCGGTCGCCGCGGGGGCGCCTGCCAGCAGCAGGGCCGCCGCGGCGGCGATCACCAGTGTGATTCGGGACACGCGCCGGACTCTAGTCCGGGACCAGCTCCGCCACCTCCCGGTGGGCCTGCACGAGGATCGCGCGCATGGCGGCCTCCGCGCGGTCGGCATCGCCCGCGGTGATCGCGTCGGCGACGGTCGCGTGCAGGGCCACCGCGGCCGGGTCGGGGCGGTCGGGCATCAGGCCGTGGCCGGTCCGGCCGCGCAGCACCTCGGCCACCACCGCGGAGAGCTGGGTGAACATCGGGTTGCCCGACGCGCGCAGCACCAGGTCGTGGAAGGCGGTGTCGTGGTCGAGGAACGCGGCGAGGTCGTCGGTCGCGCCCGCCAGCCGCCCGGCCAGCGCCCGCAGCGCGGCGCGCTGCTGCGGGGTGGCCCGGACCGCCGCGCAGCGGGCCGCCGTCGGCTCGACCGCGTGGCGCAGCTCGGTCAGCGCGCGCAGCGCCGCCACCCGGCCCGGGCCGTCGAGCTGCCAGCGGATCACCAGCGGGTCGTAGTGGTTCCACTCGTCGCGCTCGCGCACGGTGATCCCCACCCGCCGCTTGCTGCTGGTCAGGCGCAGGGCCTCCAGCACGCGCACCACCTCGCGCGCCGCGGTGCGGGAGACGCGGAAGCGGGCCTGCAGGCCCTCCAGCCGCAGCACCGACCCCGGCGGCAGGGCCCCGGAGACGATCTCGGCGCCCAGCTCGGCCAGCACCCGCGCGTGCATGCCGTTGGTCATGGGCGGGAAATCTACCCGGTGGAGTGATTGAATTGGTCGTACTTGTGCGCTCGGGAAGGCGGATGAATGGTGGTCGTGGTGATGGGCGTGGCCGGGTCGGGCAAGACGACGGTCGGCACGGCGCTGGCCGCGGAGCTGGGCGTGCCCTACGCCGAGGCCGACGAGTTCCACCCGCGGGCGAACATCGCCAAGATGGAGTCCGGCATCCCGCTCACCGACGCCGACCGCCTGCCCTGGCTGCGCGCGATCGCGGCGTGGATCGGCGAGCACGCGGGCACCGGCGGGGTGGTGACCTGCTCGGCGCTCAAGCGCGCCTACCGCGACCAGCTCCGCGCGGGCGGCCCGGCCTGGTTCCTGCACCTGCACGGCACCCGCGAGGTCATCCGCGGGCGGATGGCCGGGCGCAGCGGCCACTTCATGCCGCCGTCGCTGCTGGACTCCCAGTTCGCCGCCCTGGAGCCGCTGGGCCCCGACGAGCCCGGGCTCACCGTCGAGGTCACCGAGCCAGCCGACCGGATCGTGGCGCAGGTCGCGGCGCGGCTCGCCGCCTGAGCGGGGCCAGCGCGGCCAGCGCGGCCGCGGCGGCCAGCCCGACCAGCAGCGGGCGCGGCGCGGTCCCGGGCAGCGCGGCCAGCAGCGCGGCGTGCGGGAGCAGGACCGCGGCCGACAGCGCCACCGCGTCCGTCCACACGCGACTCCCGCCGACCGCGGCCGCCCCGAGCAGCGCGGCGGGCGCGCAGGTCAGCGGGTCGATGCCGGCCAGCGGCAGCAGCGCGCCGACCGCGGCGGCCACCGCGCCCGCCCACAGCCACCGCGCGCCCGGCCTGCGCGGGACCGCCGCGACCAGGAACACCGCCGTGGCCGCAGCCGGGAGGAAGAAGGCCGCGGCCAACGCGGGCTGCCAGGGCGGGTCGGCGGGCGGGAAGGCCACCGCCACCGCCACCGCGGCGGGCAGCGCCGGGACCGCGGCGAGCAGCCGCGCCTCCGTCCACGCCCCGCGCGCCGCGGCGACCAGCGCGCCCGCCGAGGTCACGGCGACGAGTGTCCACAGTGACACCACGGGCTGGGCGCGCACCGCGGAGGTGACCGAGTACGCGGCCATCGCAACGCCCAGCAGCAGGCCGAACAGCCCCGCCAGCCGCGCGGCCTCCCGCGCCCGCCCGGTCAGCCGCGTGCGGACGGCCAGGGCGAGCGTCGCGCGGGTCTCGGCCCACCCGGGCCAGCCGTACTCCGCGTCGAGGTCGCCCTCACGGCCGCCCTCACGACCTTCACCGCGCTCGTTACCGCGGCCGTCATCGCGGCCGTTACCGTCGTCGTCACCCCGGTCGCCCTCACGGCCGTCACCGCGGTCGCCCTCACGGCCGTCACCGCGGTCGTCGCCGCGGTCGCTCTCACGGTCGTCGCCGCGGTCGCTCTCACGGTCGCTCTCACGGCCGTCGCCGCGGTCGCTCTCACGGTCGCCCTCACGGTCGTCACCGCGGCCGTCCTCACGGCTGTCGCCGCGGTCGTCACCGCGGTTACCGTGCCTGCTGTCGAGGAAGCTGGCGACCATCTCCTCCTCGCGCTCGGCCCGGTACCGGCGTGGCAGGACCGCCAGCAGCGCGCGGTAGCGGCGCTCCAGCCGGGTCACCGGGCGGTCCTCGCCCGCAGCACCGCGCTGGCGGCCCGGACGTTGGCCCGCAGTCGCGCCACCTCGGCGGCCAGCGCGCGGGCGCCCGCATCCGTCACCCGGTAGTAGCGGCGCAGCCTGCCCTGGTGGACCTCCTCGCGGTCGCGCTCGGCCAGGCCGTCGGCGACCAGGCGGTCCAGCACGCCGTACAGCGTGCCGATCGCCAGTCGCACCCGGCCATCGGACAGCGCCTCGACCGCCTGGACCACCGCGTACCCGTGGCGGGGCTCCTCGGCCAGCGCCGTCAGCACCAGGAAAGCCTGCTCCGACATCCCGCGAACGCTCATGCGGCGGAATATATCGGCTCCCGATGCATTGGCGCCAGGGGCGCGCGTCGGCGCGCTGTCAGCGCGGCGGGGGAGGCTGGTCGGCGTGGCGTCCATCCTCATCCTGACCGGCGGCTCGGCCACCGCGGCCGCGTACGCCGACTACGCGGCCGCCCACCTGCGCGCGACGGGGCAGGACGTGCGGGTCGTGGGCGTGCGCGACCTGCCCACGCTCGCGGTGCTCACCGGCGACGCCGACCACCCGATGCTCGCCGACCTGCGCGCCGGCCGCGTCGACGCCGTGGTGGTGGTCGCCGCCGTCACCCGGTCCTCGACCAGCGGCCTGCTCAAGGGGCTCGTCGAGCTGCTGTCGCCGACCGCGCCCGTGCTGCCGGTCGCCGTCGGCGCCTGCTCGGCGCACGCGCGGGTGCTCGACCACGCCATCCGCCCCGCGCTCGGCCCGCGGGCGCTGCCCACCGCGTTCCTGCCGCAGCACCGAGCCGACCTGGACGGGTTGTGTGCAACCCTCGCGGCGCTGGAACCGGCAGGCGTCTCGATAGCATGATCACATGGCGACATGGGCCGACCTGGCCGAGTACGTGCGCGACGAGTACGAGGTGCTCAGCGAGGAGGCGGACGAGATCCGCATCCTGTTCGACTTCGAGCACTACAACGAGGAGGACGAGCGCACCCAGGTGGTGATCCTGGTGCGCGAGGTCCTGGACAAGCAGCACGAGTGGGTGCAGATCGCCACGCCGATCGGCAAGGCGGCCGAGGTGGACCTGAAGGCGCTGCTGACCGAGATCGGGCACGCCACGATCGCCTGCGGGGCGGCGATCATGGGCGAGCACGTGGTGCTGCGCCACTCGCTGCCGCTGGCGACGCTGGACATCCACGAGTTCACCGAGCCGCTGGCGCTGCTGGCGGGCACCGGGGACCAGCTGGAGGAGATGTTCTTCGGCGGCGACCACTACTGAGCGGAACCGACGGCCCCGCACCGCCATCTCAGGGTGCGGAGCCAGCCAGAGGGGGATCCATGACCTACGGACCGGAACAGTCCGGCTACCCGGCATCGACGCCGTACCAGGGCCTCGCCACGCCCGCGGGGGGACAGCAGTACAGCCAGTACGGCGCGCAGCCGCCCGCGCCCGCCCCGGCCAAGTCCGGCCGCGGGCCGGTCGTCGTCCTGGTCGTGCTGCTGGTGCTGGGCGTGCTCGGCGCGGGCGCCTTCGCCACGCTGTGGATCATCGAGCGCGGCGACCACACCGCCACCCAGGAGAGCCTGACCCGCAGCGAGGGCTCGCTGGCGGCCAGCGAGAAGAAGGTGAAGGCGGCCGAGGACGCCCTCGCGGGCGCCGAGGAGGACAAGCGGATCGCCGAGACCAAGGTCGGCGAGCTGACCAAGTGCCAGGAGGCGGGCCGGGACCTGCTGGCCTCGCTGGAGGGCGGCGACACGCCGGAGAACCGGGAGAAGACCTCCGACGCACTGGACCGGATGGACTCCTTCTGCTGAGGATTTGGCAAGATCGGGGCCATGACGGCCAGCGCACCCGAGCCAGCCACCGCCCATGACGCCCCGACGGTCCGCATCCGCCTGGCAGGGACCCTGCCGACCCCACCCCAGCCACCGAAGCCGCCCAAGAGCATGGCCCGCCGGATCGCTCGCAAGATCCTCGGACCCAACCTGCTGACCAAGCGCGACTGAGCCGGGAGCCCACCCGGGCCGGGTGGGCTCCCGGCTTTTCAGCCCAGGCCGACGCCCAGCTCCAGCGCCTCGGCGCTGACCCGCTTCATCTCCGCCACGTGCGCGGCCGGGTCGGCCAGCGGGGTGGCGGTGTCCGACTCGGCGATGATGACGTGGGCGTCGAGCACGGTGGCGGCGAATCCGCCGCGGCTGAGCCGGGGCAGGCCGGGCACGGTGGCGATCCCGTCGCGCAGGACGTCGTTGACGCTGCCGGTCCCGTCGGCGCGCACCAGGTCGCCGAGGCGGGCCGCGGCGTCGGCGTCGCGCATGCGCACCACCGCCACCGAGGTGTGGACCGTGCGGCCGTCGGCGGTCGTGGTGGTGAACAGGGCCCGGGAGAGCTGCGCGCACGGGGTGTCCTGGAGGAACTCCCTGGTCTTGCCGTAGGCGTGGGCCGAGCAGTCGCTGTCGAGGACCGCCTGCGGGGTCTCCGGCGCGCGGGCGAAGACGAACTCGGCGGCCGGGGCGGCAGGCGGCGGCGCGGGCTCCTGCGGCTGCGGCGTGGTGGTCCACCAGACGACCCCGCCCGCCAGCAGCGCCGCGGCCAGGGCGCCGCCCGCGAGCACCGGCCCGCGCCTGCGGCGGGGCGGGCGCGGCGCGGCGACCGGCGCGGTCCGCAGGGTGGGCGGCAGGTGGTCGGGCAGGGAGCTGACGATCAGCGCCCCCTGGTCACTGGGCCGGGGCGGGAACTTGGGCACTGGATCCGACACGGGTCCCTACCGTAGCCCTTCCCCCATTCGGGTGGCCATCGTTCGGCGGAGATCACCGCGGGCTGCCGGTCCGCCGAGGACGATCGCGCCGGGTGCGGGCCTCGGGAATCCCCGGGCGTATCGTTGATCACAGCGGATAGGGTGGGGCGCATGGACACCGCCGCCGCGTTCACCGAGCGCAACCGCGCCTTCGCCGACCTGCTCGCGGACGCGGACCCGGCGACCCCCGTGCCCGCCTGCCCGGGGTGGACGCTGCGCGAGCTGCTGACCCACGTCGGCCGTGGCGACCGGTGGGCGGCCACGATCGTGTCCACCCGCGCCGAGGACCGCGTGGAGTCCAAGGACGTGCCCGACGGCAAGCCGCCCGCCGACCACGCGGCGGCCGTCGACTGGGTGGCGGCCGGGCCGGGCCTGCTGCGCGCCGCCGTCGACGCCGACCCCGACGTTCCTGTGTGGACGTTCATCGGCCCGCGGCCCGCGGGGTGGTGGGTCCGCAGGCGGCTGCACGAGGTGCTGGTGCACCGCGCGGACGCCCTGCTGGCGCTGGGCAGGCCGGTGGCCGAGGACCCGGCGCTCGCCGCCGACGGGGTGGCGGAGTGGCTGTCGCTGCTGGTGGGCGGCAACGCGCCAGCGCTCGACGGCGACCGCACCCTGCACCTGCACGCGACCGACACCGACGGCGAATGGACGCTGCGCCACGACGGCGCGGGCCTGGTGTGCGAGCCGGGCCACGCCAAGGCCAGCGCCGCGGTTCGCGGCCCCGCGATGGACCTGCTGCTGGTGCTGCTGCGCCGCCTGCCGCCGGAGCGGGTCGAGGTCTTCGGCGAGCGCGCGGTCCTCGCGGACTTCCTGGCGCGCACCCCGTTCTGATTTACGGCGAATTGCGCCGCGATCACCTTGGCAATTGGCAAGGAATCCCGGGAACTACCCACGGGTAACCCATATTCGTCGGTGTGCCTGCGCTGATCAGCGACCTTACACTCCGGAGCGTGATCGCGTGACTGCGCGATCGCGGAGTCCCTGCGACCGGGAGCGGGGTGACCGCTGGCCGGTCTGCTCCACGAGAGGTCCCACAATGCAACTCCTGCGAACGACGGGGCTGGCGGTCTTGGCCGCCGGGGCGGTGGCGCTGTCGCTGACCCCGGCATCGGCGCACGACCCCGACACCCCCGAGGGAATAGCGGCCATGCAGGCATTCATGGCCGACCACGAACCGCCCGACCGGCGCGCGCCGCTGGTGGGCACGGCTGACGGTGTGCCGTGCGTCAACGGGCGGGCCGACAAGTACCCGTGCAAGAACGTCGACCTGCTCAGCGTCCTGCCGCTGGCGAGCATCGGCGGCGGCAACGGCAACGACATCTGGGGCTGGACCGACCCGCAGTCGGGCAAGGAGTACGCGATCGTCGGCCGCACCAACGGCACGGCGTTCGTCGACATCAGCACCCCGACGTCACCGCGCTACCTGGGCAACCTGCCCTCCAACGGCGGCAGCAGCACGTGGCGGGACATGAAGGTGTACAAGGACCACGCCTTCATCGTCGCCGACATGATCTCCGGGCACGGCATGCAGGTCTTCGACCTGACCCGGCTGCGCGCGGTGACCAGCCCGCAGACCTTCCGGGCGGACACCACCTACACCCGCTTCGGCCCGGCGCACAACATCGCCATCAACGAGGAGACGGGCTACGCCTACGCCATCGGGTCGAACACCTGCAGCGGCGGGCCGCACATGGTCGACATCCGCACGCCGAAGTCGCCGGTGTACGCCGGGTGCGTCAGCCAGGACGGCTACACCCACGACAACCAGTGCGTGGTCTACCGCGGTCCGGACGCCGACTACCGCGGCCGGGAGCTGTGCTTCAACTCCAATGAGGACACGCTCACGATCGTCGACGTGACGGACAAGGCCAACCCCGTGCAGATCGCGCGCAAGGGCTACAGCACGGCGCAGTACTCCCACCAGGGCTGGCTGACCGAGGACCAGCGCTACTTCCTGCTCGACGACGAGCTCGACGAGCAGAACGGCAGCGACAAGCGGACCAAGACCTACATCTGGGACCTGGTCGACCTCGACAACCCGCAGCACACCGGGACGTACAACTCGCCTGCGCAGGCCATCGACCACAACCTCTACATCAAGGGGAACTACGCCTACCAGGCCAACTACCGGGCCGGTCTGCGCATCCTCGACGTGTCCAAAGTGGCCTCGGCGCAGCTGGGCGAGGTCGGCTACTTCGACATCTACGAGTCCGGCGACGGGGCCTCGTTCAACGGGGCGTGGAGCACCTACCCGTACTTCGCCAGCGGGGTCGTGGTGATCAACGGCATCGAGCAGGGGCTCGTCGTGGTGCGGCCCAACCTCGACACGCAGCCGCCCGCGGGCGACCGGTTCGAGAACACCGACGACGTGCCGATCCCGGACGGCGGGGACGCGATCACCAGCGACATCGCGGTGAGCGGGCGGATGGGCAACGCGCCCGCGGACCTGCAGGTGGGCGTGGACATCAAGCACACCTACCGCGGTGACCTGGTGATCGACTTGGTCGCGCCGGACGGCACGGCGTACCGGCTGAAGAACTCCAGCTCCAGTGACTCGGCCGACAACGTGGTCGCCACCTACACCGTCGACGCCTCGGCGGAGGCGGCGAACGGGACGTGGCAGTTGCGCGTCCGCGACGTCTACCGGTCCGACAGCGGCTTCATCAACGCCTGGAGCCTGCAGTTCTGAGCCCGTCGGGGGCCGGGGACCTGGGGTTCCCGGCCCCCTGCTCGTGAGGAGATCCCCCATGCGCTCCCTGCGCCTGCACGAATGGGTGGCCGTCGGGGTCGCCGCGGTGGTGGCCGCGGGCCTGCTGCTGGTGATCGTGCTGACCCCGGGCGGCTCGTCCGCGCACTCGATGCCCCAGGGCATCCCCGCCGCCCACAGCGACGGGCTGTCGGACGCGGAGAACGGCTACCGGCTGGAGCCGGTCGCCGTGCCCACCGCGCGGGGGGACGCGCGGGCGGTGGCGTTCCGCATCGTCGGCCCGACGGGCGCGGCGGTCACCGACTTCCAGGTGAACCAGACCAAGAAGCTCCACTTCTTCGCCATCCGCGACGACATGGCCGTCTTCGCCCACGTCCACCCCGAACTCCGCGGCGACACCTGGCACACGGCCATCGACATCCCCGACGGCGGCGCCTACCGCCTCTTCACCGAGTTCATCCCCTTCGACTCGGCCGACCCCCTGCACCCGATCGTCCTCGGCCTCCCCTTCACCATCACCGGCGACACCACCCTCACCCCGATCCCCGCCCCAGCGGCTTCCGCGGACACGACCACCGGCTACACCATCACCCGCCTCGACGGCCCCACCCCGATCCCCGTCCGCACGCCGACCCTGCTGCGGCTGCGGATCCAGGGGGCGGACGGGCAGCCGGTGGACCGCGTGGACCCGCACCTGGGGGCGAGCGGCCACATGACCGGCTTCCACACCCTCCTGCTCTCGGCCACCCACCTGCACCCCGTCGAACCCGCGGGCACCCCCCTGATCAACGGCGAACTGACCTTCCGCGCCGCCTTCGCCGAGCGCGGCGAGCACCGCCTGTTCCTGGAGTTCAACCGCGGCGGCACCATCCACAGGGCAGCGCTGACGGTGATGGTGACGTAGGAGCAAGGCAGTCCCACGGCATCACGAGCGGCTGCCCGCGGTCGAGAC
Source organism: Actinokineospora sp. NPDC004072 (assembly GCF_053604195.1). Classification (NCBI taxonomy): domain Bacteria; kingdom Bacillati; phylum Actinomycetota; class Actinomycetes; order Pseudonocardiales; family Pseudonocardiaceae; genus Actinokineospora; species Actinokineospora sp. NPDC004072. The sequence continues at coordinate 53,658 of NZ_JBSGHB010000006.1, read as the reverse complement.
GGTGCACTCACCCGCCCCGGCCCGCCTCGGCCCGCCCCGACCCGGCCCGGCTCGGCCCGCCCCGCCCCGCCCCGGCCCGGCTCGGCCCGGCCCGGCCTGGCTCGGTGCGGCTCGACTCGGTGCGGCCGGGCTCGGTGCGGCCTGCCCCGGCCGGGCTCGGTGCGGCCAGGCCCCGTGGCGGTGCGGGCAAGGGCACCGACCACCTGCTCGGCCCCCTGGACGCGCGCGTGGCCGATGGCACCCCCGGGTCGGGCGGTCGGCAGTGTGGACTGAGGTGGACCGGGTGGGGTTGCGGGGGCCGTGAGCTAGCGGGGGGTGAGGCGGTAGCTGGCGGTGGTTTCGGCGGTGAGGGCGAAGCGGTCGCCGCGGACGAGGGTGTGGCGCCATTCGAGGCGGTGGGGGCCTGCGTAGCCGAGGCGGTGGATGGAGAGGGCGGCCTGGTCGGGGGTGGTGCCCAGGCGGGCGCGTTCGCCGGGGGTGGGGAGGACGGCGCGGATCGTCTCCTCGCCGCGGTCGAGGCGCAGGCCGGTGCGTTCGGCCAGGACCGTGTAGAGGCTGGTGTGGGTGAAGTCGGCGTCGAGGATGGGCGCGGCGTGGGCGGCGGGCAGCCAGACGCGGTCGATGGCCAGCGGGTCGTCGCCCGCGTAGCGGATGCGCTCGATGTGCACCAGCGGGGTGGAGCCCTCCAGGCCGAGGCGGTCGGCGACCACGGCGTCGGCGCGCAGGCCGATCGTCTGCACCACGCTGCGCTGCGCCAGGCCGCTGCCCTCGACCGACGAGAACAGGCTGTAGAGCACCCCCAACGGCTGGACGATGTCGGCCGCGGGGGAGACCCGCGGCTGGCGGCCGCGCTCGGCGGTCACCATCCCGTCCGCGCGCAGCTTCCGCAGGGCTTGGCGAACGGTGTGCCTGCTGACGCCGTAGTCGTCGACCAGGGTCAGCTCACCGGGGAAGCCGTCGGCGAACTCCCCGACCCGCAGCCGGTGCAGCAGGTCGTCCTGCAGTTGCCGCCACAGCGGGCGGGCGTCCGCCCGGTCGAGCGCGCGTGCCGCCATCCCCGTCCTCCCCGATCGCCCCGCGAGAGCGTCCCTGCGTCACGCCGGGAGCAGCCGCAGGAGGTTGTCGCGGGCCTCCTCCAGCGGCCGGATCGACCCGGCGGCCCGGGATTGCAGGACCGCGCCCTCCAGCGCGGCCACCACGAACCCCGCCAGCGATTCTGCCGCCCCGACCCGCCGCAGCGCCGCCGCCAGCGCTTCTTCCCACGAAGCGAACACCGCGGCGGCCGCGGCGCGGGCGGGCCCGTCGGCGACGGCGGCCGCCGCGATCGGGCAGCTGGCCGCGTCCCCGGACCCGGCCAGCGCGGGCCGCCACCACTCGACCAGCGCGACCACCGCCTCGGCGGGGGAGCGGCCCTCGATCATCCGCAGCACGTAGTCGCCCGCCGCGCGCGTCGCCGCGGCCACCAGGTCCGCCTTGCCGCCGGGGAAGTGCTGGTAGAGGGAGCCGCGGGCGGTGCGGCTGTGGGCGAGCAGGTCGGCGACGCCGGTCGCGGCGACGCCCTGGGTGCGCATCAGCGTGATCGTGCTCGCGATCAGGCGGTCCCGCGGACCCATGCCACCTCCTAGACCGATCGGTCTATGCTACCGCCGTAGACCGACCGTTCTAGTGACCTGGGGTGATCCGTTGACCAGCGCAACCGGCCTGGAGACGCTGCGGGCCATGTTCGCCATGCCCGAGCCGCCGCCCAACATCGGCTCCTTCCTCGGCATGCGGGTGGACCGGCTGGAGGAGGGCGAGGTCGCGTTCAGCCTGCCCACCCGCCCGGACTACGCCAACCCGCTGGGCACCCTGCACGGCGGCATCTGCGCCACCCTCCTCGACTCGGTGATGGCCTGCGCGGTGCACTCCCGGCTGCCCGCGGGCGTCGGCTACGGCACGCTGGAGCTGAAGGTCAACTACGTGCGCGCCGTCCCGGCCGACGGCAGCCTGCTCACCGCCACCGGCACCACCATCCACCTCGGCCGCAGCACCGCGACCGCCGAGGGCCGCGTCACCGACGCGGCGGGCAGGCTCGTCGCGCACGGCACGACGACCTGCATGATCTACCGCTGACGCACCGCGACGGCGGGGGCCGGGGCCAGCGGCAGCGTGGGCAGCAGCACCGCCTGGTAGGCGTGGTAGGTGTCCGGTTTGCCCGGCCACGTGCCGGCCGCGGGCTTGCCGTCGGGGGTCAGCTCGTGCTGCCAGCCGCCCAGCTCGGTGTCGATGTGGTGCTCGCGCGCGTACGCCCAGAACCGCTCGTACCAGTCGGCGTAGGCCGCCTCGCCGGTCCGGGTGTGCAGCGCCCACGCCGCCAGGACGGCCTCGCAGCTCACCCAGTGCATGCGGGCGTCGACGACCGGGCGGTCGTCCCAGCCCAGCGTGTAGACGAACCCGGGGTTGCCGTCGGTCTCCCAGCCGCGGCGCACCGCGGAGTCGAACAGCGCGCGGGCGTCGGGCAGCAGCCAGCCCGGGGCGGCCTCGCCCAGGGCGGCCTCCAGGTGCAGCAGCAGCCGCGCCCACTCCAGCCAGTGGCCCACGGTGCCGCCGTAGGGCCGGAAGGGGTGGTCGGGCCGGTCGCGGTTGTACTCCAGGTCGACCGACCAGTCGGCGCTGTAGTGCTCGGGCAGCCGCCAGCCGTGGGCGGCGGCGAACTCGTGCACCATCCGGTAGGCGATCCGCAGCGCCCGCTCGTGCAGCATCCGGTCGCCGGTGACGTCGCCAGCGGCTAGGTACGCCTCGACCAGGTGCATGTTGCTGTTGGCCCCGCGGTAGTCCTCGGTGGCGGTCCACGCGGCGTCCCAGGACTCGCGGGCCAGGCCCGCCTCCTCGTCCCAGAACCACCGGTCGACCACCGCCAGCGCGTCGGCCAGCAGGTCCGCCCCGCCCGGCCTGCCCGCCGCGGCGGCGCCCGCGCCCGCGAGCACCACGAAGGCGTGGGCGTAGCCGTCCTTGCCGGTGTCGGCGGTGCTGGTGAACCAGCCGCCGTGCTCGGTGTCGCGCAGCGGCCCGCTGGTCAGCGCGGCGATGCCGTGGTCGATGAGGTCGGCGGCGGGCACGCCCGGCGCGGCGGGCTCGCCGAGGCCGTCGGCGAGGCCGAAGACGTGGGTCATCCGGCTGGTGATCCAGGTGGCCACCGGCTGGTCCGGTGCGGGCGCGCCCGCCGGGTCCAGCCACGCGAAGCCCCCCGGCACCCGGGATCCCGCGGCGAACGCGGCCAGCCCGCGGCGCTGGCCCGCCAGCCATTCGGTCGTGATCGGCACCAGCCCGACCTTAGGTCTCGATCGGTTCAGCGGTCAACGCGCGCCGGGCGTGCTCGTCCTCGGCGACCGAGCGCAGCGCGGTGACGGTGACGTGGCCCGCGGCCAGCAGCGCGGCGTCGGTGTCCGGCTCCGGGGGCTCGTCGCCCTCCACCGAGCCCACCTCGATGGTCCCGTCCTCGGTGCGGTGCACGCGCGTGCGCACCGAGCCGAACGGCGCGAGCGGCGCCCACCGGGCCTGCTTCAGCTCCGCCGCCGCGGTGTCCGGGACGTTGACGTTGAGGACGGTGCACGGCGGGCTGTCGACCAGGTCTTGCAGCAGCCCGCCGACCACGCCTGCCGCGGTCGACCAATGCGGCTCCTCCGACGCCCGCAGCGGGACGTCGATGGAGACGGCCATCGCGCGCACGCCGTTGATGCTCGCGGTCAAGGCGGCCCCGACCGTCCCCGAGTGCAGCACGGCGCGGCCGATGTTCGCGCCCCGGTTGATGCCGGAGAGCAGCAGGTCGGGCTGCACGCCGAAGGCGCCGTTGCAGGCGGCCAGGGAGATCAGGCCGGGGTGGGCCTCCACCGCGTAGGCGGGCACGTCCGGCAGGGCGGCGAGGGGGTGCTCCTTGGTGAGCACGCGCCGGTCGGCGGACGCGGCGGTCAGCCCGGCCGAGGTGCCGCTGGACTCCGAGTGCGGCGCGGCGACCACGACCCGGTACCCGGCGGCCACCGCCGCCCCGGCCAGCGCGGCCAGGCCGGGGGAGTCGATGCCGTCGTCGTTGGTGATCACGACCGTCGTCATGCCCTGGTGCTTACCCCGTACCGGCCTGCGTCAACCCCGGGGTCCACTGTGGACAGGTTTCGCCGGTGGGCTCCCGGGTACGCCGATGCCCACCGACCTCGCCGAAGGGGGCGCCGTTCCATGTCCGACTTCCGCCGCGAGCTGGCCGCCCAGCTGCGCGTCGACTCGATCAGGGCCGCCGCGGCCGCCGGGTCCGGCCACCCCACCTCATCGATGTCCGCGGCCGAGCTGATGGCCGTGCTGCTCGACGGCCACCTGCGCCTGCGCTACGACCGCCCGCACGAGCCCACCAACGACCACCTGGTCTTCTCCAAGGGCCACGCATCGCCGCTGTACTACGCGATGCTCAAGGCCGCAGGCGCGGTCAGCGACGAGGAGCTGCTCGGCTTCCGCACCTTCGGCAGCAGGCTGGAGGGCCACCCCACCCCGCGCATCCCGCCCACCGACGTGGCCACCGGCTCGCTCGGGCAGGGGCTGCCCGTCGCCGTCGGCCTGGCGCTGGCGGGCAAGCGGCTGGACCGGCTGCCGTACCGGGTGTGGGTGCTGTGCGGGGACTCGGAGATGGCCGAGGGCTCGATGTGGGAGGCCATCCAGCACGCGGGCTGGGCCCGGCTGGACAACCTGGTGGCGGTCATCGACGTCAACCGGCTCGGCCAGACCAGGGAGACCATGCTCGGCTGGGACGTCGACGGCTACGCCGCCCGCCTGCGGGCCTTCGGCTGGCACGCCATCGTCGTCGACGGCCACGACGTCGACGCGGTGGACCGCGCCTACACCGAGGCCGAGGGCGCCGACCGGCCCGCCGCGGTCGTCGCGCGCACCGAGAAGGGGCACGGCGTCGCCGCCGTGGAGGACAAACCGGGCAAGCACGGCAAGCCCCTGGACGACCCGCGCGCCGCCATCGCCGAGCTGGGCGGCGAGCGCGACCTCGACGTCTCGGTGGCCGTGCCCGCCGACGGCACGCCGCACCGCTTCCCCGCGGGCTCCGCGGACCCGCCGACCTGGCAGGTGGGCGAGGAGGTCGCCACGCGCAAGGCCTACGGCATGGCCCTGGCCGCGCTGGGCGCGCGCGACGGCGAGGTCGTCGCCCTCGACGGCGAGGTCTCCAACTCCACGCACAGCGACCTGTTCGCCGAGGCGCACCCCGAGCGCTACTTCGAGATGTTCATCGCCGAGCAGCTGATGCTCGCCGCCGCGGTGGGCATGCAGGCACGCGGGTGGAAGCCGTTCGCCTCGACCTTCGGCGCGTTCTGGACCAGGGCGGCCGACTTCATCCGGATGGCCGCGGTGTCCCGGGCCGACCTGCGGCTGTGCGGCTCGCACGCGGGGGTGTCCATCGGCGAGGACGGGCCGTCGCAGATGGCGCTGGAGGACCTGGCGTTCTTCCGCGCCGTGCACGGCAGCACCGTGCTGCACCCCTCCGACGCCAACCAGACCGGCCAGCTCGTGCGCGCGATGGCCGGGCTGCCCGGCATCTCCTACCTGCGGACCCTGCGCGGGGCGACGAAGGTGCGCACGCCCGCCGACGAGCACGTGCGCGTCGGCGGCAGCCGCATCGTCCGCGACGGCTCCGACGTGGCGATCGTGGCCTGCGGCATCACCGTGGCGGAGGCCGACACCGCCGCGGACGCGCTCGCGGAGCAGGGCATCAGCGCGCGGGTCCTCGACTGCTACTCCATCAAGCCGATCGACGCCGAGGCGCTGGTCGCGGCCGCCCGGGAGACCCGCGGCCTGGTGACCGTGGAGGACCACTGGCCGCAGGGCGGGCTGGGCGAGGCGGTGCTGGCGGCGCTGGCCGAGGCCGGGGTCCAGGCCCCCGTGCGGTCGCTGGCCGTGCGGGACATGCCCCTGTCGGGCAAGCCCGCCGAGCTGGTGGCCGCCGCGGGCATCGACGCCGACGCCATCGCCGCGGCCGCGCGCGTGATCAACGGCGGAACGGGGTAGCCCCCGGGTATGAGCGAACCATCCACAGCCGAACTCATCAGCCGGGTGGGCGAGCAGCTCTCCCGCCTGGTCCGCGACGAGATGGCGCTGGCCAAGGCCGAGCTGCGGGAGAAGGGCAGGCGCATGGGCGCGGGCGCCGCGCTCGGCGGGGCGGCCGGGGTGCTGGCCTGGTTCGGCCTCGGCGCGCTGCTGGTGGCCGCCGGGGCCGCGCTGGCCCTGGTGCTGCCGGTCTGGGCCGCCGCGCTGATCGTGGGCGCCGTGCTGCTGGTGGTCGCGGGCATCCTGGCCGCCATCGGCATCGGCGACGTCAAGAAGGCCACCCCGCCGGTGCCCGAGCAGGCCATCGCCAGCACCCGGCGCGACATCGACGCGATCAAGGAGAGGGCACACCGATGAGCAGGCGGGAGGAGATCCTGCGCGAGGACGGGCTGCGCGCGGACATCGAGCGGACCAGGGCCGAGCTGGCCGACACCGTGGACCTGCTGGTCGAGAAGGCCGACGTGCGCGGGCGCGCCTCGGCCAAGGCCGACGAGCTGCGCGGGCGCGTGGCGCTGGCGGGCAGGCAGGCGGCCGAGTGGGTCAGGCGCGACCCGGTCCCGGTGGCCGTCGGCGCGGCGCTGGGCCTCGGCGCGGTCGGCGCGCTGGCCCGCGGGCTGCGGCACTAGAGCCGGTCGATGGTGAACGCGGTGAGGAAGCCGAGCGTCGTCAGCAGGCCCGCGTAGAGGTGGGCCCGCTCGAACGCCTCCGGGATCATCGTGTCGGCGACCATGGCCAGGATGGCCCCCGCGGCGACCGCGGTGATGACCGCGATCACCTGCGGCGAGGCGTCGGCCAGCAGCAGGCTGCCCACCAGCGCCGCCAGCCCGGACGCCACCGCGATGCCGCCCCACACGCCGAAGACGTAGCCGGCGCCGCGGCCCGCGGCCTTCATGCCCGCGGCGCTGGAGAGGCCCTCGGGCAGGTTGGAGATCGCCACCGCGGCCAGCACGGTGACGCCGATGCCGCCGGTCTGCAGGGTCAGCCCGAGCACCACCGACTCGGGGATGCCGTCGAGCAGCGCGCCGATGGCGATGGCCAGGCCGCTGCCCGCCTGCTGCTCCTCCGAGGGCTGCTGGCCGCCGGAGCGCTTGCGGTGCCGGGCGCCGCGGCGGGCCAGCACGACGTTCGCCCCCACGTAGGCCAGCGCGCCGCCGAGGAAGCCGCCCGCGGTGGGCAGCAGGCCGCCGGTGCGCTCGGCCTCGTCGACCAGCTCGAAGGACAGCGCGGCGATCAGCACGCCCGCGCCGAAGGCCATCACCGACGCGACCACCCGGGCGGGCACCCGGACCAGCCACGCGATCGCCGCGCCGACGACCAGCGTCGACCCGGCCACCAGCCCCCACAGCCCCGCTGCCATCCATTCCGGCACCCGACCGAGGGTAGTCCGATGTGGACGGGGTTTGCCGGGTGGGCGGGCGTGGAAAGTGCAGAACCAGCCGACAAGGAGATGCGATGACTACCGCACGTGAACTGATGACCCCCGACCCGGTGTGCGTGGAGACCTCGTCCACCGTGCGCGAGGCCGCGGCCAAGATGGCCTCCTCCGCCGTCGGGGCGCTGCCGATCTGCGGGCAGGACGGCAAGCTCAAGGGCATGATCACCGACCGGGACATCGTGGTGAAGGTGCTGGCCGAGGGCAAGGACCCGATGGCGGTGCACGTGGGCGAGCTGGCCCAGGGCGAGGCGGTCACCATCGGCGCCGACGACGAGGCCGAGGAGATCCTGCGCACGATGGCCCGCCACGAGGTGCGCAGGCTGCCGGTGATCGACGGGCACAAGCTGGTCGGCGTCGTCGCCCAGGCCGACGTGGCCAGGGCCCTGCCGCACGAGACCGTGGGCGCCCTGCTCGCCGAGATCTCGGACTGAGGGGGAGCTCGCCGTGCGCGCGGTCGTGCTCAACTGCTCGTTGAAGGGCTCACCGGAGCCGTCGAACACGCAGGTGCTCGCCGATGTGGTGATCGGGGCGCTGGCCGAGCGGGACTGCGCCACCACGGTGCACCGGTTGGCGGACCTGAACGTGCCGCCGGGGGTGGTCACCGACGCGGGCGACGGCGACCAGTGGCCGCGCATCCACGAGGACCTGCTGGCCGCGGAGATCCTGGTCTTCGCCTCGCCCACCTGGCTGGGCAGGCCCTCGTCGCTGGCGCAGCGCGCGCTGGAGCGGATGGACGCCATGCTGTCGGAGACCGGCGACGACGGGAACCCGGTCGCCTACAACCGGGTCGCGGGCGTGGTGGTGACCGGCAACGAGGACGGCGCGCACCACGTCATCAGCGAGATCAGCGGCGCGCTCATCGACATCGGCTACACCGTGCCCGGCCAGTCGTGGACGTACTGGAACATGGGCCCCGGCCCCGGCCCGAGCTACACCGAGACCGACCACCGCCACGACTGGTCGGAGAAGACCGCCAAGGCGATGGCCCACAACCTCCACTCCGTCGCCGAGGCGTTGCGGCGCAACCCGATCCAGCCGCAGGGCTAGAGCTCGCAGCGGCCGTGCACGACGGCCACCGGGCAGGGCGCCACGTGCGCGGCCCGGTGGCTGACCGAGCCGAGCAGCATCCGCCGCAGCGCGCCGCGCCCGTGCGTGCCCACCACCAGGAGCGCGGCGTGCGCGGCGCGCTCCATCAGGGCCTGGCCGGGCGGTTCGGGGATCGCCTCCACCTCGATGGGGACGGTCGGGTACGCCTCCAGGATCGGGGCGAGCGGTCCGCTGAGCAGCTCGTCGGCCAGGCCCTCGCCGCGCTGGGCGTCCCCGGCCCACAGCTCGACCGCGCCGAAGCCGGGGATGGGCTCGGGGGACCAGCCGTGCACGGCGCGCAGCCGCTTGCCGTGCCGGGAGGCGTACTCCGCGGCGAAGGCGGCCGCGGCGTTGCTGGAGTCGTCGTCGGCGATGCCGACCAGCACGTCGCCGTCGGGGTCGCCGGCGCCGCGCGCGACGACGACCGGTCGGCGGGCGGCCTTGAGCAGGGCGTCGGTGGTCGAGCCGAGCACCGCGCGGGCCACCGCGTTGTGCCCGGTCGCGCCGACGACGATCACCTCGGCGTCGGTCTCGTCGGCCACGGCCAGCAGGCCGGGCGCGGGCGGGCCGAGCGGGATGCGGGTGCTGACCTGCACGTCGCCCGCCTTCTCCCGCAGCACGGCGGTCAGCTCGTCCAGGATCGATGCGGCGGCGGCGCGCAGGTTCTCCTCATCGATGCCGTCGGTGGGCACCGGCCCGGCGAGCGCGGGGGCGACCGGGTTCGGGTCGACGGCGAACACCGCGACCAGCGGCCCCCCGGTCCGCCGCGCCTCGGCCGCCGCCCACCTGATCGCGTCGCGGGCCCCGGGGGAGGCGTCGTACCCGACCACAACCGCGCGGTCTCGCATCGCTCACTCCTCGCTGATGTCGCGCGGGGCGGGCTTCTCCCGCTCCGGGTCGCGGTGGCGCAGCGGCAGGGCGAACCACAGCACCCCGAACCCGGCCAACGCGGCCGCCGCGGCGATCGCGGCGGGGACCGTCCCGACGATGACGTCCACCAGAAGTAGCACCGTTCCCGACACCGCGCAGGCCAGGCACCCCATGCCCCAGATGGCGAACCGGTTGGAGCTGCGCAGGATGCGGTCGCGCTGCCCGTTGCGGAACAGCACCCGGTGCCACGCGGCGGGCGCGGTGAACAGCGCGACGGCCACGACGGTGAAGCCGACTGTGATCAAGTGCACGACGTGCTGGAAGTCCGTGCCCCGCAGGTACGGCTCGGTGAAGGTGACGGCGAGCAGGAACCCGAACAGGATCTGCACACCCGCCTGTGCGACGCGCAGCTCCTGCAGCAGCTCGTTGAGGTTCCGCCGTAACCGCGCGGAGTCGGATTCCTCGCTCAACCGGCCCTCCTGACCTCGGATGATGCGCTCGACGTACCCCGATCGGGTACCGCTCAACCGTGCCGCGCGCCGCCCTGGAAGCGGTTACAGTGGGCCTCGACCGAGCCGCAGGCACCAAGGAGTCACACCGGTGAGCACCCTGTTGACCCTGGGCCGGGCCGACCACGACGCCGCGGTGGTGGTCACCGCCGAGGGCGAGGTCGACCTGGCCACCGCCCCCCAGCTGGCCGCCGCCCTGGCGTTGGCCGCCGAAGACACCGACCACCTCCTGGTCGCCGACCTCAGCAAGCTCCGCTTCCTCGGCTCAGCAGGCCTGGCCGTCCTGGTCACCGCAGGCTCGGAAACCGCAACCACCGGCCGCTCCCTGGTAGTCGTAGCAGGCCCCGACTGCGTAGCCCGCCGAGCCCTGGAACTAACCGGCCTAGACCGAGTCCTCACCGTCGTAGACGACGAACCCTCCGCCCTAACCCCCAAAACCCCCAACCCCTAACCCGCGCCAGCGCGAAAGCACCCCCAGACACGACCCCGCCCACCCGGGGGCTTACCCCCACAGAATTACGCTATCGAACTGGCGTTCGAGCGGGCAAGCGAATATTGCAGGACCGATGAAACGGCCTGGTCAAGCGGCAGGTGGGGGCAGCATAGTCATGATCGAGATGATCCTTGGCGGCGTTTTGGGTGACGGGAAGGCGTCGCGGGTCATGCGCTTGCCGCGGAATGGGCGGGGCGACCTCGGGGCGGCGGAGCCTGGGTGGTCGACGCAAGGACGGTGTCGTGTGTGCAGCTAAGCGGCCGGAAGCTGAGGGGCCGGCAGCTGAGCGGCCGGTGGGAGAGCGGCTGGCGGGAGCGGCCGGTGGGAGAGCGGCTGGCGGGAGAGCCGGGGGGCAGGCGCGCGGGCCGTCCGGGAGGCGGGTTAGTCGCCGATTCGTTCGCGGAGGCGGCGGAGGGTTCGGCTCAGGAGGCGGGAGACGTGCATTTGGGAGAGGCCGACCTTCTCCGCTATCTGGGTTTGGGTCATGTTGCCGTAGAAGCGCAGGATGAGGATTCGGCGTTCGCGTTCGGGGAGTTCGGCTAGGAGGGGTTGGAGGGTTTCCTGCTGGTCGACTTCGGCCAGGGCGCGGTCTTCAAAGCCGATTCGGTCGCCGACGGAGGCGGAGTCCTCGTCGGGGCCGAGGACTTCGTCGAGGGATTGGGAGCGGTAGCCGCCTGCCGCCTCCAAGCCCTGGTAGACGTCTTCGATCGGTTCCTTGAGGTGGGCGGCGATCTCGCTGGGGGTGGGGGCGCGGCCGAGGGTCTGGGCCAGTTCGGCGCTGGCGGTGCTGACCGCGAGGTGGAGTTCCTTGAGCCTGCGGGGGACGCGCAGGGACCAGCAGGTGTCGCGGAAGTGGCGGCGGACCTCGCCCATCACCGTCGGGATGGCGAAGGACAGGAAGTCGGTGCCGCGCGACGGGTCGAAGCGGTCGACGGCGTTGATCAGCCCCACGGTCGCCACCTGCAGCAGGTCGTCCTGGGGCTCGCCGCGGTTGGCGAAGCGCTGGGCGATGTGCTGGGCGACGGGGAGGTGGCCGGTGACCAGGCGGGTGCGGAGGTCGGCACGGCGGGGGTCGTCGGGCGGCAGGGCCGCCAGTTCGTCGAACAGTGGCGCCAGGTCCGCGTAGTCACCTGTTTCCCGCCGGGCGTGGGTGGTCAGGTGCGGCTGGGTCACAATACGGCGCTCTTCCTGGTCATGAGGACCTCGATGACCAGTTGCGGCTGCCCGCCGTCGGTGCGCACGGTGGTCGCGATCGAGTCGACCAGCGCGGTGAGCAGCCGCCAGCCCAGGGTGTCCGGCCGGATGGGGGCGGTGTCGACGACCTCGACCGACACGCCGAACGTGAGTGACCGGGGCAGCAGCGAGAACCGCCCGCACAGCCGCGCGCCCGCCGCGGCCCGCCGGATGAGCATGGTGCAGATCTCGTCGGCGACCAGCTTGAGGTCGGCAATGGCATCGATGTCGTAGTCCGCGCGCATGGCGACCGCGCCCGCCATCGTCCGCACGAGCGGAAGGCTGTCCAGTGCCGCGTCGACCCGCAGCTCGACGAGTTCGCCCTGCGTCATGGTCTCCGCTGCATCCGATTCCGCGGCCGTCGACTCCGGCGACCAGCCCACCTGCGTCCAGTCAGTCACGCGGGTGATGTACCCGCTGGGCGCGGATTTACACCTAGTCGGCGCAGGGCGGCAGCCGCTCACGGCAGGAGTGCGCCGGTGGGACCGAGCAGGCCATGTCGCGATTCCGCTGCCGGCCCTCCCCGCACGAGCAGACCTGCAACGCGAACACGGGGCAGCGCGACTCGATCATGCCAAGAACTGTACGGACCGTTCGGTACAGTTTCAACGGGCGAACGCCCGAAGCCCCGCCAACGCGCACTCCACGGCGTCGTCCAGCGCCGTCGGATCGGCATACGTCCGCGCCATCAGCAGCCCACCCTGCATCGTCCCGATGGTCATCCGCGCCAACCGCTGCGGATCAACCCCACCGTCCAACTCCCCCCGCTCCCGTAGCGCCGCCAGCCCCGCGCCGAGATGGCTGCCCCACCGATCAAACGCCGCGACGAGCGCATGCCGCACATCCTCATCCGTCCCAGCCAACTCCGCAGCCAACGCCCCCAACGGACACGCCATCACCCCCGTCGGCCGCACAAACACCAACGCCAACGCCCGCAACCAACGCTCGATCCCCTCCCAACTCCCCAACGCCGCAAGATGCTCCCGCTGGTTGTCCAACAACCGATCCAACTGGTGATCAAGCACGGCAGCAACAAGATCCGCCTTGCCATCGAAGTAGTGGTAGAGCTGACTCTTCCCACACCCAGCCCGCTCCAACACCTCCTCAACCCCAGTAGCCCGCACCCCTTGCACCCGAAACAACTCCGCCGCCGCACTAACCAACCGCTCGCGCGTCCGCCGCCCACGCTCAGTCCGAGGAAGGTTGCCCATCACCCGATTGTACTGACCGGTCCACAGACGAAGATTCCGACATGGGAAAGGCAACGCGCCCACCCGCCCAACAGGAACGCGCCCCACCAAGCCTGTCCGATGGGGTGGACTCGCATTCGCGGGGAGCGAAACGCCGCTAAACTTGCGGGGGCGTGAACGGGCTTCGCCCGCCTTCACCGCTTTCACGCCCAAGCGGCGTTTCGCTTAGGGGTCCCCGCGAATGCGAGTTCACCCCATCGGACCCGCCCGCCAAGCCGCGGGACCACCTCACCGGCCCACCCTTGACGCTCCACCCCTCGATTGGTTAAGTGATCCCCGTCCTCCCTCTCAACGAAGACACGCCCCCCGGCGTGAGAGCGGCTTCGCGAACAGGCGGACAGCACGCCCGTGCGTCCGACACCAGCCGCTCCACTCCACTGTGGACTCACCAGCGTGCGCGATCCCCCAGGACCACCCGAGAGGTCTGCACCATGAGATCACCCATCGCACTGGGAGCGCTCACACTCCTCCTCCCCCTGCTCACCGCCATCCCAGCAACAGCCGCCACCGGCCTGCACGTACACGACGGCAGGCTCTACGAAAGCAGCGGCACCGAGTTCGTCATGCGCGGCGTCAACCACGCCCACACCTGGTACCCAGGCGAAACCAGCTCCTTCGCCAACATCAAGGCAACCGGTGCCAACACCGTCCGCGTTGTCCTCTCCAACGGCGTGCGATGGACGCGCAACAGCGGTGCCGACGTCTCCAACGTCATCTCGCTCTGCAAGGCCAACAAGCTCATCTGCGTCCTAGAAGTCCACGACACCACCGGATACGGCGAGCAGAGCGGCGCCTCCTCACTCGCTCAAGCCACCGACTACTGGCTCAGCGCCGACATCAAAGCCGCGCTCGCGGGCCAGGAGGACTACGTCATCCTCAACGTCGGCAACGAACCCTTCGGCAACACGGGCTACCAGAACTGGACAGCGCACAGCAGCCAGGCCATCCAGCGGCTCCGCGCGGGCGGGTACGACCACGTCATCATGGTCGACGCGCCCAACTGGGGCCAGGACTGGTCCTTCACCATGCGGGACAACGCCGCGCAGGTGTACGCCGCCGACCCCACCGGCAACACGATGTTCTCCATCCACATGTACGGCGTGTTCGACACCGTCGCGGAGATCTCGGCCTACCTCAACGCCTTCGTCTCCGCGGGACTGCCGATCCTGGTAGGGGAGTTCGGGCACGACCACTCCGACGGCAACCCCGACGAGGACGCCATCTTCGCCACCGCCCAGCGGTTGCGGCTCGGCTACCTGGCCTGGTCGTGGAGCGGCAACGGCGGCGGGGTGGAGTACCTGGACATGGTGACCGCCTTCAACCCCGCCCAGCTCACCCCCTGGGGGCAGCGCGCGGTCAACGGCGTGGACGGGATCAGGGCCACCTCCCGCGAGGCCGCGATCTACGGCGGCTCCGCCGACACCACCCCGCCGACCGCCCCCGGCGCGCCCACCGCATCCGACGCCACCAGCTCCAGCGTCCGCCTCGCCTGGCAGGCCGCGACCGATGACGTCGGCGTGACCAGGTACGAAGTCGTGCGCATCGCGGACGGGAGCGAGTCCCCGGCCGGGACGTCGACCACCGCTTCCGCCACCATCTCCGGCCTCGCGGCGTCGACCACCTACTCCTTCGCCGTCTACGCCTTCGACGCCGCGGGCAACCGCTCGCCCCGGTCGGCCCCGGTGACCGTCACGACGACTGGCGGCGGAGGCGGCTGCGCGGTGACCTACAAGGTGGTCAACCAGTGGCAGGGCGGCTTCCAAGGCGACGTCACGATCCGCAACACCGGCGCGTCCCCGGTGGCGGGCTGGTCGCTGCGCTGGTCGTTCGGCGACGGGCAGCGGATCTCGCAGATGTGGAACGCCGGGCACACCCAGTCCGGCGCGCAGGTCACCGCCGCCGACGCCGGGTGGAACGGCACGATCGCGCCCAACGGGTCGGCGGCCTTCGGCTTCATCGGAAGCTGGTCCGGCGCCAACAGCGCGCCGACCGCGTTCGCGCTCAACGGGACGACCTGCTCGGTCACCTGACGCGGACCCTGGGTTCACAACAGCAACCGACACCTGACCGGGGAGCCCGGCGGCCGTGCCGCATGCGGTGCGGCCGCTGCGTGCTGCTCGAAAGATGTTCGGCCTGGCCTGCCACCAGGTCAACCCTTGACGAGATCGGGACGCGGATGCTCCCCTAGTTCTGGGAGCGCTCTCAGTCCCGAGGTGCTCCCAGACCACCAAAGGAGATACCCGTGCGAACACGACGCAACGGCGCGTTGCTCGCGGGCTTGGTCGGCGCGCTGGCGGCGGGGGGAATCCTGATCCCCACGACCACGGCGCAGGCCCACGGAGGGATGACCTTCCCGGCCACCCGGACCTACGCCTGCTACGTCGACGGCCGGGCAGGCGGGGGCGGCGGCGACCTGAACCCGCAGAACGAGGCGTGCAAGGCCGCGGTGGCGATCAGCGGCAAGCAGCCGCTGTGGGACTGGTTCGGCAACCTGATCAGCCTGGCGGGCGGCAGGCACCGCGAGATCATCGCCGACGGCGACCTGTGCGGGCCGACCGCCAAGTACGACGGCTTCAACATCGCGCACCCCGCGTGGCCCACCACGACCCTGCAGGCCAACGCCCGGGTGACCTTCCGCTACAACGCCTGGGCGCCGCACCCGGGCACCTGGTCGCAGTACGTCACCCGCAACGGCTGGGACCCCTCGCAGCCGCTGAAGTGGTCGGACCTGGAGCCGGTGCCGTTCAACGAGGTGACGAACCCGCCGATCAACGGCAGCGGGCCGGAGGGCGCGGAGTACACCTGGCCGGTGACCCTGCCCAACAAGTCCGGCAGGCACATCATCTACTCGATCTGGCAGCGCTCGGACAGCCCGGAGGCGTTCTACAACTGCTCGGACGTGGTCTTCAACGGCGGCACCGGTGGCGATGACACCACCGCGCCGTCCACGCCGGGCACGCCCGCGGCCAGCGGGGTGACCGCCTCGTCGGCGCAGCTGAGCTGGTCGGCGTCGACCGACAACACCGGCGTCGCCGGGTACGAGGTGTACCGGGAGAACGGGGCCAACGACACCCTGCTGACCTCGACGGCGACCAACTCCACCGCGCTGACCGGGCTCACCGCGAGCACCGAGTACGCCGTCTACGTCGTGGCCAAGGACGCCGCGGGCAACCGGTCGGCGGCCTCGCCCGTCGGGCGGTTCACCACGGCCTCCGGCGACGGGCCGGGCGGCTCCACCTGCCGGATCGCCCACACCGTCGCCACCTCGTGGAACGGCGGCTTCACCGGCGCGGTGCGGATCACCAACACCGGCACGGCCGCGGTCAACGGCTGGGCGCTGACCTGGTCCTACCCCGGCGGCCAGCAGGTCACCCAGGCGTGGAACGCGACGGTGAGCCAGTCCGGCACCGCGGTGACCGCGCGCAACGTGTCCTGGAACGGGTCGATCGCGCCGAACGCGACCGTCGAGTTCGGATTCAACGGCACCGGCCAGCCGGGGGCGGCGCCGAGCGGGTTCGCCCTCAACGGCACGGCGTGCACCGTTTCCTGATGGGCGGCGGGGCGGGTCCGGCGCGGGCCCGCCCCGCTCCCGCGAGCGCGAGGGAGTGCCGATGCTGGTGCGCCTGGCCGCCGTCGCGGCGGTGACCGCGGCGCTGGCCGCCTGCAGCCCGGGCCACCACGCCGACCGGATGCTGATCCCGGCCGGGTCGAGCGGGTCGGCCGCGCTCAGCCAGCCGGTCGGCGAGCTGGAGGCGCTCATCGACTGGGTGCAGAGCGCGACCGACGAGTGCGACGACGCCGAATCCGCCACCGAGCAGCAGTTGCGGGAGTACCTCGGCCCGACGCGCTTCCCCTGGTACGCCGCGTATGTCGGGTCGTGGGCGACGTGCGCGGTGGCCCCGTACGCCAAGATCGGGTTGGTCGTCTTCGCCCCGGGCGCGCAGGCTCAGTTCCAGCAGGACTGGGCCGCGGCGCTGCGGGCCGGTGAGGAGCGCAGCAACCCGGACTGGGCCTTCGGCAACGGTTTCGCGGTGACCGCGGGCCCCTTGGGCGTCGAGCGGCTGGGGCTGCGGTACCTGATGTGCGAGCCGGGGGAGTTGCCCGCGTCGGGCACCGTGCCCGCCGACGTGCCCGGCTGCGTGTACGCCGCCGTCGACCACCACGAGTAGGAACCGGCCGTTCCGGCCGCCCCTGACCGGGACCGCCCGCCGAGAGACTGGGAGCGCTCTTACACGGCGGGCGGTCCCGCCTTTCCGGCATTCGGCGCACCCCGCCGATCCATTCGTGCGCCTTCGGGTTTGCCTGTTCCCAACCGACGTGACGGGGGCTACTCTCTGCTGAGAGCGCTCCCAATCGCTCCGGCGATGCCAGCACGGTGATGCTTCGAGGAGGAAGCGGCTGTGACCAGTCGTCCCGTTCGCGCGCTGTTGAGCGCCGTGGTGGTCGCCGCGGTCGTCGTCCCGGTGGCGGGCTCGGCCACCGCCGCCCCGGCCTTCAACTACGGCGAGGCCCTGCAGAAATCCCTCTGGTTCTACGACGCCCAGCGCTCGGGCGCCCTGCCCGCGGACAACCGCGTGTCCTGGCGCGGGGACTCCGCGCTCGCCGACGGCGCCGACGTCGGCCTGGACCTGACCGGCGGCTTCTACGACGCGGGCGACCACGTCAAGTTCGGCCTGCCGTTCGCCGCGTCGATGACCATGCTGGCCTGGGGCGCGCTGGAGGAGCCCGCGGCCTACGCCCGCTCCGGCCAGCTCGACCACCTCAAGGCCAACCTGCGCTGGGGCACCGACTGGATCATCAAGGCGCACCCGGAGCCGAACGTCGTCTACGGGCAGGTGGGCAAGGGCGACGACGACCACCGCTGGTGGGGGCCCGCCGAGGTCATGCCGATGGCCCGCCCGGCGTACAAAGTGGACGCCCGCTGCCCGGGCTCGGACCTGGCCGGGGAGTACGCCGCGGCGATGGCCGCCGCGTCCCTGGTCTTCCGCGACAGCGACCCGGCCTACGCCGCGACGCTGCTCACCCACGCCCGCCAGCTCTACAGCTTCGCCGACACCTACCGCGGCCGCTACAGCGATTGCATCACCGACGCGCAGAACTTCTACCGCTCGTGGAGCGGTTACCAGGACGAACTCGTGTGGGGCGCGATCTGGCTGCACAAGGCCACCGGCGAGGCCGCCTACCTGGCCAAGGCTGAGAGCGAGTACGACCGCCTCGCCACCGAGCCGCAGAGCACCGAGCGCTCCTACCGCTGGACGATCGCGTGGGACGACAAGTCCTACGGCGCCTACGTCCTGCTCGCCGAGCTGACCGGCGGCCAGCGCTACGTCACCGACGCCAACCGCTGGTTGGACTTCTGGACCGTCGGGCACAACGGCAACCGCGTCCGCTACTCCCCGGGCGGGCAGGCCGTCCTCGACACCTGGGGCTCGCTGCGCTACGCGGCGAACACGGCCTTCGTCGCCATGGTGCACGCCGAGAACGTCGCCGACCCGGTGCGCAAGGCCCGTTACCACGACTTCGGCGTCCGCCAGATCAACTACATCCTCGGCGACAACCCGCGCGGGTCCAGCTACGTCGTCGGGTTCGGGCACAACCCGCCGCGCAACCCGCACCACCGCACCGCGCACGGCGCGTGGCTGGACAGCAGCAAGACGCCCGAGCTGAGCAGGCACGTGCTCTACGGCGCGCTCGTCGGCGGGCCGTCGACCAACAACGACGCCTACACCGACAACCGCGACGACTACGTGGCGAACGAAGTCGCCATCGACTACAACGCCGGGTTCACCAGCGCCCTGGTCAAGCTCTACGACGAGTTCGGCGGCGCGCCGCTGGCGGACTTCCCGCCGGTCGAGGAGCCCGACCTCGACGAGATCTACGTCCAGGCGGGCATCAGCCAGTCCGCGGCGACCTTCACCGAGGTCAAGATGTTCGCCTACAACCGGTCGGCGTTCCCCGCCCACGCGGTGACCAACGGCGTCGTCCGCTACTACTTCACCCTCGACGGCGGCACGCGCCCTGAGCAGATCACCGCGACGGCGAACTACAACCAATGCGGTGCGCCTTCTGCGCCGAGGCAGCACTCGGGCGCGGTGTACTACGTCGAGGTGCGGTGCGCGGGCGACATCGCGCCTGCCGGGCAGAGCGCGTGGCGGCGGGAGATCCAGCTCCGGCTGACCAGCTCCGGCGCGTGGGACCCCACCAATGACTGGTCCTACCGCGGCCTGACCGCCGGGCAGGCCACCACCAACAACATTGTCATCGCCGACGAGTCCGGCGTGCTGTGGGGCCAGGTCCCGGACGGCAGCAGCCCCGAACCCACCACCACGACCCCCACCACCACAACTGAGCCTGTGCCGAATGGCCCCGTGGTGGTCCAGCACCGCACGTCCTCGGCGCCCACCGAGAACCAGATCCGCGGCGCGGTGCGCGTCCGCAACACCGGGACAGCGCCGCTGGACCTGGCGACCACGACGGTGCGCTACTGGTTCACCGGCGATGGCGCGCGGTCGTTCCAGGTCTGGTGCGACTACGCCGCCGTCGGCTGCGCCAACGTCCGGATGAGCGTGGCCGCCTTGCCCGCCGCGCGTCCCGGGGCCGACCACTACGTCCAGGTCTCCTTCACCGCGGGCACTGTCCACCCCGGACAGGACTCCGGTGAGGTCCAGCTG
The DNA here is from genome assembly GCF_053604195.1 of Actinokineospora sp. NPDC004072. NCBI lineage: Bacteria > Bacillati > Actinomycetota > Actinomycetes > Pseudonocardiales > Pseudonocardiaceae > Actinokineospora > Actinokineospora sp. NPDC004072. The sequence goes on along the minus strand of NZ_JBSGHB010000006.1, from coordinate 34,039 downwards.
CGGGTCGCCAAGGCGGACTGGTCCCCGCTCGACCAGTCCGACGACCACAGCTTTGCAGGCGCCACCGCCGCCTACCGCGACGCCCCGCGGGTGACGGCGCACAGCGGACCCGCCCTGCTCTGGGGCGTCGAACCCTAGCGGGACGGCGTGCCAGCCCCGGCCCGGGGCGGCTGTGCCCCGGGCCGGACCCCGTGCCCCCGCGCGGGAATCCCTGCGTCCCATGAAGGAGGACCTGCAACGATGCGTTCCGTCCTGTCCCGCCGAGCCCGGCCGGGGCCGCTGGGGGTGGCCCTCGCGGCGACCACCCTGGCGGCCGCGGCCCTGGTGCCGATGGCAGGCACGGCGCACGCCGCCGTGGCGTGCTCGGTGACCTACACGACCAACCAGTGGCCGGGCGGCTTCACCGCCAACCTCACCCTGCGCAACGAGGGCGACGCCCTGACCGCGTGGCAGCTGACCTGGACCTTCCTCGACGGCCAGCGGATCCAGCAGCTGTGGAGCGGCCGCCACACCCAGAACGGCAGCGCCGTGGTGGTGCAGAACGAGTCCTGGAACGGCGCGGTCCCGGCAGGCGGGACGGTGAGCCTGGGCTTCAACGCCAGTTGGAGCGGGCAGAACCGCACGCCGACCGACTTCGCCGTCAACGGCACGCCCTGCACCGGGGCGAACAAGCCGCCCACGGTGGCGATGACGGCCCCGGCCGACAACTCCAGCCACCCCGTCGGCACGCCGATCACCCTGTCGGCCAGCGCCGCCGACAGCGACGGCACGGTCGACCGCGTGGAGTTCTACAACGGCACGACGCTGATCGCCACCGACAGCACCGCGCCCTACAGCGTGCAGTGGGCGAACGCGCCGGTGGGGCAGCACTCGCTGGCCGCGCGGGCGCACGACAACCGCGGCGCGTCCGCGCTGTCGACGCCCATCGCGGTGACCGTCGTCGGCGCGCCCACGATCGTGGCCAGCCCCTCCGCGGTGACCGTGCGGCAGGGGCAGACCGCGCAGACCGGGGTCAAGCTGGCCACCCAGCCGTCGGGCACGGTGACGGTCTCGGTCGCCCGCACCGCGGGCAGCACCGACCTGACCGCATCGCCCGCCACCCTGACGTTCTCGCCGACGGACTGGAGCACCGCCAAGCCGGTGACCATCACCTCGGCGGCCAACGGCGGGGCGCTGGCCAGCGCGACCTTCCGGGCGACCGCGACCGGCTACACCGCGGCGACGATCGAGGCCCGCGAGCTGTCGGCGGACACCTCGGACTACACCGCGGCGTTCCTGGAGCAGTACCACAAGATCAAGGACCCTGCCAGCGGCTACTTCCGCGAGATCGGCGGCCTGCTCGTGCCGTACCACTCGGTGGAGACGCTGCTCGTCGAGGCCCCCGACCACGGCCACCAGACCACCTCCGAGGCCTACAGCTACTACCTGTGGCTGGAGGCGGCCTACGGCCGGATCAGCGGTGAGTGGGGTCCGTTCAACGACGCCTGGGAGTCGCTGGAGAAGTTCATCGTCCCCTCGGCGGCCGACCAGCCGAACGCGGGCCGCTACAACCCGGCCGACCCGGCGACCTACGCCCCGGAGCACCCGCACCCGTCGGCCTACCCCTCGCAGCTGGACGGCAACGTCCCGGTCGGGCAGGACCCGATCGCGGGCGAGCTGCGCACCGCCTACGGCACCGACGCGATCTATGGCATGCACTGGCTGCTCGACGTGGACAACACGCTGGGCTTCGGCCGCTGCGGCGACGAGTCCGACGCCGCCCCGGCCTACATCAACACCTACCAGCGCGGCTCGCAGGAGTCGGTGTGGGAGACGATCCCGCAGCCCTCGTGCGACACCTTCGCCCACGGCGGCCCCAACGGCTTCCTCGACCTGTTCACCGGGGACGCCCAGTACGCCAAGCAGTGGAAGTACACCAACGCCCCCGACGCCGACGCGCGCGCGGTGCAGGTGGCCTACCTGGCGAACAAGTGGGCGACCGAGCAGGGCAAGGCGGCCGAGGTCGCGGGCGTCGTCGCCGACGCCTCGAAGATGGGCGACTACCTGCGCTACGCCATGTTCGACAAGTACTTCAAGCGCATCGGCGGCTGCACCAGCCCGTCGGCGTGCCCCGGCGGCACCGGCAGGCAGAGCCAGCACTACCTGATGTCCTGGTACTACGCCTGGGGCGGGGCGACCGACACCTCGGCGGGCTGGGCGTGGCGCATCGGCGACGGCGCCAACCACCAGGGTTACCAGAACCCGCTGGCGGCCTACGCGCTGGCCAACGACCCGGCGCTGCGGCCGCGGTCGGCGACCGGCGCGCAGGACTGGGCGACCAGCCTCAACCGGCAGCTCCAGTTCATCAAGTGGCTCCAGTCGGCCGAGGGCGGCATCGCCGGTGGCGCGACGAACAGCTGGGACGGCCAGTACGCCCAGCCGCCCGCGAACCTGCCCACGTTCAACGGCATGTTCTACGACTACCAGCCGGTCTGGCACGACCCGCCGTCCAACCGGTGGTTCGGGTTCCAGGTGTGGGGCATGGAGCGGGTCGCGGCGCTGTACTCCGAGACCGGCAACGCCCAGGCCAAGGACATCCTCGACAAGTGGGTGCCGTGGGCCATCGCCAACACCGAGGTCGGCGAGGGCGGCGACTTCGCCGTGCCGTCGGACATGACCTGGACCGGCACGCCGTCGGGCAGCTTCACCAGCAGCGGCAGCAACTGGCCCGCGGCCAACCCCGGCCTGCACGTCACCGTCGACACCAAGGGCCGCGACGTCGGCGTGGCCGCGGCGCTGGCCAAGACCCTGCTGCACTACGCGGCGCGGTCCGGCGACGCGGCGGCGCGCACGACCGGCGAGGGCCTGCTGGACGCCCTGCTGGCCAACCAGACCGCGCTGGGCATCGCCACCCCGGAGACCCGCACGGACTACTCGCGCTTCGACGACGAGTACGTCGCAGGCGGCGACGGGGTGTACGTGCCGCCGGGCTGGCGCGGCACGATGCCCAACGGCGACGTGATCGAGCCGGGCGCCACCTTCCTGTCCATCCGCTCGTTCTACCTCGACGACCCGGACTGGCCGAAGGTGCAGGCGTACCTGGACGGCGGCCCCGCGCCGACGTTCACCTACCACCGGTTCTGGGCGCAGGCGGAGATCGCGACCGCCTTCGCCGCGCACGTCGACCTGTTCACGCCGTAGCCCCGCGGGGCCGCCGGACCCGTTCCGGCGGCCCCGCCGGCTAGGCTGCGCCCGTGCTGGACTTGCTGATCACCGGAGCCCGGGCGCTGACCATGGACCCCGCCCACCCCGCCGCGCGCAGCATCGGGGTGTGGCGGGGTCGCGTCGTCGGGGTGGACGAGGCGGTGGCCGACCTGCCCGCCGCCGCGCGGGTGGACCTCGGCGGGGCGTGGGTGGTGCCCGGGTTCGTCGACGCGCACGTGCACCTGGCGTGGGCGGGCCTGGCCGCGGGCACGCCGTCGGTGGCCGGGTGCGCCGACCCCGCGGAGCTGCTGGCCGCGGTGCGGGCGGCCGCGGCCCGGCGGGCGGCGGGGGAGTGGGTCGACGTGGTGGGCTACGACCAGCGCAGGCTGGGCAGGCACATCACCGCCGCCGAGCTGGACGCCGTGGCCGACGGGCGGCTGGTGCACCTGGTCCACGACTCCGGGCACGCCTGCGTGGTCTCGTCGTCGGTGCTGCCGCTGCTGCCGGACGGGACCGCGCACCTCGACGGGCTGCTGGTGGAGGCAGGCGCGGCGGCGGTGCGGCAGGCGCGCCAGCCCTACCCGCGGGCCGAGCTGGTCGACGCGATCGAGCGGGCGGGGCGGCAGTGCCTGGCCGAGGGCGTCACGGCCTGCGCCGAGGCGGGCATCGGCGGCGGGCTGATCAAGCACAGCCCGATCGAGGGCGCGGCCTACCAGGAGGCCCAGCGGCTCGGCAGGCTGCCGCTGCGGGTGCGGCTGATGGTCTCGGCCGACGTGCTGCGCCCGGTCGGGGCCCACCCGTCGGACGCGACGCCGCGGGCGATGGACCTCGGCCTGCGCAGCGGGTTCGGCGGCGACCGGCTGGGCCTGGGGGCGGTCAAGGTCTTCACCGACGGCGGGATGATGGCCCGCACCGCCGCGCTGACCGCGCCGTACGCCGACGGGTCCGGCTCCGGCGAGCTGTACGCCGACCCGGCCGAGCTGCACGCGGTGATCCGCGACGCGCACCTGGCCGGGTGGCAGCTCGCCGTCCACGCCATCGGCGACCGCGCGGTCGACGTCGCCCTGGACGGCTTCGAGGCGGCCGTGTCCACGCCCCGCCCGGGCCTGCGGCACCGGATCGAGCACGCCGGGCTGGTCCGGCCCGACCAGCTCGCGCGCTTCGCCCGCCTGGGGATCGCCGCCGTCGTCCAGCCCGCGTTCCTGTGGTCCTTCGGCGACGACTACGCCCGGATCATGGGCCCGGAGCGCGCTGGCTGGCTGTACCGGGGCCGCTCGTTCCTCGACGCGGGTGTCCGGCTGGTCGGCAGCTCCGACCGCCCGGTGACCACCGGCGCCCCTCTGACGGCCATGCGGTTCATGGTCGACCGGTTGTCCTCCTCGGGCCAGCCGATCGGGCCGGAGGAAGCCATCACGCCGATGCAGGCCTTGCGGGCCTACACCGTCGACGCCGCGTGGGCCTGCGGGTGGGAGGACGACCTCGGCAGCATCGCGCCGGGGCGGTTCGCCGACCTCGTGGTGCTCGACGGCGACCCAATGGCTTCCTTCGACATCTCCGTGGTGTCCACTGTGCTCGGTGGCGCGGTCGTGCACGGCCAAGGCTGGTGAGCGGGGGCGGGCGCCGGTCGTCCGGCGCCCGCCCCCGGGTGGCTCACCTGCGGCAGGGGTTGCCGCCCGGGTGCGTGGACGTGCCGTGGATGTCCACCTTGGCCTCGGCGACCACGATGGTGGTCAGCGGGGTCTCGATCGACACCGCGCGCTGCGTCAGCACGCCGTTCTTCAGCGTTTGCGAGTTGAGCTTCAGCGAGCCGATGACCAGCGGGATCGTCAGCGGGGCCGAGCCGACCTCCACCGCGACACCGTTGATCTTCAGCGAGGCGACGCGGGAGTCGCCCGCGAAGACCGGCACCAGCCCGCCGTCACCCGGCACGCAGGTGACCGCGGCGTTGGCCTCGATCACGCCCAGCTCGACCTTCAGGCCCAGGGTGCTCACGACGGTCCGCTCGACCTGGCTGTGCGCCTCGGCCTTGTCCCCGGGCGCCGGGGCGACCTGCTGGTCGTCCGGGGTCAGCCCGGTCCGCGCGCTCAGCGCCTCGGCGCCGACGTTGATCAGGCCAGCGTTCAGGTTCGCGTCCACGACAGTCTTGCTGTCGTCGGCGCACGGCAGGTTCTGCGGGTTGGCCCGCGCCACCTCGATGCCCGCCACGCGCAGCCCGGTGGCCGAGCAGGAGAACGTCCCGTCGCGGTCGGCGTCGATGATCGTGCCGACGCCCACCGGGTCGATCAGGCCCGCGCCGACCGGGTTGGACAGCGTGACGGTGAAGTTCTCCGCCAGCTCATCCACGGTGTCGCCGACGACCTGCACCGCGACCGGTTTGCTCGTCTCGCCGGGGGCGAAGGTGACCGTCCCGAACGCGCTGGCGTAGTCCGCGGGCGCGGTCGCCGTGCCGTTGGCCGTCACGTACTGCACGGTCACCGCCGTGCTCGCCGGGATCGACAGCGACACGGTGAACACCGCCGCGGTCGTGCCCACGTCGGGTTCGGTCACGGTGACGTCGTTGATCGACAGGCCGGGCACCCGGACGGTGACCGTCTGGACGTAGCCCGCGGACACGCCGTCGACCAGGTAGTCGACCGAGCAGGTGTAGACGCCCGGGGCCGCGTCCGCAGCCGCGCCGATCGTCTCGGTGAAGGTGGCCGTCTCGCCGCCGACGACCGTGCGGCTGGCGGGCGAGTTGCTGATCTCGATCTCGTCGTCGCACGCCCCGACCTGCGGGGTGACGGTGACCTCGATCGCGGCGATGCCGTCGAGGATGGCCTGGGAGACCTGGTCGGCGGGGACGTCGTTGAGCAGCACGCCGCCGGTGGCCTCGACCAGCGCGGTGGCCTGGCCGGTCGCATCGATCAGTCCGACGTTGACCACGATGACGCGCACGTCGGCCGCCTGCAGGGCGGCGATGGCCTCGGCGAGGGTGTGCCCGCCGCTGGGGTCGTGGCCGGGCGCGTCGCCGAACATCGCCAGGATGCGGGTGCTGCCCGGGCGGAAGGCCACCGAGCCGGTGGCGATCTGGTAGAGGGCGTTGATCTGGCCCTCGGGGAAGTCGCCGCCGCCGGAGGCGACCCACTGGTCGATGCCCGCCTGGACGGCGGCCGGGTCGGCGGTGGTGTTCTGGTTGAGCCGGTAGGCGAACGGGTCGGTGAAGTCCTTGTACTCCGCCACCGCGAACTGGGCGCTGGACTGGGCGGCCAGCACGTCGGAGGTGATCTCGCTGGCGTTGGCCTTCACGTCCGCGATCGAGATGCCCATGCTGCCGGTCGTGTCGGCCAGCAGGACCAGGTCGGGGTTGGGCGGGACGGCGGCGGTGGTGACGGACTTGGTGACCGTCGTCGACTGGCCCGGTCCCAGGGTCACGTCCACAGTGGAGGGTGAAACGCCCGGGGGCGCCGCCGCGGCCGCGCCCGGCAGGGCGGTCACCAGCCCCGCGGTCACGGCGAGCACGAGGATGCCCGCCGCAGCTCGTCTTCGTCCGGTGGATCTGCGCATGTGTCCTCCAGGGTCGGTAGCGACACATCCTGGGCACCGGGTGATCGGGCGGACAACGCGCAGGGCGGCACGAAACGCCTCCGGTCCAGCGGTCTGGACCTGACCGGCGCAACCGGCGTTGCTCCGCTCAACGCTGGGTTGGCTGGCGCGCGTCCGATCAGGTAGAGCCCTTCGGCCCATCGCAGCGGTCAACGGGCAGGCAGGGGGCCTGCCCGTCGACCGGCGGTCATCCGGCGAGGACGGCGTCGTCGTCCGGGATGCGCAGCGAGGCGACGAGCTCGCGGTAGAGCTCGTCGGTGGCCAGCAGCTCGCTGTGCGTCCCGCGGGCGCGGACGCCGCCGTCCTGCAGCACGATGATCGTGTCCGCGTCCACCACCGTCGACAGGCGGTGGGCGATGGTCACGACCGCGGCGCGGGCGGCCTGCTCGCGGATGACGTCGTGCAGCGCGGCCTCGGTCAGCCCGTCCACCTGGGCGGTCGCCTCGTCCAGCAGCAGGACCTCCGGGTTGCGCAGGACCGCGCGCGCCATCGCGATGCGCTGGCGCTGGCCGCCGGAGACCGAGGTCGCCGACAGCGGGGTGTCCAGGCCCTGCTCCAGGCCGTCGGCCAGGGTGTCGAGCCGGACCGCGCGCAGCACCCGGTCCAGCTCCTCGCGGGTCGCCTCCGGGTGGGAGAACAGCAGGTTGTCGCGGATGGTGCCGGGCACGACCGGCGTCTCCTGCTCGACGTAGGCCAGCCGGGCGCGCACGTCGGCGTGGGTCAGCTCGCGGTAGGGGATCCCGTCGACCAGCAGGGTGCCCTCCTGCGGTTCGAGGAAGCGCAGGATCAGCGAGAACAGCGTGGTCTTGCCCGCGCCGGACGGGCCGACGATCGCGGTGTGGCCGGTGCGGGGGATCACCAGGTCGACCCCGCGCACCGCAGGCTCGGCGTCCGGGCCGTAGGCGGCGGTCACCCCGCGCAGCTCCAGCACGGGCGCCTCGGGCGAGCCCGCGCGGCCGCTGCGGGCCTCGCTGTCGTCCTCCACCGGCATCGCCTCGACCTCGCGGATGCGGGCGGCCGCGGCGATGCCGTTCTGCAGGGCGGTGACGTTCTGGCTCAGCGAGGTGATCGGGTCGATCAGGCCGAAGGCGTAGAGCAGGAAGGCGATCAGCGCCGAGATGGCCAGCTCGCCGTCGGCCACCCGCCACGCGCCGATGCCCAGGATGAGGATGATCGCCAGTTGGATGCCCGTCCACGCCGTGCTCCAGGCGATCGCCTCCCGGCGGACCGCGGCGATGCTGTGCCGGGCGGCCTCGCGCGCGTCGGTCATGATCTGCTCGGCCTGGCGGTTCTCGGCGCGGCTGGCCTTGACCGTGCGCACCGCCCGCAGCGCGCCCTCCAGCACGCCGCCGAGCGCGCCGATGTGCGCCTGAGCCTTCTCCTTGGCCACCGCGATGGCGGGCATGAGCACGGCGAACAGGATGGCGATGACGATGACCGACGCGACCGTGGTGGCCAGCAGCGTCAGGTCGAGCACGGCCATCATCGCCAGCGTGCCGACCAGCGTCACCGCGCCGTTGATCAGCCCGATGACGCTGGAGGTGGCCGCCTCGCGCAGCAGGACGGTGTCGGAGGTGACGCGGGTGACCAGCTCGCCCGACTGCCGCGCGGTCACCGCGGGGACGGTCGCGCGGAAGAACCGCCGCACCATCGCCTCCCGCGCGGCCAGCACGACCCGTTCGCCCAGGCTGCCCAGCAGGATCCACTGCATCAGCCACACCGCGGTGCCGACGACCAGCAGCGACAGCATCAGCACCACCGGCCCGGCCAGCGACGCCGACGCCCCCAGCGAGTCCAGCACCCACTTCGTGGCCAGCGGCGTGGCCAGACCGGCGGCGGACCCCGCCAGCGCGAGCAGCAACCCCAGTGCGAGCGCGCCCCGGTGCGGCCGGGCGAACGACCACAGCACGCGGAGCCGAGGAAACCTCTTCGGAACACTCATGCTTACGAGTGGAACATAGCTGTTCCATTTCGGTCAAGCCGAATACCGTTCCGGGTCGTCCTGCCTTACGCTGCGTCCATGACCGACGTACGCGCGGAATCGGGCACCCGCGCCCGCACCCGGCGCGCGATCCTGGACGCCGCCGTGGACGTGCTCACCGCCGACCCGGCCGCGTCCCTGGGCGACATCGCCACCGCGGCGGGCGTCGGCCGCACCACCGTCCACCGCTACTTCCCCGAACGGGCCGACCTCCTCACCGCCCTGAGCAAGTCGGCGTGGGACCAGGTCGCCGAGGCCACCGAACGCGCCCGCCCCCACGAGGGCCCGGCCGCCGACGCCCTCGACCGCCTCTGCCAGGAGTACTTCGACCTCGGCCGCGTCCTCACCCTGGTCTTCAACGACCCCCAGCAGTACGCCGCCGCCGACTGGGACACCTGCAGCCCCGCCGACAAGTCCCTGCTGGATTTGGTCGAACGCGGCCACGAGGACGGCACGATCGACCCCCGCCTGTCCCCGCTGTGGGTGCAGAACATGCTCTGGTCGATGCTCTACTCGGCCTGGCAGTACGCCCAGGAGCACCAGGTCTCCCGCCACCAGGCCCTGGACATGTGCCTCTACAGCCTGCGCAAGACCCTACGTCCCTGACCGCTACCTGCCGCCCAGCCAACTCGTCAGCGACAGCGCCCACTGGTCGGCCGGGCTGACGCAGCCGGGACCGGACCCGGCCACGCACTCGCCGCCGTTCCACGCCACGAACGCCAGAACGACCAGCGCACCGAGCATCCAGCGCTTGACCTGGTGGGCCGCCCCCAGCATCGGCAGGATGGTCCGGACGGTCTTCTGGGTGCCGTCGACGACCGTCATCACCACCGCTCCGTAGGCGTACACGACCTCGGGCGGGATCCTGCCCAGCCGCCGCCACAGCCAGGCCGCGCCGAGGTCGGGCAGCAGCAGCACCGCGCGGACCCCTTCGAGCACCGCGGTCAGCGGACCGGCCAGCAGCGCCTCCGCCTTCGGCAGGAGGTGCGCGACCAGCAGCCGCAACCCGACGTAGAGCAGCACCGCGACCAGGGCGCCGACCGCGACGCCGCGCAGCCAGAACGGCATCCCCAGCCCGCGGGCGGCGGTGTCGGCCAGGTGCGCCAGGTCGCCGAGGACCGGCAGCCCGTCGACCGGGGTGGGGACGTCAATAGTCGTTGGGGTCATCGTCGTCCTCCCGGTCCGGCCGGGTCGCCGCCACCTCGGCGGGGGCGGGCGCGCCGCCCGCGGCCGGGAGCGCGCCGAAGCCGGTGCCGCCGTCGCCGCGGATGCGGTCGACGAGGTGCTTGCTCGCGCCCGCCATCAGCGCTGCGACGTCCTTGCGGTCGGCCAGGTTGGCTTCCAGGATCCGTTCGAGCATGCTCGACGCCTCCTGGAACTCCATCTGCCGCTGCTTCATCAGCAGGTTGATCACGTCGTTGACGTCCTCGCCGTGGCCGTCGAGCCGCATGGCCAGCACGTTGAGGGTGTCGCTGCGCAGCGCTTCGGCGTAGAACTTGATCCGCTCCTGCTGGAGCTGCATCTGGTGGCTCTGCTGCAGCCGCTCCCGCTCCCGCTCGAACTCGGCGGCCTGCAAGGCGAGCTCGTGCTTGATCGCGTTGCTCAGCTTGGACCGCTGCGCGGCCTCGTCCTCGCGGTCGGCGAGGGTGCGGGCCGCGATGTGGGCCCGGGTCTCCTCGTCCAGTTGCAGTACCACGGTTTCGATGCGCAGCGCCAGCGCCGGGGAGAGGTGGACCGACCGGTTGGCGTAGTCGCCGTTGATCCGGCGCTCGGCCGCGGCGTTCTGCTCCACGTCGAACCCCCGGGTGATCTCCCTGAGGTGCTTCTCCAGGTACGCCTTGATGTCGTGCTGGGGGTCGCTGAGCCGGGACCGCACGGCGTGGACGGGGTCGACGACCTGCCACACGACCCGGACGCTCGCGGTGAAGTGGAACGCCTCCTGCCGCGAGGGCAGATCGATGTCGAAGGTGGCCGGGTGCGGCGCGACGTCCACCTCGTGGAGCTCGCGCGGCGGGGTCAGCCAGATCTCGGCGGCGGTCAGCCTGCCGACGCCGAGGCGGTAGTCGCCGCGCTTGGTCACGTAGACCACGGCGCAGTGCCCCGAGCTGACCGGGTTCGTGGCGCGCAGGCTCGCCCGGTCGACGGCGATCGAGCGCACGACCTCGACCGCGGGCGCCTCCGCCAGGACGGCGGTGCCGCGGCTGGCAGGCGCCGCCGCGCTGTCCGGCGGCGGCGCCTCGGCAGGCGGTGGTGGGGTGGTGGCGGGCGGCTCGTCGGCGGCCTGCGGCTCGGGGGCGGCGTCCTCGGGCGCCTTCGGGTCCTCCATGGATCACCGCTCCTTCCGGTCGAGGTGGCTGAGGATCTCGGCGGCGGGCTCGGCCCGCGCCGGGTGGCGCGCCGCCCACTCGCCGATGTAGTGCTCGATCGTGGCCGTCTCGCCCATCTCGGCGGCGACCGCGCCGAGCAGGGAGCCGACCGGGGCGCGCAGGGTGGGGTCGCGGTAGGCGAGCCGGACCCAGCGCATGACCTCGGCGTAGCCGCTGTGCAGGAAGGCCGCGGCTTGCAGCACCTTGCCCAGCAGCACGACGATCTGGGGGCGGTGCTCGGGCTGGTGCTCGGCCAGCCACAGCAGCGCGGGCCACGGCTCGCCGCTCTCGGCGACCACCACCTTGAACCGGTACGAGAGCAGCAGCACCGCGATCATCGCCGTCCAGCGGCGCTGCGGTTCCCGCGCGTCGTGGATCCAGTTGACCAACGCGCGCAGCACCGGATCCTGCGCGGCCGGGTCGAGCATCAGCGCCGACACGCTCTCACCGATGATCAGGCCCAGCTCCGGGGTCGCGTTCCTCGTTGCGACCTTCAGCAGGGACAGGACGCGGGCGGTGCTCAGCGCCGTGGTGGTCCCCAGGGCCCGGGCCGCGGCAGCGCGCAGCTCCGGGTCCTCGTGATGGCGAACCCACCGGCTGAGCAGGCCGACCACGATGCGCTCGTAGGTCGGGTGCTCGCCCGCCATGCGCAGCGCGGCCGCGGCCGCCCAGCAGTCCGCGAAGTCGCCGGAGCAGGCCCAGGGGTGGATGAGGCGCTCGAAGACGCCGATGAAGTCGGTCCTGGCGAACATGCCCGCGGCCAGGCCCGCCCGGCTCCGCACGACCTGGCCGGTCATCGCGCCGAGGTCCCGGATCCAGTCGAGGACGACCGGGTAGACCTCGCCGTACCGCTCGACCTGCGCGAGCACCCGGGTGGCGTAGCTGTCGTCGCGGAAGCGCGCCCGCTGCTCGGGCACCTCCGCGCCGCGGTACTCCACGATCTCGGTGACCACCTCGGCCCTGGCCGCGTCGAGCCGGGCGTGCAGCGGGACGTCGAACAGCGACCGCGTGCGCGCTTCCGGGTCCGGCACCTCGAGCAGCCTGATCCGCTCGGCCAGCGCGGTCGCCGCCTCGGAGACCAGCTGCACGGCCTCGTTGTTGAACACCGCCAGCGCGATCACGAACGCCCGCTGGTCGGTGGTGCCCTGCTGGTCGAACCACTCGGCGAAGCTGGTGTCGGAGGTGCGCTCCCGGACCCGGCGCACGGCGTCGGCGTCGATGCGGTCCCGCGCCAGCTCGATGAGCAGGCCGCTCAGCTCGGCGACCTCCCGGCAGGGGGTGTCCGGGGCGAGGTCGGCGATGATCTGCCGCACCGGCGGCCGGTCGAGCACGGCCGCGGCCTCGGCGGCGTCGCCGAGGGTGTGCTCCAGGTGCTTGGCCAGCAGCGCGGTGGGCTCGACCGGGCCGAGGTCGGCGACGACGAGGTGGCCGATCTCTGCGGCGGGCAGCCGGGTCGCGCGGTCGACGACGACCACCAGCATGCCGCCCCGCTCCTGCAGCAACCGGCCGAGCCGGTCGGCGTGGAACCCGCGCAGGGCGGCCGCCTGGCCCGGGTCCAGGGACTCCAGCAGGAAGCCCGGGCCGCCGCGCAGGTCGGCCGCGGTCAGCCCCTTGAGCTGGACGTCCGGGTCGAGCTTGTGCACCCCGGCGCGGCAGGTCTGGTCGAGCAGCCGCAGGGCCGTGGTCGTGCGGCCCGTCCCGGGCGGGGCGTGGATGATCAGGACGTGGTGGGACTCCAGCACGCGCTGGAGCGCGGGGAACGCGGGCGGGGCCACGAAGGAGTCGCGGATCCGCGCCAGGGTGGCGGCGGGCACCGGGCCGCTGCGCACCGGGGCGGCGGGGGCGGCCTGCCCGATCCGGTCGCCGATGGTGTCCACCGAGGTGGCGCCGAAGAAGAAGTTGGATGTGCCGCCCGCCTGCCTGCCGAGCAGCGAGCGCATCCCGGACTCGATCGAGGCGGAGAACCGCTTCCAGTCCTCGCTGCTGCTGGCGCTGGTGGCGTTCTCCTGGGCGGCGCGGGACTGCGACTCGGCGCTGCCCTCGTCGGCGGGCTCCCGGGCCGCCTCGTCGGGGGGCTTGGCCTCCTCGGCCGGGGCGTCGGCGGGCGCCTCGTCGTCAGCCACCCGAGCCCCCGTAGTTGATGACGTCGCCGATCTGGTGCACCGCGGCAGGCCCGAAGAACACGGTGGTCCGGCTCGCCGCGGCGCTCGGCGGCGGCGCGGCCCCGCCGGGCTTCGGGTGGCCGGGCAGCCGGACGTGCACGACGCTGCCGTCGGCCAAGGCCACCGCCTGGTACGCCGCCGGGTTGGCCCCACCGCGCCCGCGCGCCACCACGCGGTCGAAGACCTGCTTGGTCACGACCACCGCGGAGTCGGCGCCCGGGGTGCGGGCCACCAGGTCGGTCACCGCGGCCGAGGTGGCGGCATCGACTGCCGCGTCGACGTCCGGGCCGCTCCAGCCGCCTGCGGGGAGTTCGCCGCGGTGCACCGCCACCCGCAGGGACGAGCCGTCGGTGAGCCGCGGGGCGCCCACCGCGATGAGCGCGGGCACGAGCGCGGCGAGGACCTCGGCGTCGGACACCTGGGCGGTGGGGATGGCCAGCGCGGACCACTGCGCCCACCGGCCCCGCAGCTGCGGGGCCAGGGTCATGCGGCAGCGGGCGAGCGCGTCGTCGGCGATCTTGTCGAGGTCCACCGCGGTGGTGTCGACGGAGAGGGCCACGATCGTCATCGGGCCGGTCGGGGCGATCGGCGTCCGGCCGAGCTTGGCCAGCAGCAGCCGCGCCAGCTCGGGCGGCCCGGTGGTGCGGGCGTCGACGTGCCCGGTCGTCTCGACCACGCCGGGGATGGGGGTGTCGTCGAAGCGCACCGGGAGCAGGTAGCCGTCCCCGTCGCGGAACACCCGCGCCAGGATCGCCCGGCGCTCCAGGTCGGTCCACCGCCTGCGGGCGTAGGCGGCCGAGGCGAAGAGCACGCAGTAGCGGGCCGCGTCGGCGTAGACCGAGGTGAGGTGCGCGGCGAGGTCCCTGCCCCACAGGTCGGCGCGCTCGTCGTCGTCGTAGAACACCCGCACCCCGTGGGCGCGCAGGACCTTGGCCACCTCGTCGACGTAGGGGCGCTGGTCCCCGGCGAAGGACAGGCAGACGTCGTAGGCCGCTTCGACCATCCGGATCCTCTTCCAGCCAGGCAGTGCTGAAGGTAGAGGAATTACCAGAGGCCCGACGGCCCCGAAATGGCGTGACCTGGAACTGTCCGGTGATTGTCCGGTGCCGGGGTCAGGTTCGGGTCGGGATGTCTGCCAGGAGCTTCTCGGCTGCGGCGATGGCCTGGTCCTGGTGGGGTTGCAGGTCCTGGCCGGTCATGTGGTCGAAGTTGGGGGAGAAGGGGTCGGGCAGGGGGTCGGTGATGCCTGCGAGGGCCTCGATGACGGCGTGGGCGCAGAACGGGACGTAGACCGGGTCGTAGCCGCCTTCGTGGGCGAAGACGATCCGGCCTGCGCAGAGGCGGTTCGCGGCGTCGATGAGGGAGTCGGCGATCGCGCGGAAGCCTGCGGCGGTGACCATCATGCGGGCGAGCGGGTCGGTCGCGCCCGCGTCGTAGCCCGCGGCGACGACGATCAGGTCGGGGGCGAAGCGCTCCAGGGCGGGGATGACGACGCGGGACAGGGCTGCGGTGTAGCCGCCGTTGCCGGTGCCGGGGGGCAGGGGCAGGTTGAGGGCGCTGCCGAAGCCCGGGCCGTCGCCGCGCTCGGTCAGGTCGCCGGAGTCCGGCGGGAAGACGCGCTCCTGGTGCACCGAGATGGTCAGCACCTCCGGGTCGGCGGCGAAGATGGCCTGGGTGCCGTTGCCGTGGTGCACATCGATGTCGACCACGGCCACCCGCCGCACGCCGCGCGTGGCCCGCACGGCGGCCACCGCGACGGCGATGTTGGCCAGCAGGCAGAAGCCCATCCCGGTGTCCGGCAGGGCGTGGTGGCCCGGCGGGCGGATGAGCGCGTAGGCGTTGTCCACCTCGCCGTCCACAACGGACTCCGCGGCGACGAGGACGCCGCCTGCGGCCAGCCGGGCGATGTCCAGCCCGCCGGGGCCGAACGGGCTGCCGCCGTCGCCCGCGTCGGCGCCGGTGGCCAGCCGGTGCAGGTGCTCGGGGGTGTGCACGCGCAGGATCTCCGCGTCCGACACCGGGCGCGGGCGCAGCCGGGTCAGCCGGTCCACCAGGCCGCTGGCCACCACCAGCTCGTGCACGCGCCGCTTGGCCTCGGCGTTCTCGAAGTGCCGGTAGGGCTGAAGGCCGCGCCGGGGGTCGGCGGGCAGCAGGCCCGCGTGCGTTCCGGTGTCGTGCCAGCCGTAGAGCTCGTGGTACACGTAACCCGTCGCCATGGGGGGAAGTGTCGGCCGCGCGCCCGCCCCGGTCTTGTCCCCGCGCGTCCCCTCCTTGGCCCACAGCGCACGTTCGCGGACGGTCAACAGCGGTACGCCCCGGGCCAAGACCGGCGCGCGCGGACCCGCCAATACTGCCGCCCCATGACACCCCACCCGCTCGATCCGCTCAGCGCGGCCGAGATCGCCCAGGTCCGCGCCGTGCTCGTGGCCGAGGGGCGGGTCGGCGAGCACACCCGCTTCCCCAGCGTGCTCCCGCTGGAGCCGCCCCGCGGCGCGGCGGCGCCGCGGCGGGCGCTCGCCGTCCTGCTCGACACCGCGACCGGCGCGGCCGCCGAGGCGGTGGTCGACCTCGACGCGGGCGAGGTCGAGACCGTCCGCGACCTCGACCCCGCCCGCGACGGCCAGCCGCCCGTCCTGTTCCAGGAGTACGACCGCTGCGCCGACCTGGTGCGCGCCGACCCCCGCTGGCAGGCGGCCCTGCGCAGGCGCGGCGTCACCGACTTCGACCTGGTGTTCCTCGCCCCGCTGTCCCCGGGCCACTTCAACCACCCGGAGGAGCGCGGCCGCCGCGTCCTGCGCACGCTGACCTTCCTGCGCGACCACGTGGACGACAGCCCGTGGGCGCACCCGGTGGAGGGCCTGCTCGCCCTGGTCGACCTGATCAGCGGCGAGGTGCTGGACGTGCGCGACGAGGGCGACACGCCCATCCCCGCCGAGCACGGCAACTACCGCTCCCACGACCCCTTCCGCCCCATCGCCATCACCCAGCCCGAGGGCGTCAGCTTCACCGTCGACGGGCACGAGGTCACCTGGGGCGAATGGCGGCTGCGCGTGGGGTTCAACGCCCGCGAGGGCCTGACGCTGCACGGCATCGAGTTCGGCGGGGACTCCGTGCTGCACCGCGCCGCGGTCGCCGAGATGGTCGTGCCCTACGGCGACCCGTCGCCCTTCCGGCACTGGATCAGCTACTTCGACGCGGGCGAGTACCTGCTGGGCAAGAACGCCAACCCGCTCAAGCTGGGCTGCGACTGCCTCGGGGTCATCCGCTACTTCGACGCCGTGCTGGCCGACGACCACGGCCGCCCGGTGACCATCCCGCAGGCGATCTGCATGCACGAGGAGGACTACGGCGTCCTCTGGAAGCACACCAACATCCTCACCGGCGCCGCCGACACCCTGCGCTCGCGCAGGCTGGTCATCTCCTTCTTCAGCACCATCGGCAACTACGACTACGGCTTCTTCTGGTACTTCTACCCCGACGGCACGATCGAGCTGGAGGCCAAGGCCACCGGCATCGTCTTCGCCGCGGGCGGCGAGGAGTCGGCCTACGCCGCCCAGATCGCCCCCGGCCTCACCGCGCCGGTGCACCAGCACCTCTTCTGCGCGCGGCTCGACGTCGCGGTCGCCGACGGGGCCAACACCGTCACCGAGGTCGACCTGGTGGGCGTGCCGACGGGCCCGGACAACCCCTACGGCAACGCCTTCACCACCCAGCGCACCGTCCTGGACCGCGAATCCCGGGCCGCGCGCGTCGCCGACCCCGCGCGCGGGCGCACCTGGCTGGTCAGCGGCACCGACACCAACCGGTTGGGCAAGCCGCGCTCCTACCAGCTCGTCCCGCGCCCCGGGCCGACCCTGCTCGCCCAGCCGGATTCCAGCGTCGCCGCGCGGGCCGCCTTCGCCACCAGGCACCTGTGGGTCACCCGCTACGACCCGGCCGAGCGCTACCCGGCGGGCGACTACCCCAACCAGCACCCCGGCGGCGCCGGGCTGCCCGCGTGGACCGCGCAGGACCGGGAGCTGGTGGCGACCGATCTGGTGCTCTGGCACGTGTTCGGCCCGACGCACGTGCCCAGGCCGGAGGACTGGCCGGTCATGCCGGTGGACTACAGCGGCTTCCTGCTGCGCCCGGTCGGCTTCCGCGACCGCAACCCGTCCGCCGATTTCGGTATTTCTACGGACCGCCCCGCCCCCGCGACCGGAGTTGGCTGTCCCAACCACCCCACTCCGGGCCAGTCGCCCGGCAACCCCTGACAGGACGGTGGATACGTGAGTGTTCTGTCCATTGCGGACGTCGACGTCGAGCGGGCCGGGCTGCCCGTCGTGCGCGGCGTCTCGCTGCTGGTGGACCCCGGCTCGGTGACCGTGCTGCTCGGCGCCAACGGCGCCGGGAAGACCACCCTGCTGGACGGGGTGTCGGGGGCCATCCCGATCGCCCGCGGCGAGATCGCCATCGACGGGCAGCGTGTCGACCGGATGCGCGCCTGGCGCCGCGCCCGCGCCGGGCTGGCCCACGTCGAGCAGAACCGCGGCGTCTTCGCCGACCTCACCGCCCGGGAGAACCTGCTGGTCGCCTGCACGGCGGGCCGGTCGCCGGACCAGGTGCTGGACCTGTTCCCCGAACTGCGCAAGCAGCTCGACGCCCCCGCCGGGCTGCTCTCCGGCGGCGAGCAGCAGATGCTCGTCGTCGGCCGGGCCCTGCTGGGCGAGCCCAAGGTGCTGCTGATCGACGAGATGTCGCTGGGCCTGGGCCCGATCGTGGTCGAGCGGCTGGCCGCCGCGCTGCGCGCGCTGGCCGACGGCGGCATGGGGGTGCTGCTGGTCGAGCAGTTCGCCGCCCTGGCCCTGGGCATCGCCGACCGGGCCTACGTCATGGCCCGCGGCGAGATCGTCTTCGCGGGCGACGGCGCCGCGCTGCGCGCCGACGACTCCCTGCTGCGCGCGCTCTACCTGGGCGAGTCGACCACCGGAAGCGGGGTGTGAGCATGCGTCACCCGATCACGATCGCCCTGGCGGCCACCGCGGTCCTCACCGCCCTGGTCGCGGGCTTCGCCTCCAACTACGTGCTGTTCCTGCTGACCAGCGCCGCGGTGTCGACGGTGTTCATGCAGAGCTACGGGCTCATCACCGGCCGGGCCGGGGTCATCGCGCTGTGCCAGCTCAGCTTCGCCGCCATCGGCGCGTGGACGGTCGGCTTCGCCAACGTCGTCGACATCCCCGGCGGGTTCGTGGTGTGGATGCTGCTGGGCGGCCTGGCTGCGGTGGTGGCCGGGGTGCTCGTCGGCCTGCCCGCCCTGCGGCTGCGCGGGGTGAACCTCGCGGTGGCCACCTTCGCCTTCGCCACCGCCCTCGACGTGGTGTTCACCGGCATCGCCTTCCCCGGCCAGGACACCTTCGAGCTGGTCCGCCGCCCCGCTGGCCTGACCGACGACAGCGCCTACTTCGCCTTCACCGTCGCCGTCGTCGCGCTGATCTTCGTCGGGCTGTGGTTCCTCGACCGCAGCCGCGTCGGCGGCGCGCTCGCCGAGATCCGCCACTCCGAGCGCGCCGCCGCCGCCCACGGCATCAGCGTCGTGCGCGGCAAGCTGACCGCCTTCGCGCTCAGCGCGTTCGTCGCGGGCGTCGGCGGCGGGCTGATGGCCGGGCAGCTCGGCATCGTCGCCGCGGGCAACTTCGCCGCGTTCGCCTCGGTGTCGATGTTCGCCATCGCGCTGTTCGTCGGCACGAACAACATCGAGGGCGCGATCGCGGGCGGCCTGCTCGGCGCGGTGTTCCCGGTGCTCATCGACGCCGTGGGCATCCCGCAGGACCTCGCCGCGCTGTTCTTCGGCGTGGCCGCCATCCAGGTGCTGCGCCTGGGCGGCAGCCAGACCGACCTGCTGCGCGCCCAGCGCAGGCAGAAGCGGGCCGCCAAGCACCCGCCCGCCGCGCCGACCGCGCCCCCGCCGCCGCTGGTGCCCATGCGGCTGCGGGCCAGCAACGGCAGCGACCCGGCCCTGGAGGTGCGCGGCCTGCGGGTGCGCTTCGGCGCCCTCACCGCCGTCGACGGGGTGGACCTGATCGTCCCCAAGGGCAGCGTGGTCGGCCTGGTCGGCCCCAACGGCGCGGGCAAGTCCACCTTCATCAACACCGTCACCGGCTTCACCGGCCAGTACGAGGGCACTGTTCTGCTCGGCGGCAAGCCGGTCGACGCCCTGCCCGCCCACCGCAGGGCCCGCGCCGGGCTGCGCCGCAGCTTCCAGCAGCTGCGCGTGCCGACCACTGTCACCGTGGGCATGTTCCTGCAGGTCGCGGCGGGCAAGCCGCTGACGGCCACGGAGATCGACGAGCAGCTGGCCCTCTTCGGCTGCCCGGCCGCCGACGTCCCGGTCGACACCGTGGACGTGGCCACCCGCAGGCTGCTGGAGGTCGCGGGCCTGGCCGCGGGCAGGCCGCCGGTGCTGCTGCTCGACGAGCCCGCCGCGGGCCACTCCGCAGGCGAGACCCGGCTGCTGCAGCAGCGCCTCGCCGAGATCCCCGAGCGCTTCGGCAGCGCCGTGCTGCTGGTCGAGCACGACATCGAGCTGGTCCGCTCCACCTGCGACACCGTGGTCGTCCTCGACTTCGGCCGGGTCATCGCCGCTGGCCCGCCCGAGCAGGTGCTCGCCGACCCCGCCGTCATCTCCGCCTACCTCGGTACCGCCCCCACCACAGCCAAGGAGACCTCATGAGAGCGCACATCGCGACCGCGCTGTCGGCCGCGCTCGCCGCCACCGCGCTGGCGGGCTGCTCGACCTCCGACGACACCATCAAGATCGGCGCGATCGCCGGGCTGACCGGCAACTTCATCACCGCTGAGGTCGTCAAGACCGCCCAGCGGGTGTTCGACGACGCCAACGAGGCGGGCGGCATCAACGGCAAGAAGATCGAGTTCATCGTCAAGGACGACGCGGGCAACCCGCAGCGCACCGCCCAGGTCGCCCGCGAGCTCGACAGCGAGGGCGTGGTGGCGATGGCCGGGTCGGCCAGCTTCACCGACTGCGACGTCAACGACGCCTTCTACCGCCAGTCCGAGCTCAGCTCGATCATGGCCGTCGCGGCCAGCCCCAAGTGCTTCCAGAGCCCCAACATCGCCCCCGTCAACGTTGGCCCCTTCACCCTGATGACGGCGGTGCTGCTCTACGCATCCGAGGAGCTCGACGCCAAGGCGGTCTGCAACTTCACCGTCGTGCTGCCCGGCAGCGAGGACGCCGTCAAGCAGGCGCTCGGCGACTGGGAGCGGCTCAGCGGCCAGAAGCTCGTGGTCAACGACATGACCGTGCAGCAGAGCGGCGACCTGACCCCGTACCTGCTCAAGGCCAAGCAGGCGGGCTGCGACGCCATCCTGTTCAACCCGGCCGAGCAGCTGGTCGTGCCGTGGCTGCAGGCCGCCAAGACCCAGGGCATGTCCGATGTGGAGTTCCTGCTGCTGGCCCCGGCCTACACCGACAGCGTGGCCACCGCCGTGGGCGGGCTCGGCCTGAAGGTGCACGCGGGCAGCGAGTTCGAGCCCTACACCGTGGAGAGCCCGGCCAACTCCGCCTGGCGCGACACCGTGACCCGCGCGCAGCAGCCCGCCACCGCGTTCTCCCAGGGCGGCTACCTGTCGGCGAAGTTCCTCGTCGACGTGCTCAAGACCATCGACGGCGAGATCACCCGCGATTCGGTCAACAACGCGCTGCGCACCATGACCCCGATCGAGCACCCGATGCTCGGCACGCCGTTCGCCTTCGGCCCCGGCGACCGCCACGCGCCCAACCAGGCGTCGAAGATGGTCCGCCTGGAGGGCACGAAGTGGGTCGTGGCCAGCGACGAGTTCATCTCCGTCCCGACGGGAGGCTGAGGTGCTGGTCTCCGCGGCCATCGCCGGGCTGGCCACCGGCGGGGCCTACGCCCTGATGGGCCTGTCCACCCTGCTGACCTACCGGCTCGTCGCGGTGGTGAACTTCGCCCAGGCCGCCGTGGGCGCGTTCGGCGCCTTCGCCATGGTCGTGCTCTACGAGGCCGGGCTGCCGCTGCCGCTGGCCGTGCCCGCGGGCCTGGCCGTCGCCGCCCTGCTGCACATGGGCCTGGGCGTGGTCATGGTGCGCTGGTTCGCCGAGGCGGGCGAGGGGGTGAAGGCGGCCGTCACCATCGCCGTCTACACCGGACTCGTCGCGCTGGGCCTGCGCCTCTTCGGCGCCCAGCACCCGCGTCGCTTCCCGAGCCCGTTCGACGCACCCGCGCTCACCGTCGGCGGCGTGGTCGTCACCTGGACGGCCGTGCTGACGATGGTGCTGGCCGTGCTGTTCGCCGTCGGCCCCGCGCTGCTGCTGCGGCACACCCGCCTGGGCCTGCTGCTGCGGGCGATGGCCGAGCGGCCCACGACCGCCGAGCTGATCGGCGTGCGCGTGCCGCGGCTGTCGATGGTGGTGTGGGGCTCGGCCGGCGCGGCCAGCGCCCTGGCCATCATGATCGTGGCCCCGCAGCTGGCCAGCGACTTCAGCTCCCAGACCCTGCTCATCACCCCCGCGCTGGCCGCCGCCCTCATCGGCGGGTTCAGCAGCTTCGCGTGGACCTTCGTCGGCGGTGTCGGCCTCGGCGTGCTCCAAGGCCTGGCCAGCACCGTCACCCAGCTCCAGCAGTACCGCGGCGTCCTGCCGTTCCTGGTGATCCTCGTCGTCCTGGTCTGGACGCGGCGCCGGGACCGCTGGGACGAACCCGCCTGAGAAAGGACAACCGGAATATGTGTCACGGTGACCAGTCGCGCCCGCCCGCCCTCCCCGGCACGGCGGGGGCGGTGGCCGAGGCCGGCGAGCTGCGGATCACCGCGGCCGACGGCGCGAGCTTCCTCGCCTACCGGGCGCTGCCCGAGCAGCCGTCCGGCGCGGGGGTGGTGCTGCTGCCGGACGTGCGCGGCCTGCACGAGTTCTACCGCGACCTCGCGCGGCGCTTCGCCGAGGCGGGGGTGACCGCGATCGGGCTGGACTACTACGGCCGCGTCGCCGCCGACGACGACCGCGGGCCCGACTTCGACGGGTTCGGCCACGTCGCCAAGTTGCGGCCGGAGCACACCCGCATGGACATCGCCGCGGCGCTGGACCGGCTGGCCGACGAGGGCGTGAGCGCCCTGTTCACCGTCGGGTTCTGCCTGGGCGGGGCCATGTCGTGGGCCCAGTCGGCCATCGACCCGCGGCTGGCGGGCGTGATCGGCTTCTACGGCAAGCCCGCCGAGTGCGCCGACCTCATCCCGCAGATGCGGGCGCCGCTGCTGGTCATCGCCGCGGGCGCGGACCCGCTCACCTCCGAGGAGGAGGCGCGCGACTTCGACCGCAGGCTGACCGAGGCGGCCGTGCCGCACGAGTTCCACCTCTACCCCGGGGCCCCGCACTCCTTCTTCGACGGCGCGCTGCCCGACCAGGCGGCCAACGCCGCCGACGCCTGGGCGCGGGTCCGCTCGTTCATCGAGGAGCAGGCATGCGTCCCAAGGTGACCCGCGCGGCGCTGCTGCGCGAGTTCGGCGCCCCGCTGGAGCTGGCCGAGGTGCCGCTGCCCGACGAACTGCCGCCCGGCGCGGCGATCGTGCGGGTGCTCACGACCACGCTGTGCGGCACCGACGCGCACCTGTGGCAGGGCGCGATGCCGTTCGTGTCGCTGCCGATCGTGCTCGGCCACGAGATGGTCGGCGAGGTCGTCGCGCTCGGCGCCTACGCCGGGCAGGACGCCCTCGGCGCGCCGGTCGAGATCGGCAGCCGGGTGGTGTGGTCGGAGTCGGTGTGCGGGCACTGCCACGGCTGCGCGGTGCTGCGCGAGCCGGTGCTGTGCGCCAACCGCGGCTACGGCTTCACCCAGCGCGCCGACCGGTGGCCGTTCGTCATCGGCGGGCTGTCGGAGTACGCCTACCTGCCGCCCGGCGCGCACCGGCTGGTCGTCGGCGACGACGTGCCCGACACCTGGGCGGCCTCGGCGGGCTGCGCGGTCAAGACCGTCGTGCGGGCCTTCGCCAACGCCGGGGGCGTCGAGCCGGGCTCGACCGTCGTCGTGCAGGGCTCCGGCCCGCTCGGGCTGGTGGCGACCGCACTGGCCAGGGCCAGCGGCGCGGGCCAGGTGATCACCCTCGGCGGGCCGAGCACGCGGCTGCGGATGGCCACCGCGTTCGGCGCCGACACCATCATCGACGTCACCGCCGTCACCGACCCCGACGAGCGCGTGGCGATGGTCGAGGAGCTGACCGGGGCGCGCGGCGCCGACCTGGTGGTCGACGTGGCGGGCGCGCGGACGGCCAACCGCGAGGGCGTGCTGATGTGCGCCCAGCGCGGCACCCACGTCGTCGTCGGCCTCGCCGGGCCGAACGCGGCCGCGGTGCCGATGGACGTGGTGATGAGCCGCGAGCTGCGCGTCGTCGGCTCGCTCAACGGCGACGTCGGCGACCTCGTCCGCGCGCTGCGCTTCCTCACCGCCTTCGCCGACCGCTTCGCCTGGGACGCGCTGTTCAGCGACCCCGTCGGCCTCGCCGAGGCCGATTCCGCGATCAAGGACATGGCCACGATGGCCGCCGTCAAGGCCGTCGTCGACCCCCGAATGGAGACCCCATGACCGACCCGACGCCGCTGGTGGCCGCCGCCACCGGGTTCATGGCGGCCAAGCAGCTCTTCGCCGCGTCCGAGCTGGGCGTCTTCACCGCGCTGCCGGGCACGGCGGCCGAGGTCGCCGAGCGCACCGGCCTGCCGGAGCGCTCCGCCCGCATCCTCGCCGACGCGATGGTCGGCCTGGGCTTGGTCGAGTTCGCCGACGGGCGCTACGCCAACACCGAGGTCACCGCCGCCTACCTGGCCGGTGGCGACGGGCTGGACCTGCGGCCGTGGCTGGCGTTCTGGGACTCGCTGAGCTACCCGCACTGGCAGCACTACACGGAGTCGATGCGCACGGCCAAGCCCGGCCCGTTCAACCTCGACGAGTCCACGCTGGGCCGGTTCATGGCGGGCGTGCAGACCTACAACTCGCTGCACGCGAAGATGCTCGCCGAGAACTACGACTTCAGCGCCCACCGCGCCGTGCTCGACCTGGGCGGGCTGTCCACGGCGTTCCTCGCCGAAGCCGCGGCGCGGGCCCCGCAGCTGCGCGGGTCGTTCGTCAGCACCGCGGAGTTCCTGTCGATGGTGTCCGGCTCGGTGCCCGCCGCGGTGGCCGACCGGATCTCCTTCCACGAGGCCGACCCGCTGACCGACGAGATCCCCGGCCACTACGACGCGGTGCTGCTGGAGCACGTCATCCACCGCTTCGACGCCGAGCAGAACAAGACCTTCTTCCGCGCCGCCCGCAAGGTCGTGGACCCGGGCGCGACGCTGCTCGTGCTGGACTTCCTGCTCGACGCCGCCGACGGCCGCAGGCTCGACCCGGTGCTGGCCGGGGAGTACCTGGTCATCGACGGCACCGTCGTCTACCCCGAGGCCGAGGTCGCCGGGTGGCTGGCCGGGACCGGGTGGCGGCTGCTGGAGGTCCGGCCGCTGCCGGGCAGCCCGCGGGTCGTCGTCGCCGAGGCGGTGTGATGGGGTTCGACGGCAGGATCGCGCTGGTCACCGGGGGCGCGGGCGGCATCGGCGGGGCGATCGCCACCGCCCTGGCCGGGCTCGGCGCCAAGGTCGCCGTGGCCGATGTGGACGCCGAGGGCGCCGTCCGGGTGGCCTCGGGCATCGGCGGGCTCGCCGTGCGGATGGACGTGCGCGACGAGGAATCGGTGCGGGCCGGCTTCGCCCGCACCAGCGCCGAGCTGGGCCCGATCGATGTCGTGGTGCACACCGCGGGCGTCGTCGGCGGCGGCGCGCCGCTGCTGGCCCTGCCGGTCGAGGCGCTGGACACCGTGCTGGCGGTCAACGTGCGCGGCACCTTCCTGGTCACCCGGCACGCCGCGGAGGCGATGGCCGGGCGCGGCGGGTCGATCGTGCACATCAGCTCCGCGGGCGCGGTGCAGCCCACGGTCGGGCTCGGCCACTACGAGGCGAGCAAGGCCGCGGTCAACGCGCTGACCCGCTCGGCGGCGCTGGAGTTCGCCGCGGCCGGGGTGCGGGTCAACGCCGTCGCGCCCGGCCCGGTGGAGACGCCGCTGACCGCCGAGGCGATGGCCGCGCCCGAGGCCAGGGAGTTCTGGACCAGGCGCATCCCGCTGGGCCGGGTCGCCACCACGGCCGACCTGGTGCCCGCGGTGCTGCTGCTGGCGTCCCCGGACTCCGCGCACATCACCGGAACCGTGCTGCCGATCGACGGCGGCCAACTGCTGAAGGGCTGAGGCGATGGCTCTCGTGGACCACACCCACGCCCCGGTGGTGGGCTACACCGACCGGCTCTCGGCCGCCCCCGGCGAGCGGATCACCGTCTCGGCCAGCGCGCTGGACCCGGTGGCGCGCGTGCGGGTGGTGCGGGTCGGGCACGACGGGACCGCACCCGTGCACACCGCGCTCGACCTCGGCACACCCGAGGTGGTCGAGCTGCGGCATGAGCGCATCGACCACGGCTCCTACGGGGAGGTGGCCCGCCCGCCGGAGCTGGGGTCGGCGGTCACCTTCGCCGTCTGGGTCTGGCCGACGGCCCGGCCTGCCGAGCGGGCCGGGCTGCTCAGCCAGGGCGACGCCGCGGCCGGGCCGCACGCCGAGCTGGCGCTGGCGGCCGACGGCAGGCCGGTGTTCACCGCCCGCACGGCCGACGGCCTGGCCTCGGTCACCGGTCCGGCGCTGCACCTGCGGCGCTGGTACCGGCTGGTCGGCAGCTGCGGGCCCGACGGGCTGCGGCTGGAGGTGCGCCCGCGCGACCGCGTGGCGGGGGAGGAGCCCGCCGCGGTCGCCACCGCGGCCGCCGGGCAGCTCGTGGCGGGCGCCGCCCCGCTGCTGCTGGCCGCGCGGCGGGTCGACGGCGAGCGGGTCGGGCACTTCGACGGCAAGCTCGACAGCCCCACCGTGTTCGACCGGGTGGAGGCCGACCCGCAGCTGGACGCCCGCGGCGGCGCCCGCTCGCACTGGGACCTGTCGGCCGACATCGGCGGCGACCGGATGCTCGACGTCATCGACGGGCGGCACGGCGTGCTGCGCAACCACCCGCTGCGCGGGGTCACCGGGTACGACTGGGACGGCGACGTGTTGGACTTCCGCTTCGCCATGCAGGGCTACGGCGCGGTGCACTTCCACTCCGACGACCTGTCCGACTGCGGGTGGGAGCCGGTGCTCACCGTCGAGCTGCCCGCGGACCTGCCGACCGGCTGCTACGCGGTCGAGCTGGCCACCGACGGCGGCGTGGACCGGCTGCCGTTCTTCGTCCGGCCGCGCAGCAGGCAGGCCGACGTCGCGCTGCTGGTCCCGACGCTGAGCTACCTCGCCTACGCGCTGGACCACCTCTACCAGCCCTTCGCCCCGGAGGACCCGCGCGAGGTCGCCGCGCCCTTCGCCAGGGACAACACCCTGCACAGCCTGTACGACCGGCACGCCGACGGCAGCGGGGTGGCGATCGCGTCGCTGCTGCGGCCGCTGCTGGGGATGCGCGAGGACCACTTCTTCCGCTACACCCGCTCGCCGCACCAGTACAGCGAGGACCTGTTCCTCGTGGGCTGGCTGGAGCGCCAGGGCGTCGCGGTCGACGTCGTCACCGACCACGACCTGCACTCCGTGCCGGGCCTGCTCGACGGCTACCGGGCCGTGCTGACCGGCAGCCACCCCGAGTACTGGACCACGGCGATGCTCGACGCCGCCAACGCCTACCTCGACGGCGGCGGCAACCTCGCCTACCTCGGCGGCAACGGCGCCTACTGGGTGACCGCGATCGCGCCGGGCCGCGAGCACATCGCCGAGCTGCGCCGCGGCTACAGCGGCGTGCGCACCTGGGAGTGCGAGCCGGGGGAGCTGACCATCGCCTGCACCGGCGAGCCCGGCGGGCTGTGGGCCGAGCGCGGGCGCTCCCCGCACCGGCTCTTCGGCATCGGCACCACCGCGGCGGGCATGTCCACCGGCGGGTCGTACACCGACCTGGCCGACCACCCGCTGCTGGCCGGGGTGACCGAGCCGCTGGGCGACTACGGCGCGGTGCTGGGCGGCGCGGCGTCGTTCGAGACCGACGGCATCGACCCGCTGCTGGGCAGCCCGCCCGGGGTCGAGCTGCTGGGCCGGGCGATGCTCGGCGACACCTACATGTCCGGCGACACCGGCCCGGCCATCCCGCACCCGCTCGGCGACCCGGTGGACCGCCGCCGCGCCGACCTGACCATCTACCGCCACCCCGGCGGCGGGGAGGTGTTCGCCACCGGCTCCATCGGCTGGTGCGCCGCCCTGACCCACGACGGGGACGACAACGACGTGTCCCGGATGACCGCCGCCGTGCTGCGCCGGTTCACCGGGTCGAACGGAGCCGACGATGCCACTGCACCCTGAAGCCAAGGCGGTGATCGAGGCCAGCGAGGCCGCGGGCGGGCTGGTCCCGGTGGAGCTGTCCGCCGCGGACATGCGCGCCGCGTTCGCCCAGTCCTGGCAGCCGTCCCCGAACCTCAAGCCGGTCGCGTCCGTGGTCGACCGCACCATCCCCGGCCCGGACGGGGAGATCCCCGTGCGCGTCTACACCCCGCACGGCGACGGCCCGTTCCCCGCCCTGGTGTGGTTCCACGGCGGCGGCTGGGTCATCGGGTCGCTGGACGAGAACGAGGCCACCTGCCGCGTGCTGTGCGACGCGGTGGGCATGGTCGTGGTGTCGGTGGACTACCGGCTGGCCCCCGAGCACCGGTTCCCGGCCGCGGCCGAGGACGCCTACGCGGCGTTGCTGTGGACGGCAGGCGCCGAGGGCGTCGACCCCGCCCGGGTGGCCGTGGCGGGGGAGAGCGCGGGCGGCAACCTCGCCGCCGTGGCGTCGCTGATGGCCAGGGACCGGGGCGGGCCGCGGGTGGCCCTGCAGGTGCTGGCCTCGCCGGTCACCGCGCCGCCGAGCGACCGCCCCTCCTATGTGGACTACGCCGACGGGCACTTCCTCAGCCGCGGCAGCATGGAGTGGTTCTTCGCCCAGTACCCGCGCACCCCAGAAGACCTCGACGACCCGTACCTGTCGCCGCTGGCCGCGCCGGACCTGTCCGGGGTGGCGCCCGCGCTCGTGCTCACCGCCGAGTACGACGTGCTGCGCGACGAGGGCGAGGAGTACGCCCACCGCCTGCTCGACGCGGGCGTCCCGGTGGAGCTGGTCCGCTACCCCGGGCAGATCCACGGGTTCTTCGCCCTGCTGGTCGACCAGCTCTCCATCTCAGCCGACGCCCACGCCCGCGCCGCCGCCGCGCTGCGCCGGGCCTTCGCCTTCACCGAGGAGACCGCATGACCATCCCCAAGCGCCGCATCGGGGCGACGGGCCCGGAGGTGTCCGTCCTCGCGCTGGGGTCGTGGCACATCTACGACCGCGTGCCCTTCCACGACTCGGTCGCCCTGGTCGAGCACGCGCTCGCGGCCGGGATCGACCTGTTCGACGTCGGCTACTACGGCGGGTTCAGCATCGACGGCAAGCCCGTGCCCGAGTCCTACACCGACGTCATCTTCGGCCGGATCATGCAGGCCGCGGGCGTCGACCGCGGCGACTACAAGCTCTCGGCCAAGCTGTGGGTGAACTACTTCCCCGACCAGTCGATGGAGGAGCAGCTCGACCGGCTGCTGTTCCGCGTCGGCGTCGAGCACGCCGACTACGCCATCCTCGGCGACCTGTTCGGCATGGAGCCCGACCTCGACCTGCTGACCGCGCAGCTCGGCGAGCTGGTCGCCAAGGGCAAGCTCGGCGGCTGGGGGGTCAACAACTGGTCGGTCGACCACATCCGGGCCACCCACGCCGCCGCGGCCGCCCAGGGCGTGCCCGGGCCGACGATGGCCCAGCTCAAGTACAGCGTCGTGCGCCGGTCCATCCCGGACGGCGCGCCGTTCCGGTCCCTGGTGGACGACCTGGGGCTGACCATCCAGGCCAGCGACGTGCTGGAGGGCGGCATCCTGGCCGGCGTGGGCGCCCCGCAGCGGCAGATCGGCAAGGACCCCGGCGGCATCCGCGAGCGGATCATCGAGGCCGCGCCGCGCCTGGCCGAGATCGCCGCCCGCTTCGGCGCCACCCCCGCCCAGGCCGCGATCGCCTTCTGCCTGGCCGATCCGGCGACGACGACCGTGCTCTTCGGAGCCAGCCGGATGGCCCAGCTGACGGAGAACATCGCCGCCGTCGAGCTGGCCGCCGAGCACGACCCGGCCATCCGCGAGGCGGTCGCCGAGCTGTGGCTGGACCGGGACGTGGTGGACCCGACCGGTCACTGAGGGTGCCTCGCTTTGGTCTCCCGGGGAACTGCTGTTGTCCGGGAGCGCACGTCAGGCCGGGAGTATTGTCCAGGTCACATCACGCACCGTAGGTTGTGCGCTCTACCCGAGGAGGAGGGGCGCATGGATCCGGCACTGCTGGCCTCCGCCGTGCGCATCGGCACCACCCTGGGCAGCGCGTCGCCGGTGGACTGGCCGTCGGTCTTCGCCGACCTCCGCCGCGCGCTGCCCGAGGTGTGCGCCACCCAGATCACCGGCTGGGACCCGGTCCAGCGGCGCTTCCGCGTCCTGGCCGAGGAGGGCTACAACCGCAGGATCAGCACCGAGCTGGCCTACGAGCTGCCGCGGACGCGGTGGGGCGGGCAGCTGTTCGACTCGCCGCGTCCGCTGCTCATGGACGACATGCCGCACAACTTCCGGGATTCCCCGCACTACCAGGAGCAGCTGCGGCCCGCGGGCCTGGAGGACGGGCTCTCGGCCGCGCTGCGCTCGTCGGCTGGCTCGGTGGTGGGCGTGCTGCACATGAACGCCGCCGTCCGCCACGCCTTCGACGAGTCGACCCGGTTGTTCATCGCCGAGGTCGGCGCGGCCATCGCCCGCCGGGTCAACCCGCTGCACTGCCCGGCCATCGACGCCTGGTTCGGTCCGGAGTGGACGGCCAGCTGGGTGCTGCCCTCGATCGCCGAGATCCCCGGGCGCGACCCGGCGCCGATCGCGGGGGAGCTGCTGGCGGTGGCCGACGCCTTCGCCCGGGTGCGGGCCGACCTGCTGCCGTTCCTGTGGCCCGGCCGCGACGGCTGGCACCGGGCGCGGCTGCTGCGCGTCATCAAGGGCGAGCACACCGGCGTCGTGCTGGTCTGCACGCCCTTCGCCAACACCCTCGGCCTGACCGCCCGCGAGCTGGACGTGGCCACCGGGCTGGTGGCGGGGCTGAGCAACCAGGCCATCGCGGAGATGCTGGTGGTCAGCCGCCGCACGGTGGAGACCTACGTGGAGCGCCTGCTGACCAAGCTCGGCTGCCAGACCCGCGGCGAGACCGCGGGCGTGGCGGCCAGGGCCGGGTTCGTCCGCCCGACCCCGCACCCCGGCATCGGCGACCTCGCCCGGCTGACCAGGGGCAGCGACCCGAGCTGGGGCTAGTAGCCCATCCCGCGCACGACCAGCACCCGCGGCTCGGTCAGGTCCTCCATCGCCGCGGCCACGCCCTCGCGGCCGGTGCCGGAGTCCTTGACGCCGCCGTAGGGCATCTGGTCGGCCCGGTAAGTGGGCACGTCGCCGATGATGACGCCGCCGACCTCCAGCTCGGCCGCCACCTGGTCGACCACCCGCAGGTCGTGGGTGAACACACCCGCCTGCAGGCCGTAGCGGGAGGCGTTGACCTCGGCGATGGCCTCGTCCAGGGAGTCCACCGGGGACACCACGACCACCGGGCCGAAGACCTCCTCGGTGAGCACCGCGCAGCCCTCGGGCACGTCGGCCAGCAGGGTCGGCGCGAGCAGGGCGCCGTCGCGGGCGCCGCCGGTGAGCAGCGTGGCCCCGCGGGTGACCGCGTCGGCGACCCAGGACTGCACCCGGGTGGCCGCCGCGTCGTCGATGAGCGGGCCGACGTGGGTGTCGGGGTCGAGGGCGGCCATGCGGGCGCGCAGCAGCTCGACCAGCTCGGCGTAGACCGCGCGGTGGGCGTAGACGCGCTGGACGGAGACGCAGGACTGGCCCGCCTGGGCGGTGCCCAGCTCCGCGATGCGCCCGGCCGCCCAGTCCAGGTCGGTCCAGTCGGGGCAGACGATCGCCGCGGCGTTGCCGCCGAGTTCCAGCAGCACGTGCTTGGCCGGGTTGGCGTCGCGGATCAGGTGCCCGACCCGGTCGCTGCCGGTGAAGGACACCACCGGCAGGCGCGGGTCGGCGGCCAGCCGGGCGGCCTCGGAGTTGGGCACCGGCAGCACCGACCACGTGCCTGCGGGCAGGTCGGTCTCGGCCAGCAGCGAGCCGAGGAACAGCGCCGACAGCGGGGTCGACGGCGCGGGCTTGACCACGATGGGCGCGCCGACGGCGATCGCGGGCGCGAGCTTGTGCGCGACGAGGTTCACCGGGAAGTTGAACGGCGTGATGCCCAGGACCGGGCCCCGCGGCACCCGCCGCACCAGCGCGACGCGCCCGTCGGAGCCCGGGTCGGTGTCCAGGCGCTGGACGGAGCCGGAGTACCGGCGGGCCTCCTCGGCGCCCCAGCGGAAGGTGGCCGCGGCCCGGGTGATCTCCGCGCGCGCCCACGCCGCGGGCTTGCCCGACTCGGCGGTGATCAGCGCGGCGGCCTCGTCGGCCCGCTCGACCAGGGCGCGGGAGACGTGCGCCAGGGCCTCGGCCCGCACCCGGGCCGGGGTGCGCAGGCGGCGGGCGGCCCACGCCGCGGCCACCGCGTGCTCGACGTGCGCCGCGGTGGCCCACGACGTCGTCCCCGCGGGAGCGCAGGCGCGCGGGCCGCGCACGGTCAGCGGCTCGACCCCGGTGACCGGCGACCCGGCCACCCAGTAGGGGATCACGCCCGCGCCCCGTGGTGCACCCAGATGCCCTTGACCTCGGTGTAGGCGTCGATGGCGTACGGGCCCATCTCGCGGCCGACGCCGCTGGCCCGGAACCCGCCCCAGGGCGCGGCCGCGTCGGGGATGCACGGCATGTTCACGTACACCGCGCCCGCGCGGATGCCCTCGGCCAGCCGGTGCGCCTCCCGCACGTCCTCGCTCCACACCGCGGCGGCCAGGCCGTAGCGCGAGTCGTTCACGCGGTCGAGCAGGGTGTCCTCGTCGTCGTAGGGCAGCACGGCCAGCACCGGGCCGAAGACCTCGTCCCTGGCCAGCGCCATCTCGTCGGTGACGTCGGAGAAGACCGTGGGCTGGTAGAAGCACCCAGGCCCGTCGATGGGCGCGCCCCCGGTCACCACCCGCGCGCCCGCGCCCACCGCGGTCCGCACGTGCGCGTCGACCCGCGCCACGTGCTCCTTGCCGACCAGCGGCCCCAGCTCGGTGTCCGGGGCCATACCCGGCCCCACCCGCAGCCCGGCCACCGCCGCGGACAGCTTCGCGGTGAACTGCTCGGCCCGGGCGGAGTCGACGAAGATCCGCGCGTACGCCGCGCAGACCTGCCCGCTGTTGAGCAGCCCGCCAGCCACCGTCCCGGCGACCGCGGCGTCCAGGTCTGCCGAGCGCGCCACCACCACCGGCGTCTTCCCACCCAGCTCCAGCGTGACCCGCTTGAGCCCCGCCTCCGCGACGATCTCCTCCCCGACCTCGGTGGACCCGGTGAAGGACACCTTGTCGACCCCGGGGTGGCGCACCATCGCCCGCCCGGTCTCCGGCCCACCGGTGACCAGGTTGACCACCCCGCGCGGGACGCCCGCCTCGACGCACAGCTCGACCAGCCGCACGGTGGTCAGCGGCGTCTGCTCAGCGGGCTTGATGACCGCGGTGTTCCCGCACGCGAGCGCCGGGGCCAGCTTCCACGCCATGATCATCAACGGGAAGTTCCACGGCGCGATCAGCGCGCAGACGCCCACGGGGACGCGGCGGGTGTACTGGAGCGTGTCGGGGTAGCCGACGGAGTGCACAGCCCCGTCGAGCTTGCTGCACCACCCCGCGAAGTACCGGAAGTGCTCCGCCGCCCCCGCGACGCTCACCCCCCGCGCAACCCCCAGCGGCTGCCCCTGATCCCGCGTCTCGATCTCCGCCAGCTCATCCCCATGCGCCTCAATCAACTCGGCGATCCGCCAGAGGACCCGCGCCCGCTCCCCAGGCGCCGTCCCCGCCCACCCGGCCAACGCGGCCCGCGCCGCCGCCACGGCGGCATCCACCTCCTTGGGCCCCGCCACCGCGCACTCGGCCAGCACCTCCCCCGTAGCAGGATCACAGGTGGCGAACACACCTTCGCCCCGGCTCCACTCACCGTCGATGAAGAGACTCGTCGTGCGCATGGCTGCAAGTCTCCGGCTCGCCGCTTGTCAGCCCCTTGGTTCCACGTGCATGGGTGTTGACCGTGCGTGCCCAGTTGGGAGACGAACCGCCGTTGAAGCACCCACCACAACCACCAGCAACGCGCCACCCACCCAACAAGGGAACGCGCCACCCACCCAACAAGGGAACGCGCCACCCACCCCAACAAGGAACGCGCCACCCACCTAACAAGGAACGCGCCCACCCACCCAACCGCAACGCGCCCACTTACCCAACCGCAACGCGCCCACCCACCCAACCGCAACGCGCCCCGCCCGAAATGTCCGATGGGGTGGACTCGCATTCGCGGGGAGCGAAACGCCGCTAAACTGGCAAGGGCGTGAACGGGCTTCGCCCGCATCGCCGCTCTTCACGCCCAGCGGCGTTTCGCTTAGAGGGTGTCTCACGTGGGTTGATCTAGGTCTGCGATGATCTTGTTGTGGACAGGTTGTCGCTGCGGTTGGTGCCGGATGAGTTGTGGGCGCTGG